>CAUJCT010000044.1 GCA_963169345.1 Bacteroidota bacterium
GTTGGATTAGACTCATGCACAGTTTCACAAATCAGATTGCAATTAGGCAGCAGAAATACAGTTGTTGTTGACAGCGTTACTTATCCACTTACCATTCCGAGCGGAAGTACATCAGGTTTGAAATTACAGGTCCATCAAAAAGTATCTCCGGGCATAACCTACAACGTTTTATTGGATTTCGACGCTAACCAATCAATCGTTAAAACAGGTAATGGAAAGTATTTGTTAAAACCGGTTATAAGAACCATAGATTCAGCGGTTAGCGGTTCCATCAAAGGTATGGTAATTCCAATGGGAGTTTCAGGAACTGTAACAGCAACTGACAGCAGTAATAACAGTTTTTCAACCAATATTGATCCATTGACAGGAACATTTTTAATAAGAGGTTTACCAGCTGGCACCTATACAGTAGTAATAAGTCCGGCTGCTCCATATAATCAGCAAACTATATCAGGGATTCAGGTAGATATAGGAAAGGTCACGCTCATGACTGCTATAAATCTTTAGTTGTGTATTTGTGTAATGAAAAGCGCCCATCCTAACTGTGATGGGCGTTTTTCTATTTAAAACCAGTACCAAAACTGGCTATTTTTCAGATTTTCTGAATTTTGACACCATTTTTTAAGTTAATTTTAGGTTTATACTCAAAAAAAGCATTAGTTTTGTTTTAACAATGAGAATGTTAACTATGTGAATCATCTAAAATTCACTCTATGGACACACAAATTGGCAAAAAAGAAATTATTGAAGCGGTTGAGCGCGCTTTTAGAGAACTGGAGAGTCAGAAATTTGCTTTAGACCAGTCAGCAATTGTAGCAATTACAGATGTCAAAGGAGACATTATATATGTAAATGAGAAATTTTGCAGTATTTCCAAGTACGACTATGATGAGTTAATCGGCAGGAATCACCGCATTATCAATTCGGGCTATCACGATAAAAGTTTTTTTCAGGAGATGTGGAAGACAATTGCTTCCGGTAAAGTTTGGAAGGGTGATATACGCAACCGGGCAAAAGATGGCTCTTTATACTGGGTAGCAACTACGATTACACCATTTAAAGATGCCAATAGCAAGCCTACGATGTTTGTTTCTATTCGTTTTGATATAACCAAACAAAAAAATCTTGAATTTGAGTTAGAAAAGCAGCTTAAAAAAAGAGATTCGATGTTGGTACAACTCCAGGAACAAAACAAGCAACTTGAAGATTTTTGTCATATCATTTCACACAATCTTCGGGCTCCATTAAGCAATTTATCCATGCTCAGTGACTTAATTTCGGAGAGCGAAGATGCTTCAGAGAAAGATGATTATTTCAATAAAATCAAGCAGGTGAGTTCATTTTTACAGGAAACATTTGAAGAATTGGTATCTTCCCTGCAAATCAGAAATGATGTAGAAGTTAGTCAGGAAACTGTTCAATTTGAAGAAATATTTGAACGAATCAGAATTGCATTTCAGGCAGAAATCGACAATTGTGAAGCTACAATAAAAACTGATTTCAAATCAGTGCCCGAAGTAAAGTATCCTAAAAAATATCTCGAGAGCATTATCATGAACATCTTCAGTAATTCTCTCAAGTACCGAAGTAATGACAGACCAACAGAGATTGTATTAAGGAGTTATATTGAAAACGGATGGGTTTGTCTTGAGTGTACAGATAATGGACTGGGTTTAAATATTGAAAAGCATGGTGACAAGTTATCCAAATTAAGAAAAACATTTCACAAGCATCCGCAAGCTAAAGGATTTGGATTATTTATAACGAGAACACAAGTAGAATCAATGGGTGGAAAAATTGAAGTGGATGCCAAGACAGATGTCTATTTTAGGATTAAGATTTATTTAAAGGAAAAGAAAAATGAAAACCATAAACAGTCTATACCTGGTAGATGACGATGATATATACAGATTTTTAACCGGTAAAATCATCAAAGAAAGTCATTTGGTAGATAAGGTATGGATGTACACAAACGGGCAGGAAGCCATAGAAAGCTTAAGTAAATCGATACAATCCAATGAAAAATTACCTCAAATCATTTTACTGGATTTAACCATGCCTGTTATGGATGGTTGGGAATTTCTGGATGAGTTCAATGTTTTAAAGTCGTATACAGATGAGCTTATTTCAATTTATATTGTCTCATCATCCATATCACCTAAGGATATTGCGAAGGTGCAGGAGTATAAATCGGTAAAAGATTTTGTAATAAAGCCTATTACAAAGGAAAAGTTTTTAGATTTATTGGCAAGCTTTATATAATATCATTTTGGTAGACCGCTTATTTCTTACTAATATTGTGAAATAATACTGATTGTTGGCTTAACATGAGTAACTTAGGAGAAGATAAAGCCATAGATGAATTGAAAAAGCTGGATCAGAAACTGTCTTTGCTGATTACAAATTCTGAAGAGAGCTATATATTGGTTGACAATCAATTCAGGATAGTTGCTTTTAACCGTCAATTTAAAACCCAATATTTAAAATACTTTGGAACGGATGTTCAAAAGGGAGATTCTATATTTAAAATTGCCAATCCTGACAGAGTTGCTATTCTAAAAAAGATTTATGAGAGGGTATTTGCCGGTAAAACTGAATATTCAGAAATTGAAATCAAATTACCGAATAAAGACACCTTGGTGATCAGCAATAAGTATAAGCCTGCTTTTGATGAAGGAGGTAATATTATCGGAGCATTTGTAACATCTGCAGATATTTCGGAACTGCGAAAAGCTGAAAAGCAAAAAAGAGACGCAGAATTAAAACTTGAATTCGAACACAACAATCTGAAAGCACTCATTAATAACACTAAATCACAAATATTTAGTTTGGATTTAGAATTTAATTTAATCAGTTTTAATGAGGCCTTTTCTGAGTATATAGAACTCAACAGCAAACATAAACCTTATGTTGGGGATCATTTTTTAAGTTTCAAAAACGTTGTTGACAATGCTGAGAAATTTAAATTGTATCTGAACAGAGTAAAAAACGGTGAGTGCTTTACAGTCAGCGAACATCTTTATGAGCCAAAAGAAATATGGAATGAAATGTCTTTTAATCCAATAAAGGATGAAAAAGGAATGGTCATCGGTATAGCCTGTATTTCAACAGACATTACAGAAAGAAAGTTATTTGAGCGGAATCTTATACAAAATCAAAACCGTTTAAAACAGGCACAGGAAATTGCTCATCTTGGGAACTGGGAGCTAAGTTTTATAACTAAATCATCACGCTGGTCGGATGAGGCATACAAAATCTACGGAATAACTTCATACAATTTCGATCATACATTTGATTCGTGGTTATCATTTGTGCACCCTGAAGATTTACCTTATGTCAATGAGATAATCAAAATAGGATATGAAACTATGGAAGATTATTCGATGTACCACAGAATCATCAGGCCGGATGGCACAATCAGATATATCTACTCAGAAAGTCATTTTGAGTTTGACCATAATGGGAAGCCTACAGGATTGCATGGCATCTGTCAGGATATTACAGACAGGCGCAGCAATGAAATCAAACTTCAGGAATTGCTGAGAAAAAGTCACGATCAAAACAAATGGCTGAATAATTTTACACATATCGTATCACACAATATTAAATCGCATAACAACAATATTGTAGGTATAATTGAATTACTTGAAACCACGGATAATCATGAGGAGTTTGAGCAGTTGCTCGGAATGCTAAAACAGAGTACTGTTAAGTTAAATGAGACCGTAAACAATCTGGCAGATTTTGTTTCATTTCAGGAGAACACCGACAAACATTATAGAATGGTGAACCTGAGAGAAGAAATTGATAAAACCTGCAGCATTGTCAGTCAGCTGATACATGAAAAGAATGCTGAAATCCTTAATGAGGTAGATAGCGATTTGGAGGTTAAGTTAATACCATCGTATATAGAGAGTATATTATTGAATTTATTATCAAATGCCCTGAAGTACAGTTCGGAAGAAAGGCGTTCGCGTATCCGGTTTACTGCAGAGAAAGACAATGAATACATTAAGTTAAATGTTGAGGACAATGGTAAAGGATTAGATATAGAGAAAAACAAAGACCATATTTTTGGTATGTATCAGACTTTTCACGGCAACAAGGATGCTGTAGGATTTGGATTGTTCATCACCAAGAATCATATAGAAGCCATGGACGGAAAGATTGAAGTAAGCAGCAAAAACGGACAGGGCTCCACATTTACCATTTATTTACATGAGAAAGCTTGATTTAGCCTACATTATTGATGACGACGAGATCATCATTTACCTGACAGATAAATTAATTAAGAAATCAGATTTTTGCGAACGGGTGGAGACCTTTACAGATGCGAAAACGGCTTTGGAGCGATTAAAATTCAGTCTTCAAATTGGGGAAAATATACCAGAAGTTATCTTATTTGACTTAAATATGCCGGGCCTAAGTGGCTGGGATTTTATTGAAGAATTTCAGAAAATAAATTTTGAAAAAGCAATTCCGACGTTTATATTTACTTCATCAATTGACCCGAATGATAAGCAGCGTTCTTATCAATATCCGGACATAAGGGATTTTATCACAAAGCCTTTAACCAGGCAGAAGTTAGATAAGATTCTGAGATTGATTGAAGATTGAAATATACACAAATACATATGCTAAAAAATACCACTATCTTAAGACATTTTGCTCCTGTTAAGGGGATGAGTAAGCTGAACTCAAGTGTCCAGTTTTAAGGATTATCAACACTTTTAGTTCATAATTTGACTTACTTATTTTCAAATTGAGAAAAAATACTCATTGATAATTAGTCTACATTGCTGATTATCAACTATTTAACAAAAGGGCGTTTCAATTGTATTTCAAAAACCATGAGCAAAATTGACCTAACCTACATTGTGGATGATGATGAAATCATTCTTTACCTGGCCGAAAAACTAATTAGGAAAACCAATTTTTGTGATCGTTTGGAGAAGTTTAGTAATGGATGGAAAGCTTTAGACAGACTAAAGTTTTCGATTCAGGTGGGCGAAAACATTCCTAATCTCATTTTATTCGACTTAAACATGCCGGAGATGAATGGATGGAATTTTATTGAGGAATTGAACCAAATCACCCAGGCGCAAAACATTCCTACATTTATCTTTACTTCCTCTATCGACCCTATGGACATTGAAAAGTCTTATGAGTATGAGAATGTGCTTGGATACATTCCAAAACCTCTTACAACCATGAAGCTTGACAAAATGTTGAGGTTGATGGATGGTGACAATCTGATTAACAATGGTCGCCTGAGATATTTTAACTACAAGGACATGTTTTCAAGAGGAGTCATTTGATTACAGCCATACTCTAATAAGTGTCTACATCAGGCACCAGTTGCATGCCTTTATAGGTCTCATTTTCTAACAGAAAATCGAAAGTTTTCACGATAAATTCTTTTATCACTTTTGGATTGTCTTTTTCTGCATCCAGTTTGATGAGGATATTGCGCAAATGAAGATTTTTGATTTTAGTTATAAATGGTGTTTCCGGCCCAAGCACTCTCCCACCCAATTGTTTCTTCAATAAAGAAGAGAATGCTGAAGCACCTTTTTGAAGAGTTTCCTGTGATTTGTGTTTGAGTGTTAGTTTAATCATCTTGCTAAAAGGCGAATAGGCAAATTGTTTTCTTTCCTCTATTTGCATCTCATAGAATCCTTCATAATCATAGTGTGCTACAGCTTGCAATACAGGATGATCAATTTGTCGTGTTTGAATCACCATCCATCCTTCTCTGCCATGTCTGGCTGCTCTGCCTGCTAACTGATACAACAACTGGAAAGTGCGTTCATGTGCTCTGAAATCAGGGATATTCAATAAATGATCGGCATTAACAACTGCACATAAAGTCACGTTTTGAAAATCCAAGCCTTTAACGGCAATCTGGGTACCCACCATAATATCAGCCTGACCATTCTCAAAGTCACTGATTAGTTTTCGGTAGGCATTTTTTTGTCTGGTGCTATCCTGATCAAATCGAATGATTCTGTAATCAGGCAAAAGCAATTGCAATTCTTCGGTTATTTTTTCTGTTCCAAATCCCTGAATTGTCATACTGTTATTACCACATGCCTGACATTTTGTAATATTGGGTTGCTGATAACCACAATAGTGGCATCTCAGGTTGTTTGAATACTTATAGTAAGTTAAAGCTATATCGCAATTAATACACTTACTTACCCAACCACAAACCTGACATTCGAGCATAGGTACATAACCTTTGCGATTTTGAAATACTATCCCCTGCCCTTTTGTTTCCTTTATTCTGTGCAAATGCTCCATCAGAGTTTGAGTAAACAGTCCGGTCATCGTTTTGGTGCGGGTTTCTTCTCTGATATCTCCAAAAATCACTTTCGCCTTTTCAGCTTTACCATACAATTCCTTCAATTCAACAAAACCATATTTTCCGGTTTTAGCATTATAAAAAGATTCGACAGAAGGTGTAGCAGAGCCTAAAATAACTTTGGCATTTAAAGAACTGGCCAGCACTATTGCAGTATCTCTCGCATGATACCTTGGTGCTTTCTCATGTTGCTTAAAAGCTGGTTCATGTTCTTCATCCACAATTACCAAACCTAAATCTTTCAGTGGCATAAACACAGCTGAGCGGGGACCGATGAGCAATTTTACTTCACCATTTGCTGACTTATTCCAGATTTCAACTTTTTCATTCTGACTGAACCGGGAATGAGCAACCATCATAGAGTCGGCAAAATGCAATTCTAGACGGGTGATGAGTTGTTCAGTTAGTGCCAGTTCGGGAACCAGATATAAAACAGATTTTCCTTCAGCTATAGTTTGCTTTATCAGTTCTATGTATAAATAAGTTTTACCTGAAGCAGTTGCGCCGTGCAATAAAACAACTTTTTTTGTAGTCAATTGCCTGTGAATACTCTCAAGCGCATGGATTTGAGCAGAAGACAAAGTATACTCAGGGGATTCGATATTTTTCTTTACAAATCTGTCAGTTACTACATCGTATTGATGAATCAAACCTTTTTCACATAAAGCCTTAACTTGAGCAGAATTAAAGTTGTATTTTTTTAAAAACTCAGATTTGTTAGCCTGACGTTTAGGTTCGCCTAATAAAGCCAGTAGAACTTTAAACTGACTATTGGCTTTTTTTTCCAGCAGATTTAAATTTGATTCAAGCGACTCTTCAGAGCAATCAGGATGAATACGAATATGAGTGACCAGTTTTGGTTTGTATTTCTCAGAGACATCTTCGAACATGACAATGAGGTCTCTGTCATACAAACTCTTAATGATTTTAACAAAAGAAGTTCGGGATTTCAGCAATGTTTCGAGTTCGGAAACTCTGATTTTCTCCTTCCCTTCGATTGCTTTAAGAATGAGGATTTCACGTGCATCCAACTGAGATTCTTCATACTCGACATTGTCTTGCAGAGCAATATAAGTTTCACTTGCTAGCTTTAATCCAGCAGGCAAAGAAGCAGCCATTACTTCACCCAGACTACACATATAGTAAGCTGCTACCCACTTCCAGAAATTCAGCTGTGCATCCGAAACGAGAGGCACATCATCCAAAAATGAGATGACATTGAGTGCTTCATATCTATCAGGTTTCTGAGTAGTCACATTGACAATGATACCGGTATAGACTTTCCGGGCTCCAAAAGGAACAAATACCCTTTTGCCAGGCATTGCCAGTTCAAAATACTCAGATGGCAATCTGTATGTAAATAATTTAGGCAGCGGCAAAGGCAGCACGACCTCAACATAGAGGGTATCTATATCATCCAGCGATATGGAATTAGATTCAGTCAAACAGTTTTAGGTTTTAAACTCAGATAGAAATCTCCCTGATATAGTTCAATAGCATCATCGAAATGTAAGATATGAACACCGGAAGTAACCATTTCTTCAGCTCCGGTTTTGCTGAGCAAATTTGCCAGAGTACTAATACCAAAATTATGACCAATAACTAATATCTGCTCATTGGAAGCTTCATATTTTTTAAGGGTATTTAAAATCTCTGAAGCAGAAGCATGGTATAATTCATCGTGAAAATACAGTTGAGAATTCCATTTAGTAACAGACAACAATTCGGTTAATGTTTCTTTAGTTCTAATGGCAGTACTGCATAAAATGCAATCGGGTACAATGTTTAATTCAGTTAATTTAGCTGAGATTTTATATTGTCGTTCTTTGCCAACATCAGTAAGACGACGTTCGAAATCCGTTTTAATCAATGATTGAGGTTCAGTTTTGGCGTGTCTGAGGAGAATGAGTGTTTTCATTTATTCTCCCTCCATTTCAACAAGGAAACAGCGGCCAGAGTCCATGCAATAATCATAGATAAGCCACCGAACGGAGCCACAATACCGGCTTTTGTTAGTACTGAGCAACCCTCCAGTTCGCTGAAGGCAGTTAATCCAATAGCGACAGAAAACAAGTAAGTTCCAATCAGCAATAAGACAGGCGCATATTGGTTCAATGAAAATTTTGTAGTACTTTTGAGAAGTAAAAGCAGTATGACACCGAGGCTTTGAAATACCAGGTAATCACAGGCTTTTTCGAACACACTGAGTTTGTATTCGGAGAGGATGTTTTTAAGCTGATGAGCACCAAATGCACCCAAAGCCACGGCCAGCGCAATATTGAACATTGAGAGACCGATTAGTTTTGCTGTTTTTTTATCCGATAACACGACACAAATTAAATACAAATGAGATTGAAATTCACTAAAACACTCGTCCTTTTCCTCACAATTTATTATTCAGTTAACCTACAAGCTCAAACCTTCATAGGATTGCAGCAAAGTAATTTTGGAGGTATTCACCAAGCCGGCATCAATCCTGCATTCACAGCTACATCCAGACACAGGATGTACATCAATGGATTAACAGCAGGTTTTGGCTTCAGCAACGATTACATTCGTTTAAATCTGCCTTTCAGTTACATTAATTTGGTTACTGGTAATATACCTTCTCAATATAAAAATGCTCAGGGTAAACTTCAGTTTAGTGACGCCTGGTTATCTGAAAACAATAGTGAACGACCAAAGAACGGCAACCTGTATTTACAAACCAGAGGTCCTGGAGTTTTATACCGTATAGGAAAAGGATTTTCAATTGGTTTACAATACAAAAACACGATAAGTTTTCAAATCAATGATGTGGCAGACCCATTGGCGCGACTAGCCAGATACGGCATAGACAGTTCAAAAGGTTCATTCACATACAGTGGTCCAAATAAATTTCAGGTAGGTACCACTTATGGAGACAATGCATTTACCATTAACATGAATGCTTATGGAGAAATCGGGTTGACATTGGCTAAAACAATTGTTAGTAGCGATGAACTTACTTTAAGTGTGGGAGCCACTCCAAAATTGTTGTTAGGATTTGGAACCGGCTATATCAAAAACAATGGCATGCTGATAAAAGCTCCCGGCGCAGATACCATCATCTTTGGCAATACAGATTTGGAATACGGCTATACAGATATCAGTGAACTCACCAATATCAATGCCATCAACTTTAATGCCTTAGGCAGTAAACTCAATGGTAAAGGATTAGGCTACGATATTGGATTTGCATTCGAATACAACCCAAGCGGAACAAAAAAAGTAACGAATGGTAAAAATGCCTATTTATTTAAAGGCGGCATCAGTTTACTGGACGCCGGAAATATCAAATACAATCAAAATTTAAAAAACACCCGTATAACTAATAACAGCGGAGAAAAAACATTTGTCATATCCCCTGAATTTGCTGATGCATGGTCGCAGGGAGAGTCCAGAGGTCTGGCCTATACAGACAGTGTAATGCGCACTATTTTTGTTGTTGATACCAGTGCCAAAGAAGTCATCAGTCGCATGCCAACTACATTAAATCTTCAGTTTGATTACAACATATTTAAGTTTTTGTATGTAGGGGCAAATTTATCGCAGGACTTAAGAGGCAAAAAAACCATAGGCAGCAGAAGGGCCAGTTATCTGATGTTGATTCCAAGAATAGAAACGAAGCTGTTTGAAGTATCGATGCCAATAGGATTAATGAATGACTATACCGCTGGAAGAATAGGCTTTTTCTTAAGAGTTGGTCCTGTATTTATTGGTTCTGATAACATCATTGGTCAAATACGTTCCAACAACATATACGGAGCTGATTTATATTTTGGAATTAGCACCGGTATCACGACCAGCAAAGAGAAAAAGAGCGAAAGTTCAGGCGAATCTGCCGGCTCCTAATACTTATCCACAACTGTCCTTTTGTCAATACACCAATGATAAAAGTCACAAAGGGTATGGATTAAATCAATATCCACATTACCAAGTTCAATTTTTAAGAAAGCTGACAAATGATTTAATTTGCGGCATGAACCAAGAGATAGAAAAAGTAGAATGTTTAATCATTGGTAGTGGTCCTGCCGGTTATACAGCAGCTATTTATGCAGCGAGAGCAGATATGAAACCTGTTATGTATGAAGGATTACAGCCAGGAGGGCAATTGACTATTACCACAGAAGTTGAGAATTACCCGGGATACCCAAACGGAATAAAAGGTCCGGAAATGATGGATAATTTTAAGCAGCAAGCTGTCAGACTGGGTGCAGATGTCAGATATGGAATGGTAACGGCAGTTGACTTTGGTTCGAGACCATTTAAATGTGTGGTAGATGAAAGCAAGACAATACTGGCTCAAACGGTTATAATCGCAACTGGAGCAAGTGCAAAATGGCTGGGCATACCGAGTGAGCAGAGATTGAATGGCAGTGGTGTAAGTGCCTGTGCTGTTTGCGATGGATTCTTTTACAGAAATCAGGATGTTGCCATAGTTGGAGCAGGAGATACAGCTTGTGAAGAGGCCAGCTATCTTGCAAAACTTTGCAGCAAAGTGCACATGATTGTAAGAAAAGATACATTCAGAGCATCTAAAGCCATGCAACACAGGGTTGAAAATACACCTAACATTGAAATTCACTTTAACAGTGTGACAGATGAAGTTTTGGGTGAACACATGGTTGAGGCTGTAAGAATTAAAAACACAGTAGACGGCAGCACAAAAGAAATTCCTGTAAGTGGATTCTTTGTAGCGATAGGACACCAACCTAACACTGATATATTCAAAGGTTGGCTGGATATGGATGAGCAAGGCTATTTGATAACCAAGCCAGGTACCAGCTATACCAATATAGAAGGTGTATTTGCCTGTGGAGATGCTCAGGATAAAATATACAGACAGGCTGTAACAGCAGCAGGAAGTGGTTGTATGGCTGCACTGGATGCAGAAAGATGGCTGGCAGCTCAGCATGCAGTAACAGCTTAAATCATGACTATAGAAGAAGCACAAGCCAGGGTTGATGATTGGATTAAAACCATAGGCGTGCGATATTTCAGCGAGTTAACCAACACTGCTATTTTAATGGAAGAAGTTGGTGAACTGGCTAGGATAATGGCACGTAAATATGGAGAACAATCCTTTAAAAAAGGGGAAAGTGAAGACCAGTTAGCCGATGAAATGGCAGATGTGCTTTGGGTTTTGGTTTGTTTAGCCAATCAAACCGGGGTCAACTTAACAGAAGCGTTTGAACGCAATATGACTAAGAAAACCAATCGTGATTTTGAGAGGCATCAAAACAATGATAAACTTAAGTAGTTTATCATTGGATCTGATTCAGAAAGCTAATCTTACTCGCTTCAAAAAGTCGATTTTATGACTTACTTTTGCAATCCTTAAATATGAATTACGAAGCAGTTATAGGATTGGAAATTCACGTGCAATTGTTAACCAAGAGCAAAGCTTATTGCTCAGACAATGCCGAATATGGTGGTATGCCCAATACACAAATCAGTCCTATTACCATTGCTCACCCCGGCACATTGCCAAAACACAATGTCAAGGTAGTAGAACAAGCTATCAAAATGGGCCTGGCCTTGAATTGCGAAATTACCAGAATCAACAGATTTGACAGAAAGAATTATTTCTATGCAGATTTACCAAAAGGTTATCAGATTACACAAGATAAAACACCTATTTGCACAGGAGGATTTGTAAAAATTAAAACTAAGGATGGAGACAAAAACATACGATTGACGCGCATCCACATGGAAGAGGACAGCGGAAAGAGTATGCACGATCAGGATTTAAACGACACCTTAGTTGACTATAATCGCGCCGGAGTACCTTTGATAGAGATTGTCGGAGAACCAGATATCAGAAGCGGAGAAGAGGCTTATGAATATGTGAGTGAAATCAGAAAACTGGTGCGCTATCTGGGCATTTGCGATGGAAATATGGAAGAAGGCTCATTGAGATGCGACGCCAATATATCCATCCGTCCTGTTGGCAGTACAACATTTGGGACTAAAGTAGAGGTTAAAAACATGAACTCAATCTCTAATGTCAAAAGAGCCATAGAAAGTGAGATTAAGAGACAAAGCGAGATGTTGGAAAGAGGCGAAACGATAGTTTCAGAAACGCGAGGATTCAATGCTTTAAAAGGCAATACATTCAGTATGCGTTCTAAAGAAGCCGCCAACGATTACAGATACTTCCCTGAGCCCGACCTGCCTCCTTTCATCGTAAAAGACGAGTATTTGCAGAGTATTAAAGACAATATGCCTGCATTACCTGAGCAATTGTACAATCAGCTTAAAAATGAATTTGCCTTATCAGAATACGATACAACGACCATAACAGAGGACAAGTCAACTGCATTGTTTTATATCGAAATGTGTCAGCACACCGAAAATTACAAAGCAGCAGCCAACTGGTTATTAGGTCCAATTAAATCCTATTTAAATGAGACAGCGACAGAAATAGAAGATTTCAAAATGCCGGTTTCATCCATTGGTCAATTGATACAATTGATTGATGAAGGTAAATTGAGCCATTCAGCTGCGGCACAAACTGTTTTTCCTGAAATGTTGAACAGTAGCAATTACAATCCTTTGGAAGTAGCCGAGAAACTCAACATTTTACAGACCAGCGATTTGGGCTTAATCAGTGGAATTGTTGCTGAAGTTATAAGCAAATATCCTGAGAAAGTTGCCGAGTATAAGGCAGGTAAAAAAGGATTATTGGGACTGTTTGTAGGTGAAGTAATGAAAGCCAGTAAGGGCAAGGCTGATCCGAAACTGGTAAATGCTGAAGTTATAAAGGCTCTGGAGTCTTAATAATTATCAGTTTTCTATCAATTCAGCTTCTGTATTCATAACAGGATTTTTGTATTTCAGATACATCAAAACTGCCATAATCAGACTCAACAAGGCCAGATTTCCAAGCTTAAGCGTCATAATCTGAGCTGAATAGTCGAAATTGTTAAAATCAATCCAGTTAAGAGAGTAATTTAAGATAAGCACCAGAGAGCCTATTGCAGTCATGGCAGCTAAAATCTTACCCAATACATGGTCGTTAAGAAACAACTGTATATGAAAAAGCACTATCATAATAACAGCTGGAAAATTGAGAACACTTTGATAGTCGGGGTTTTGATTTTGTACAGAGACATAAAACCAAAGTAAGGAAGCCAGAATAAAATAGAATTCAGGAATCCATTTGAGGTACACCAGGATATTTTTCATGCGATTAACGATTTTGCTTTAATTTGAGTTTCGGCAAATTATCCGAGTGTGTTTCAGGAATTAGTTTTCAACAAATAGTCTGAGCAATTATAGAAATCTAATTCTTTATTCCAAAAAAAAATGGTAATTATTTTTTTAGATGAAGTCAATTATTCGACAGACATCCAAATAAATTTTTAAAAATGAGATGATTAGAGATTTATCCCAATTGAATATTTTTTACTAACAGGAATAACAAAAACGTTCAACTGAGTTTTTTCACCTGTCTATAAATTTATACAATCTCTTTAAAACGGTGAAACGAAATCTTTAAATGGCTTAAAAATTTTGTCCTTTTCCGACATGATTGGATCATCAATTCCCCATTGAATGTTCAGATCCGTATCGTTCCAGGGTAGTCCACCTTCAGATTCCGGGTGGTAAGTGTCGGTGCATTTATAGGAAAATATGGTATCATCGGAAAGCGTGAGAAAACCATGAGCAAATCCAACAGGTACATACATCATCGTAAAATTGGATTCGGTCAGTTCAGCTAAAAAATGTTGACCATAAGTTGGTGAATCTTTTCTGATATCAACGGCAACATCCAAAACAGCACCTTTTATAACTCTTACCAATTTACCCTGAGCATGTGGAGGCTTTTGAAAATGCAAGCCCCTGAGTATTCCTTTAGATGAAAGAGATTGATTGTCTTGTGTAAATTCTATGTCCATTCCCAGGGCTTGAAATTTTTCCCTGTTGTAACTTTCGAAGAAATAACCACGGGGGTCTTTAAAAACTTTAGGTTGAAGGAGTATTAAATCTTTGATTCCGGTTTGGATAACTTCCATTCTGCAAATTTAAGGAAGGACATGTAAAGTTGTGTTCATGTGTTGTTAAGTTGAATTTGTTGATTAAATTTGAGACAAAAATTCACGTTTGAAAAAAAGGCTAAAAGTCGTTCTAATTGCAGGAATCATTATCTTTCTTGTTGTCGGTTCTTTTGCATTGTATTTGTATAAGACCCCTGCCCTATCTATTGAAAACACTCAATACTTCGAGGTATTGGAAAGCGATAACCCACAAATCTTAGCTCAAAGACTTGAAAGAAATTTTGGCATGAAATACCCAAAACTTTTCTTAGCTCTATCAGAAAGGATGAATTTAAAAAGATGGATGAAAAAAGGCAGATATTCGGTAAAACCTGCCATGACATACATTGATTTGGTGAGGTTGTTCAGAGAGGGTAAAATGAAAACCGTTGATTTGGTGATTGCTCCGGGTATTTCACTCGAGAATTTTGCCAATCGTTGCGGAAATAAATTTGAAGCTGATACACTTGATTTTTACAATATACTTCAGGACACTGCATTTCTGGATTCATTAGGATTTTCACCACAAACAGTTTATGCATTAATTATACCTGACAAATACAATATGTACTGGCATACTCAAGCTAATGAACTGATTAACAGGATGTATAAGGAGTATATCAAATTCTGGGGTGCTGAAAGATTACAAAAACTGCAAAGAGTTGGTTTGAGTGCATTGGAAGTGAGTATTTTGGCAAGTATAGTTTCAAAAGAAACGAATAAATCCGATGAAATGAGTGAAGTAGCTGGAATGTACATCAACAGATTGCGTTTGAATATGCCATTACAGGCTGATCCTACTGTTAAATTTGCACTGGATTCTCCGGGATTAAAACGTATTTTATTCGGACACCTTCAGGTTGAGTCACCTTACAATACTTATAAAAACAAAGGTTTGCCACCGGGTCCCATTTGCATACCCGGAAAAACAGCAATTGATGCGGTATTAAATTTTAAAGAGCACAACTACATATACATGTGTGCTAAAGAAGATTTTTCAGGTTATCACAACTTCAGCGCCACTTATGAAGAACACCTGAAGTATGCCGCCAAATACAGAAAGGCACTGGATGCCCGTAATATTCATTGATGAAGTCTATGTGATTTGGAATTTATAGTAGTTTCTAGTTAAATGCTCACATCACTATTTAAGAATGTATTAATTTCGCAGGTACTTTGTCGCAAAGACAAGTTCTGATTAAAACAAAAACAGACATGCAAAAAGACGGCATACGATTAAATAAATATATCAGTGAAAGTGGGTTGTGTTCGAGGAGAGAAGCCGACAGACATATAGAACGAGGGGTTGTATTTATCAATGGCAAAAGAGCCGGTATTGGTGATCAGGTATATGTAGGAGACAGAGTGAGAGTTAATGGACTGGAGTTAGAGCCTCGTGAAGGTGAAGATATAGTTTTCATTGCACTAAATAAACCGGTTGGTATTACATCTACAACTGAAGAAGGCGTCAGAGATAATATCGTTCACTTTGTACATCACAGTCAACGTATTTTTCCAATTGGCCGACTGGATAAAGATTCACAGGGTTTGATTTTTCTCACCAATAACGGTGACCTGGTTAACAAGATACTCAGAGCCGGCAACAAACACGAGAAAGAATATGTTGTGACAGTTGACAAGCCCCTCACGGCTCAAGTTATCAATGGCATGGCGAATGGAGTTCCTATGTTAGGCGTAACAACAAAAAAGTGTAAGGTAGTTCAGGAAGGACCACAAACTTTCAGAATTACACTTATACAAGGCTTAAACAGACAAATCAGACGCATGTGCGAACATTTTGGTTATGAAGTTACCAAACTTGAACGTGTGAGAATAATGAACATTACACTGAAAGGAATTCCATTAGGAGAATGGAGGGACCTTACAGATAGTGAAATGGATGTATTGTACAGCATGTTGGAAGACTCATCAGGCATAGATGTAAAAAAACAAAAAAGTACAAAGCCAACGAGCAAGAAACCCGAATCAGAACATCGCAAATCAGCTGAGCAACATACAAACAGAGGACATAAACCTAAAAGCAGTTCGGGACATTCAAAACACAAAAAGCACAATAACAGCGGCCCTTCGCGACATAAACCGAGTCAAAAATCAGGCAGAAGGCGTTAGTTTCCATAATTCAGAATCCTAATTGTACAGTTCATTTTATCGGCTTTAATACAATTTTCATCCAATGTTGATAATTCTCCATTACAAATCAAAAAAGAATCCTCTTACTTTGCATCACAAAGTACTTTATCATGAATAAAGATCAACATCCTGCAGACACGCTGAACGAAATCAAAGTATTAATGGAACGTTCGAGCAAGTTCATTTCATTAAGTGGACTTTCGGGAATTATTATTGGGATAATTACGATATTATCGGTGACTTGGTTTTGCGATCATTATGCCATCAATCCATTTGATCCGAACTTAGGGCAACTTTCCAGTTTGCCCTCACAGCATTATTCAACAGCCTTTATATTATCGTTGGTTTTACTGACGGTTTCCTTGTTTACCACAACACTCCTGTCCGTACAAAGAGCCAGAAAAATGGGCATGCAGGTTTGGGGTCCGGCTTCCAGGCAACTGATGGTGAACATGCTTGTGCCATTGAGCAGCGGTATAGTTTTTTGTGCCATATTGTTTTTCAGAACACCAGATTTAGTATTGCCTTTGTCATTAATTTTTTATGGCATTTCCTTATATGGAGCTGCCAAATTTACACACAACTCAGTGCGGGTGTTTGGTATCATACAAATACTACTGGGACTAATCTGTTTATTGTTTATTGAGTATCACATTATTATCTGGACCATAGGATTTGGGATCTGTCATGTCATTTACGGAGCTTTCATGACTATAAAGAACGAATAAATAATACATGTTAGAAGGATTCGACAAAGCATTTGAGAACAAGATTCGTTTAGGCATGATGGCAGTTTTAGCTGTCAATGAATGGGTGGATTTTACCGAGCTGAAAGAATTGCTGAAAGTGACAGATGGTAATTTAGCCAGTCATATAGCCTATCTCGAAAAAGAGCAATACATTGAAGTTAGAAAGTCCTTTATTGGCAAAAAACCAAATACCAGCTTCAGAGCCAGCAGTGCCGGCAAAAAAGCATTTGAAAAACACTTAAAATCACTCGCTAACTTATTAGGAAAATAACCATGATTCAATGAATAGTTCAACCTTTTTTATAACCATTAACTTTGTATTTCAAAGTACTTTTTAATTATGAAAGTCAAACTTATATTACCAGCCCTGGCCGAGGCCGAGAGTCCATTTTGGAGACCGATTAAATATTCCTTGTTTCCACCACTAGGATTGGCCACACTTGCCGCTTATCTCGATCCAAATGATGAAGCAGAGCTATGCGATCAGCATGTTGAAAATGTCAACTTAGATGACGAACCTGATTTAGTCATTATACAGGTGTACATCACGAATGCATACAGAGCATATAAGATGGCCGACCATTACAGAACAAAGGGCAGTTATGTCATTTTAGGCGGCTTACATGTCAGTTCGATGCCAGAAGAAGCAGCACTGCACGCCGATACTATTTTTATCGGTCCGGGTGAAGATACATTTCCGGTATTTCTCCAAGATTATAAAAATGGAAAAGCATTAAAACGCTATGTATCAAGAGAAAGGAGCATAGAACAAATCCCACCAATCAGACGTGATTTAATAAAGCGCCATTTGTATCTCGTGCCTAACAGCATTGTGGTAACTAGGGGTTGTCCTCATCATTGCGACTTCTGTTATAAAGATGCCTTTTTTGAGGGAGGGAAAGGATTTTACACACAAAGAGTTGAAGATGCTTTAAGTGAAATAGACCGATTACCGGGCAGGCATTTGTATTTTCTGGACGACCATTTATTAGGGAATGCAAGATTTGCGGAAGCTATGTTTGACGGCATGCGCGGGATGAACAGAGTATTTCAGGGTGCAGCCACGATTGACTCTATATTAAGAGGCAATCTTATAGAGAAAGCTGCAGAAGCCGGAATGCGCAGTGTATTTGTGGGATTCGAAACTTTGTCGGGGGCCAATTTACTTCAGAGCAATAAAAAACAAAATTTAGGTAAAGACTATGAGAGAGCCATCAAACGATTGCACGACAATGGGATAATGATCAATGGCAGTTTTGTTTTCGGTTTGGATGATGACGATGAATCTGTATTTGACAGAACAGTTGAATGGGCGGTTAAAAACGGCATCACAACGTCTACATTTCATATACTTACCCCATATCCAGGCACACGTTTGTATAAAGACATGTATGAGCAAGGGAGAATATTAACCAATAACTGGGATTTATACGATACCCGACATGTGGTATATGAAACAAAAAAACTCTCTGCAGAAGCATTAAAAGCCGGGTACGACAAAGCTTACAAAGACTTTTACTCATGGCGAAACATCTGGCAGGCAGCCAAAACGCACGAAGATTTGAAGCATCAAATCAAGCACCTGTTTTACTCTGGAGGTTGGAAGAAATTTGAACCCGTTTGGAACTTCCTGATCAAGACAAAAGGATTGAATCAAATGCTACCCGCCTTAGAAGCCATATTATCCAAAGTTAAATCAAATCAAAAAGACCTGACATGGAAACATTCTCAAGCATAAAGACCAGTTCTGAAAGAGAACCCGATTTTATAAGTTATAACTATCTCTTGTTAGCACTCAATCAGCTTTTGGGTATTTTACTTCATCATGAGCAATTCATTATTTCAGTCGTACTTATTGTTGGAATTCCGGGTGCTATATGGACAATTGTATACTTCAGAAGATTCATTAAGTCTCTTACTTACTACAGCAATCAATTAAATACGATTGTATTTTTCGATGCGTTGGCAATAGTCTACAATTTCTACATTTTTATACTTATAGGTGAGTTGATTGGCGAATTTGATCAATCGCTATTCCCACAAGCTTTTCCATTAATAAATATGGTATTACTGGCTATAAATATCATTGCTCAATTTAAATTCAAAGCCAAACAAATACAATAAATCAATTTACAAAACTTATGACATCAAAATCTAAAGTAATACAAAAAGCGACGGCCGTTGTATTGTTCAGCATAGCAATGGCTTTACTTGAATCAGCAGTCGTCGTTTATCTGCGTGCACTTTATTACCCGGATGGATTTAATTTTCCGATGAAAAATATATCGGATACCATTGGAATAACAGAGTTACTCAGAGAATTGGCCACACTGATAATGCTTGCTGGGATTGGATTTATAGCAGGTAATAATAAGAATGAACGCTGGGCCTGGTTTATGATAGCCTTCGGTATCTGGGACATATTTTACTATGTGTTTTTATATCTTTTAATTGGCTGGCCTGTAAGTTTAGGCGATATGGATATATTATTTCTGATACCCTGGGCCTGGTTTGGACCTGTTTATGCGCCAGTTTTAGTATCGATGGCATTAATAGCTTTTGGCACATTGATATTATACGATTGTACTAAGGATTTCCCTTTGGGTCCACCTGCATTGGTGAGGCGATTATTTATCGCAGCCTGTGTACTGATAATTTTAAGTTTTACATATCCATTCCTGTTATACAGTATCCATATTCAACAAGATTTGAGAACAAGTGCACTCTCCTATTTACCCGAATACGACAGTATTCTGTTTGGAATTGGATATAGTATTATGACCGCTGCACTTCTATACTACGGAATGTGTTTGAAAAATAACGGCAAGAAAAGAATAGTGGCTTATTTCTGAATTTGATTTTTGGCTCTTAAAGCTGAATCAAATTTTAAGGGGTCGACCTCTGTTCTGTGCTCAATAATTTTTACTTTAGGTTTATTGTGAATGTATTTAAAATACATAAACACCGAAGACCCAATGAATATGATTACAAAGGACAAAAGAGCGATTAGGATTTTAATTCTGCTACTCATAACGATTAAAAACTTCTGCCAATTCCTATTACCCATCTGGTTTGGAAATAATCCTTATCAGCAAATGGTTTTGTACTTAAGAAAAACGGCATATCCAATCTCAGTGTAATTGGTTGAATCAGGTTTCTTCTCCCCCATCTTACAATATTGAAAGCAGTCCCTAAACCGGCATCGGCTCTTAAAGGAGACACAATATTATCGACACTAATGTTAGAATTATAGAGTATACCGGCATCTCCAAAAGCATACAAATCAACTTTTAACCAATTGCGAGTGAATCTAGGATGGAATGGAATGAAGCGGTCGAAATCAATTTCAACTGAGGCGCTGGTTCCTCCATTGCCTCTGAACATATTGTACTGAAAGGCTCCTGAATTTACAGGTGCCAGGTATCCAGCGTATCCTCTTAAATTTAAACCTCCACCAATTTGAAAATGATTGGTTGTATTACCATAACCCAACCATTCTTCAGGTATAAATCCTCTTGAGCGGGTAAATTTACTTTCAAGCATATCTTCCATATTTGCGCCTGCCAGATTCAACATTGCTTCTTCCGGAATATTTGCACCTTCAATATGCTGAACAAACCATCTGGTATGAATCTCCAGTTTTCCAAAGTGATTGTGGTTAATCACTTCGGCTTTCCAAGAGCCGTAGGAATAGTCCTTACTCAATCCATTGCCTCTTAACGATGAATTAATTGTTCCATTTCCGTGTTTGTATCTGTAGTTTCTCTGGTAATCGATATTGATGGAAGAATTGGTCTTGTCTTCTCGATTGGTTGAATTGAGATAAGGCCAATAAACGCCTTTTGATTTCATCATTGAGATGGATTTGTATCTGAGAGTAATCTTATTTTTACCAAAGGCTTTTTCGAAACCAAGATTATCATAAAAGAGTCCATCCAGCATACGGGTATCCCAGAAAATATATGCATCTCTGCCCACCAGATTTCTGTAGGTTAGTTTATAAGACAAAAGGTCACGTACATCTTCAGAGTAAGGTTTTTCAGCTCCCAGTCCAGTGTTGTACCATAATGTAATATCTAAAACATGTTTAACACGTGCATATTCAAAATGACCATTGACACCAGCTTTTACGCCATCTACAGCGTTGAACCAAAAATCTGGTTGCCAGGTAAAATTTTGGTGATTGAAACTTGAAACAGGAGATATTCCTTTATTGAAAGTAGCTCGATACGGCAATTTGTAGCTATGTCTTTTCATGACATTGTCGAGCCTGTAAATATCCGCCAGCCTGTTGGTCGTATCAATTTCGATTGATTTCAGTTTTGCGTTTAGCGTGATGGTATCAACATATTCCTGATTAAGCAATCCCCAGCCTTTCCAGGTTTTCAGCACTTGTCGGCCTTCAGACTTCGCAAAGTAGGTATTGGGAATCAGGTATTCATAACTCTTGCCATTGGCATCCTTTACAGTCAGGTCGATTGGCATTTGCATCTCCCCTTTTCTTTTTAGCTTTACTGCATATTTGTATTGGCCATCAGAAGTTTTACCAATATTTTTATAATTGACAATTTTATAGTCAATCGACTTAGTGGTTTCCATCCACTGATCGAAAAACCAGTTTAAATCCACTTTGGTATATTCAATTATGGCTTGTCTGAAATCTTCCGGGTAAGGGTGTGCAAATTTCCATTTGTTAAAATAGTGTTTCATGGCATTGAGAAACAATTCGTCACCCAGTACATATTGCAGATTGTACAACATTGTAGCAGTTTTATAATAGACATGCCTGTAACCACCTCCATGTCCAACTGCAGAGCCAAAATCATCACTATGTGTATTTAAGGTTGCGTCATTTTTATTGATGGCATCGTTGAGATAACCGTTGTAAACAGCTTGTTCATCGTAAGAATTGGCGTGCATTGGAATACCATTGATTTTTTTAATACTCCAGGACGTCAGAAACTGCGTGAATCCTTCATCAAGCATTGCGCGGTAGGTTTCATTATTGCCTATCATACCAAAGAACCAGTTATGGCCGATTTCGTGGGCAATGACGTATTGATGGCCAGGCCAGTTACCGCCATCCAAAGTAATCATTGGATATTCCATACCATCACGAGCATCAGCGGCCACAATCTTTGGATAACCGTACATGCCGATATCATTGCTGTAGGTCTCAACAACTTTAGCTACAAAATTGGCAGTAGGAAACCAATAGGCAGCGTTTTGTTCCTGAGCGAGCGCAATGCATCTGATACCATTCCATTTGGTTTCACCGATTCTATATGTAGGATCGGCTGTAAAGGCGAAATCATGTACATTTTCAGCGTGATACTTCCAGGTTTTGGTACCCTCTCTTGGAATGATGTACGTGTAACCCGAAGGTACTCTTATACCACGTTCATTTAATCTGGAATAATTGGCAATATCAATTTTGGATTTCAAATCGTCGGGCATTACCTCAGCTTCATTTTGAATTGCTCCGGTAGCTTCCACAACATAATTTGAAGGGAAAGTCAGTGTAACATCGTAAACACCGTAATCGCCATAAAACTCTTTACCCAAATGCTGGTCGGTATTCCATCCGAATTTCCTATCGTAAACGCAGATTCGAGGGTACCAGTGCACACCATCGTAATGTTTGTTTTTACCATCCGGTTTAAAGGTTTTAAAACGTCTGCGCATGCTTCCGTTGTCCCAATATGTTTTGAAAGCAATGTTAAATTTAATAGAAGCACCAGAAGCCAGAGGTTTTGGCAGTTTGACAATCATAATGGTGTTGTCGATGCGATAAGGAACAGACTGACCATCTATCATCAGAGATTCAATGAGAGTTCCCATTTTTTTAGCTTCATACTGACCAAAGGTAGTCGTTTCATTATTAACTTCATTAAGCGCATGGGCATAAGACCCCGGCTGAAAAGCATTTTGGTACAAATGAAAATAAACGACATTCAATTCATCCGGACTGTTATTAAAGTATTCGAGGGTTTCCTGACCAGAAATTTCATCTTTATTGTCATCAATTACTGCCCGAATGGTATAGTGAACATCCTGTTGCCAGTAGTCCTGATAAGGTTTTCTGTTTTTCCAGTAATCTTTATATGAGAAAAGTTGTGCACTTAGGCAAAGAGGTAAAAAAGCGACGATGGTCAGAATTCTTTTCATAATACGAAAGGCAAATATAGGTTAATGGCGCAAATGCTAAATAGTCATTCCTTAAAACTACTAATTAAATAGTTTGCCTGCACGTGCAACAGTCGTGGCATTTAATTTTTTACTTTAAAGCCAGAAGACGGTGCAATTCGGTGCGAGTAGCTTCATTATCGAAGTCACCGCTGTATTCTGCAGTAGTTGTATGACTGCTATTATCTTTAATACCTCGACTTGCAACGCAAAGGTGTTTGGCATTTATGATGACAGCAACATTATCTGTTCCTAAAATATGTTTCAATTCATTGGCAATCTGCATGGTCATGCGTTCCTGCACCTGTGGGCGTTTAGCAAAGTATTCGACAATGCGATTGAGTTTGGAAAGTCCTATCACTTTACCATTGGGTATATAGGCGATATGAGCAGTTCCGAAGAAAGGAACAAAATGGTGTTCGCAATTGGTGTAGAAATGAATGTCCTTTTCGAGCAGCATTTCATTATAGCGGAACTTATTTTTGAAATGAGAAACGGGAGGTTTGTTATCCGGATTAAGTCCCCAAAACATCTCCTTCACATACATTTTAGCCACTCTGTGAGGTGTTCCTTTTAGACTATCGTCGTTCAGGTCGAGACCTAAAGTTTCCATAATACCTTTAAAGTGTTCTTCAATTCTGGCAATTTTTTCTTCATCACTGATGGCAAAAGCATCCGCCTTCAAAGGTGTGTTAGTATGAGTAAAATCGAAGTCGTGATCGTGGTCGTGATCGTCTTCGTAATGATTATTTTCCATTGAATTCGACAAAATTATTTTCTGTTTCGTAGAGTCGCAGACTTAGTTGAAGTTTGCTGTCAATATGCGGTCTCAATAAGTCCCAGATGACTACAGCAATATTTTCTGCAGTTGGGTTCAGTTCTTTAAATTCAACAGTATCCTCGTTTAAATTGCGATGATCAAATCTATCGTGAATTTCCTTTTGAATTACATCCTTCAATATTTTGGTATCAATAACATAACCTGTAAGCGGATCTATTTCACCGGTAACTTTAACTTCCAGGGTATAATTGTGACCATGATAGGACGGATTGTTGCACAAACCGAATAACTTTTTGTTTTCTTCTTCACTTAGCTTTGGATTGTGTAATCTATGTGCTGCGTTAAAATGGGCTTTTCTAAAAACTGAAACAAGCATTATGACAGAGTATATAACTATTGAACTTTAAAATAGTTTTAGAATAGGCAATATTAGCCAAATTATTCCACATAAAATGCTAAAAATATTGGTATAAACCTATTCAATAACATGAATTCAAGAATTGAGTTATTTATAGATTTTGTTTATCTTTTGTTCCACAGATACATCCTTTACAAAATTAGCAATATTCCTATATTTCAAATATTTGCAAATCTTAAAACTTAATTTTAATCGAATTTTAATCTTTAGTTATTTGACTGCTTATAAAGAAAAACTCAAGATTATATCTCTTACATTCAGTGTATTAGTAAATTTAAATTTGATTTTGAACTCATAGAATACATCGATATCAGTCACTTGAAATACGGTTTTAAAATCCGTTTAAGTATTTTTTAGCAACTCTTAAACAAGTCGAATGACTTAAGTCGGGCGGTGTTAGCAATTTTGTATCATGAAAACTGCAGATACTTTTGAAATGAATGACGGATTTGAAAAATTATTAAAAAGCGAAAGCAACGCTTTGAGATCATTGGCTATGCAACTTAGCAGAAACAGTGATGATGCCAAAGACCTGGTACAGGACACCATGTTAAAAGCGCTTAGGTATAAAGAGAAATTTACCGAAGGCAGTAATATGAAAGCCTGGTTATATACCATATTAAAGAATAGTTTCATTAATCAATACAGACGCAATGTTAAACGCAACACCTTTATTGATACAACAGAGAACACCTACTATCTGGATATTCCAACTCACAAGACTGAAAACATTGCCGAATTAAAATTTATTCGCAAAGATTTGGAGCAGGCAATTTCTGAATTGCCCATGGAGTTAAGAGTGACCTTTATGCTGAACATGGAAGGTTTCAAATACCATGAAATTGCTGAAGAGTTAGGTATTCCTATCGGAACGGTTAAAACCCGTATATTTGTAGCTAGAAGAATACTTCGTCAGAAACTGAGTGTTTATGGTGAAGACTTCAGACAGCGCAAAACCGGTAATGAATAATTTATATCTCTGGATCAATATAGGCACCATACTTTTTCCGGTACTGCTTTCATTTGATAAGAAAGTAGCCTTTTACAAGCATTGGCCTAATTTATTTCCTGCTATAATTATTACAGCTTTATTTTTTCTTATCTGGGATCAATGGTTTACAGAAATGCAAATATGGGGTTTCAATTCTGTTTATCTAACCGGATATTATATTGGCGAGATTCCAATTGAGGAAATTTTATTTTTCTTTACTGTCCCCTACGCCTGTGTTTTTATTTACGAATGTTTAAGGGCATATATTAAAAGTAACGAAACGTTTGAAGAACTTTACAGATGGTTTACACTGTTGTTTTTTGGAATTGCCTGTTCTCTTTTGTATTGGTTCTCTGATAAATTATATACCGGTATTACCAGTCTGGTGCTATCTTTTACTTTAGGAACACATTTGATGGTGATCAGACGCAGGTACATGAGTTGGTTTTATTTTGCATTTCTGGTTTCAATATTGCCTATGTTAATTGTCAATGGACTTTTAACATCGAAGCCAGTAGTTTACTACAATGAAAATGAAATTACAGGTTTGCGTTTAGGCAGTATACCGGTTGAAGACTTTCTTTACAACATGGCCATGATGGTCATTTGTATTGGTTTGTACGAATGGTTCAATCGTTTGAGTCTCCGACGCCGGTTACGCCACCAGAAACAATCATCTTGAATACTTCGGTAGCATTTGCATTTAGTGGTTTTACTTTTTCAGTTTTCACAAAATACAAATCACCAACAAAGCCATAGGATTTTGGAAAATAGACTGCGCAAAAACCTTCCATTCCCAATGATTTCAAGTCTTTTTGAGTAATAAATCCAACTTTATAAACTTCGGGAGCCGCCAGTTCAACCAGCACCGGTTCTGAGAATTTTTTCTTTTCTCCAACGAAAGCTTCCATGATATCCTTGACGGATGAATACAGGAATTTTACACCTGGTGTTTTTTCCAGCCATTCGTCAAACCAGTTTAGAATAGGCTGTACAATATAACTAGAGCCAATCCAACCAATGGCCAGTATAATGGAAACGATAATTACTATACCTAAACCAGGGATATGATCTTCACCCAGAATATTATCGATAGTCTGAAACAGCCAAACAACAATTGCAATAGTAGCTGCGACGGGAATGCTGATCAGCAAACCTCTCAGGAAATAGTTCAACAATCTGTTGAATAACTTTTTTCTTCTGTAAGTTGATTTAAATTGATTCATAATATTGCTTTAAGTCCTGACCAATATCTTTTCTGTAGTATTTTTTATCAAACTTGATTTTCTCAGCGTTTTCCATAGCTAAAGACAAAGCTTGTTGCATGGTAGTTGCAGAAGCAGTAACTGCAATTACACGACCTCCATTGGTTAAAATTTTACCATTATCCAACTTTGTTCCGGCTTGATAAACAGTAGCAGATTGGACGTATTCAATGCCACTGATTTCAAAACCTTTATCAAAAGATTCAGGATAACCACCCGATACTAAAAAGACAGTGACGGCATGTTGCGGATTGACTTTTAATTCAATTAGATTCAGTCTTTTTTCACATGCAGCTTTATACAATTCCACATGGTCATTGAGTATTCTGTGAAGTACTACTTCCGTTTCAGGATCTCCCATACGGCAATTGTATTCTATCACTTTAGGCACACCATTGCAGTTCATCAAACCTATAAAAATAAAACCTACATAATGTATATTTTCACTTTGTAAACCTTTAATGGTAGGCTCAACAATAGATTGCTTAACGAGGTTCATGAAAGCATCATCAGCAAATGGAACAGGAGACACGGCACCCATACCACCTGTATTCAGGCCAGTATCTCCTTCACCTATACGTTTGTAATCCTTTGCTTCAGGTAAAATTTTATAGCTTACACCATCCGTTAGTACAAAGCAACTCATTTCAATACCATGCAGAAACTCTTCAATAACGACAGTTGAGCTGGCCTGACCGAATTTACCTTCCAGCATTTCTTTAAGAGATTGTTTAGCTTGTGCAATGTCAGGTTCAATCAAAACACCTTTACCGGCGGCCAGACCATCTGCTTTGAGAACATAAGGTGCTTCGAGTGACTCGAGGAATTGATAACCATCCTGAATATTATCCAAAGTGACACTCAAATAAGCAGCTGTAGGAATATTATGGCGTTTCATAAACGCTTTAGAGTAGTCTTTGCTACCTTCCAGCATAGCGCCAGCCTGAGGAGGTCCAAGAATCAGGATATGTTTAAGTGAAGGTTCAGACTGAATAAAATCGACGATACCAGCAACAAGAGGGTCTTCGTTACCCGGCACAATCATATCAATTTTGTGTTCGATACAAGCATTTGCTACAGCTTTAAAGTCGAGCGGAGAAATGGCCAAATTGGTTCCACAGTTAGCAGTACCAGCATTTCCTGGAGCAATAAAGAGTTGAGAGCACAGAGGACTTTGACTGATTTTGGTGGCAAAAACATGTTCGCGACCACCACTACCAAGCACGAGAATATTCATGGTGCAAAAATAGGCAGTTTGGGCATTGAAAAATGTACAGAGTATTCACAAAAATTTTGGAAATAACGATTTTAATTCTACATTTGCACTCCTTTTTAGGAAAGCCCAGGTGGCGGAATTGGTAGACGCGCTGGTCTCAAACACCTGTGGGTTCACCCCCGTACCGGTTCGACTCCGGTCCTGGGCACAAAATTGAGAGTGAGTGTGCATGCGAAAGCGACATACGAACTCTCTTTTTTTTTAAAGCATCTTTAAAAGCTTTTTCGTAGTCACTGATTCTAGAACTTTCATTAATGATAACAAGTCTGCAAAAAAGTGACTAAACATTAGAAAAGAGTCATTTTAATTACATTTTTTCAGGTCTGTGCATCATTTTAACACTGAAGTACGTTTATACTATAAATGGAAACTCCGGTTTACAACAGACAAATTTCTAGATTTCATGTGCTGCTCTCCGCATGGCCGTTTTCCTTAATTGTATTTGCCCTGATTTTACAAATCTGTTTTATACATATTCCCTTGAATGAACTGAGTTCAGAAAAAGGAGCTTTAGGTTTGCTTGTCCATATTTTAATTAAATCCTGGATGTTCACCTCTCCTATTTGGCTCATTTGCAGCATTTATGTACTTACACAAAAGAACAGACATTCTTTGGAAGTTTATTATTGGTCATTCATTGGGCTAGCCGGACATTTGATCAATACAATTCTGATTTTATAAGTCACATTTTTGTTTTTAATTTGAGCAATGAAATTACTAAAACTGCTCTTCTTATTGTTATCACCAACTCTTGTTTTTGCATTAGACTCAAGCTTTGAATGCATAAAATCCGATACCAACTTTAAGATTTCAGAAACCAATGACACGGTTAACAGTAATGATTCAACAATCCGAAAATACCTGGTAGTTCGCTCTCATCGCTGGTATCGTCGTTCTTACATCTTTAAAGACAATAAACGATTAAAAGTAACAACTCAATCAGGAGGTGTTATGAGAGGGCGATTGAAA
>CAUJCT010000045.1 GCA_963169345.1 Bacteroidota bacterium
CATCAATGGTTTGGTGATATGGTGACCTGTGGTACCTGGAAAGATATTTGGCTGAATGAAGGATTTGCTACTTACTGCAACTTGCTGTGCTACGATTTTATGTTTCCTGAAGGGGTGTTCCGCACTAAAATCAAAGATGTAAAATCGGATGTGATGGCTCAAACGGATGGCTCGGTCTATGCTTATGATACGACTCAGGTTTCTACCTTGTTCGATTACCGTACCACTTATCAGAAAGGCGCTATGGTGCTTCACCAGTTGCGTTGGTATGTGGGAGATTCGGCCTTTTTTGAAGGGGTAAGACAGTATTTAAAAGATACTCTTGTAAGATATGGATTTGCCCGTCAGGAGCGCCTGCAATACCATTTGGAACAAACATCTCAGTTGAATCTGGATAATTATTTTCAGGACTGGATCATGGGCGAAGGCTATCCTCAGTACGATATTCAGTGGTCGCAAAAAGGTAAAAAATTGGAATTTATAATCAGTCAGGTACCTTCAGATGCCAGTGTCAGTTCTTTTGAAGTGCCCATTCAGATGCGTTTGAACGGTAGTTCAGCTTCTACTTTGATCAGAGTGCCCATTAGCGGACTGCAAACGGTCTACTCAGTTGACATTGACTTTAAAGTGAGAGATGTGGAAGTAGATCCAAATGAATGGTTGCTGGCCAAATTTACAGTTCAGTTTCCCCTCGATGATCAGAGTGCTTTGATTTTATATCCCAATCCTTTTAACGGCGTATTGTATTTCAGTGCTTCTGAATTTGATGTTAATTCATGGACACTGACAGATGCATGTGGCAGAACTGTGATGTCTCCAGGATATTCCAACACAATAACTAAAGGCTCCATAGGAGAAATTAATACAGAATCATTAAGTCCGGGTGTGTATTTCCTTACACTCAAAGGACCTCAACAAACCATCATTAAAAAAGTAATCAAAAAGTAGTATGAAAAATAAATTTGCATTATTAGCCATCGGATTAACATTAGGATTCAGCGCATGTAAGCCGGATGATCCGGAACCTGATAACAATAACAACAACGGAGATGGAACCGTAAAAGTGACCATGAAGTTTGACAGTCAGTTTAGTGGCAGCGCAGTAGACTGGTCAAAGTTTTATCTGACTGGTTCGAATGATACCATCATGTTCGACAAAGTGAAATACATTCTTTCTAATTTCATATTTGAAAAGGAAAATGGAGATTTGTTTCAATTGCCGGCTTCTTATGCATATCTGAGTTTGAAAGACGGCAGAGACAGCGTGATATTAGGCGGAATTCCCAAAGGTAAATACAAGTCTGTGAGATTCACTGTAGGTTTAGATTCTCAAGTTAACCATTCAGACCCAACCAAGTGGGCACTCGACCATCCACTGAGTCCTTCACTGAATGAAATGCACTGGGGCTGGGCTGGTGGCTATATTTTCAATGTACTCGAAGGCTATTACAAAAAGGATGGAAGCAATGCCGGATTCTCCTTTCATGTGGCTTTGGATAAAAATACCAGAACGCATGTTTTCAATGTTAATTTTGAAGTAAGCGGAAATGGCAGATTTGTCTTCAACAGCAATCTGGACAAGTACTTTGACAATATCATCAATTACAGTATCAAAACGGATGGCGCATTTTCACATTCTGCAGATGTTGATCCGGTAATGGATAAATTTATGCAGAATATGAATGGCATTTTTGAATTTGTAAGTTATAAATAATATGAAGAAGAGTGTATTATTGGCGATAGTAGGACTCTTGTCTTTTCTTGTAATTGAGTCGTGCAAAAAAGACCCGGGTGTAATTAATGAAGAAGGAAACCCAACGCATCCTTATGTCATAAACACAACAGCCGCTTTTCCTCCTCTGAAGTTGCCTGCAGACAATCCTCTTACTGAAGAGGGTGTTAAGCTGGGCAGAATGTTGTTCTACGACCCAATCATGTCAAAAGACAGCACCATCTCATGTGCTTCCTGTCACCGACTGGATTTGGCTTTTGTGGATGGAGCTAAAGTGTCTAAAGGTATCAGAGGTCAGGTGCTCAGCCGCAACTCTATGCCCTTGTTTAATCTGATGTGGAACAATAAATTCTTCTGGGATGGCAGGGCGACCACTCTGCGTGAACAGGTGTTGATTCCTATTCAGGCTCACAATGAAATGGACATGAACTTGTTTGCTTTGGTCAATAAACTCAAAAGTACAGCAATGTATCAGGTGCAGTTCGAAGAAGCTTTTCCGGGTATGGCTATTACAGATGATTTAATCAGTAAAGCACTTGAACAATTCCTTGTATCAGTTGTGTCATTCAATTCACCTATTGATCAGTTAAAATTCAGAACAGATACTTTAAATGTCATCAGTGCTGCTTCTTACAGAGGTATGCAATTGTTTTTGCAACCAGTAGAAAATGGCGGTGCCGACTGCTTTCATTGTCATAGCAATATTCCGTTCTTTGGCAACAATAGTGTATCTGGTTCTATGGCCAATAATGGTTTGGATTTGACCTTCACGGATAATGGTTTCTTTGCTGTAACAGGTAAAGAAACAGATAAGGGAAAATTTAAAATACCTTCATTGCGCAATGTGGCATTAACTGCTCCTTATATGCACGATGGTCGTTTTGATAATCTGGAAGAGGTACTCGACTTTTATTCCTCAGGTATTGAATTGAACTCGCCCAATCTCGACATCAATATTTTGTCACATGGCAAGCAGCTCAATCTAAGTGAACAACAAAAATCAGATATCATCGAATTCCTGAACGCCCTGACAGATATGTCCTTCGTGAACAATCCTGCTTATAAGTCGCCGTTTTAAGTCATTTTACAATTGCAAAGTTGATATAGTTGACCTATCAAATCTAAGTGTACATAAGATCGTAATTTTTATTCAAAATAATCTTTTTTATTAATTTAATATTTTCACCATAAGCATTAATTTTTTACAAAGCTTTTTTGGAAACGGATGTGCGGGTTGAGTCCACGAACGCGTAGAATTTAAATCATGGCAGCCACGAGCAGGAGAGGTTTGCAGCGGCAAAGCCATGATTGAAATTTTGGTTCGTGGTGGCCTTTTTTTGCTTACTTTTTTTTGCCATAAAAAAAAGTAAGTGCCACGCCTGCGGCATGAGCAGGCAAAAAATAAATTGAAGTATTTGTAGAATTGCTATATAGTGTCAACATGATTAATTTAAATACATAGAAGAGCTTCTTTATGAATTAAAGGTTTTGTGCATTTAAAATTATCATTTTATCTAACTTTGAATCCTTATATGGATTTATCTCTTTGGTTTAAAGAAGGTAATAAACAGCTAATTTTGCTTAGCGCAGCTTTATATGCATTGTTTGTCGTGTTTTTACCAAGTGTAGGTCACGCCTGGGACAACGCCTGCTGGGGTATGTGGTCGACACGCATGACCAGTCACGGTATTCATTCAGCTTACACAGAAGGCAGCACGGTTAACTACCTGCCTCTGTATCTCTATGTGCTGAAAGCGTTTGGTGAATGGATGGGGACTGAACATATTTATGCCCATACCTATTACCTTAAAGCAGTGACTCTGCTCTTCGATTTTGGCTCGGCTTACCTAATTTGCAGCCGACTTCATCCTATTAAACGCAAATGGAAGTACCTGCTTTTTATTTTTCTCAATATTGGTTTTGTTTACAATACTTACTTCTGGAATCAGGTAGATGGTATTCTGAGTTTCTTTGTCCTTTGGTCTTTCTTCATGGCCATGGAAAATAAACTCGCTTTGTCTATGCTGGCCTATTTGCTGGCACTTAATTTTAAACTTCAGGGTGTTGTGTTTTTCCCTGTTATTGGGATGCTTTGGATTAGGTCGTTTGGACTAAAACAAATGCTCTATGGTTTGCTGTATTGTGTTTTGGCAGAACTCTTAATTCTATCCCCATTTATAAAAGCAGGTGTGGTAGCTAATATCGGGGACGTGATTTCAGGTTCGGTCGATTATTACAAATCCATCAGCATGAATGCCTATAACATCTGGTATTTGTTGTTGGATGGCGATTTGTTTTACAGAAAAGACGATGTCGTCTATGCTATGGGATTGAGTTACCGCAACTGGGGATTGATACTGTTTTTATTGAGTTCGGCTTTAGTTTGTATCCCATTATTGGTTTCAATAATAAAAACAAAATGGAAGCAATCTACGGATCAGGTAGACATGGAAAAAGCAGCCCTGGCAATGGCTTTGGTAGTGATGTGTTTTTTCTTTTTCAATACTCAAATGCACGAGCGATACATTCATCCTGTGCTGGTATTCTCAACCTTGCTCGCTTTTAAATACAAGCAATGGGCACAATGGTTAATCATCAGTGCAGCCTATGCCCTGAGTCTGGAAAAGGTTTGCAAATTGCTGGAACTAAATAATTACGGCACACTCATTTTCCATGAGAAGTTTTTAGCAGGTTTATACCTGATAGGTTTTGTTCTGCTCGCTTATAGGTATGTAAAAGTAACTTTAAATCCAGGTTTAAAAGAGCCATCCGTTTAGTCATTTCAGAGACCAGCGTTATTGTTCCTTTTTAGAAATAATCCTGACAGTTCGCGCATTCCCGGATTCTTTCAGCACTTCAAATTGATAAAAAATCGGCAAACTATCTTTGTACATATTGCCTAAAAGAACAGTATCCCCCGCTTGTAAATTCCTGAATTTACCCCTTTTGATATTGGGATGTTTTTTGGTGTAAAAATAAAACTCTGCATCGTACCAGTTGGCAATGTATAATGCCTTTCCTTTATGCTCTTCCATCATCCTGCTCAATTCGTAGTGACCAAAATCCAGTAATAGTCCCTCATGGTAGAGATTGAACCGGTATTTACTATAGGCTGAAGGTAAAGTCAATAATACAAGTCCCCATACATACAAGGCTTTAAATTTGACCGGAATTTTAAGGCTAATTTCATGAAGAAAAAAGACAATAATCAGTGTAAGCAGAGGCAGAAGCGGCATGTCATACCAATGAATCCGTGTCTTGGCTATTGTCAGCAATGCCAGATAGGCCAAAAAGCCTAAAGTAAATCTTTTGTATGAACTGTTAGTTGTGAAGAAAGCGTAAATGATGCCTATTGGTAACAACCATATCCAATAACTGTATCGAAAGGTAAATAAGTTGACTATGTAATAATACCATTCAGAAGTATGCCCTTCGAGTGCTTTCGAAAACCGCCCGTGAAAGTCGTTATCCCATATAGCTGCCAGATACCCTGAAGATGCAGCTTCTCTGACAAATATATAAATAATAAAAGGCACTAAACTCAATGCAATTGCAAGAATCATTTTGGGAACTAAACGCCATTTTTTTTCAAATGCCAATAGCATCAACCAAATGGGTAAGGAAATAAATCCTGCTGCACTTTTGCACATAATAGCCAAAGATTGCCAAAGGATTAAATACAAAAAAACTGATGGCTTCTCAGATGTCATATATAAATCGAATGACCTGAAAGCCAATAATACAAATAAGGTTAAGAGGGCATCAAAATCACCGGTCATGCTGCCATGCAATTGAATAAATCCACCTGAGACACTTAATAAAATAATAGCAAGTGCCGACAAACCGAGCTGACGTGTTTTTTCGAAGATGATTCTGCCTGCCAGTAAAATGCATAACAATCCTGCCAGTGCAGAGGGCAATCGAATAGCTGTTTCATTCAAGCCAAACAAATGAATGCAGATGGTTTGCAGCCAAATCATCAAAGGTGGTTTGGTGTTGTATAAGTCCGGCTGATTTTCGAAACTCGTAATTAACCAATTGCCATTTTGACTCATCTCAGCGGCATTAACAGCCAGGCGCGATTCATCCCATTGAATGATTTTGAAATAGGAGAGGGTATTAAATTGTAAATAAATGGCAAACAGAACGCTGGCCAATAGGAGGGCCGTATAGTAATATGGTTTTCTCTGTAGGCTTTGCTCAGGCATTGGCACTCATTAACCCCGATTCTTCCCTGGCTTTTAATTCCATAATCTGTTCGAGTGCATCCGGAATAACATCGCTGCAGATGACTATAAATGCGCCTTCTTCGGCGGTTGATATGGCGTGGTCGATAGCGGCTTTCTCCATAGGAATAACGGTAACTTTCTTTTCCGGTGCTACGTTGTTAATGCCTTTCAACATCAAATCTATAATCTCAGTTTCACTCCGACCTCTTAAATTACGGTCCTGGCGAATGATGATTTCATCAAAGATACGAGCCGCTTCTTCTCCCAAAGAAATGGTATCCTCATCTCTTCTGTCTCCAACTCCGGCAATGATACCAATCTTTTTATTCGTATCGGTTTTAGCTAAGAATTTACCAATAGCAACCAAGCCTGCAGTATTGTGAGCATAATCTACCATCACTGTGAAATGTTTGAAGTTGAACATGTTCATTCTGCCCGGTGTTTGTGCAGGTGAAGGTATAAAAGTTTGTAAGCCTGCGCGGATATCTTCTATTTTGAAATTGCGCAGGAAACCCGCCAAAACAACAGGAAGACAATTGGCAATATTGAATTCTGCTCTTCCTCCAAATGTCATTGGAATATTGGTAACTTTCTCTACTCTGATTTTCCAGGTGCCTTTCATGATGGTGACATAACCATTCTCGTATACAGCTGCTATACCGCCTTTTTTGCAGTGTTCGATGATGCGACTGTTGTTCTCATCCATACTGAATAAAGCCAGTTTACAAGTAATGCCTTCTTTCATTTTGTAAACCAAATCATCATCTGCATTAAGAATTGCATGTCCTTCAGGGAAAACAGATTCAACCACAACCGATTTAACCCTGGCAAGTTGTTCAAGAGTATCTATGCCTTGCAATCCTAAATGGTCGGCTGCAATATTGGTAATGATGCCTATATCGCAGTGGTGAAAACCTAAACCTGCTCTTAAAATACCACCTCTTGCACATTCAAGCACGGCAAAGTCAACAGTAGGGTCTTTCAGTACAAATTCCGCTGAAATTGGTCCGGTGCAATCTCCTTTCATCATCATTTCATTTTGAATGTAAACACCATCTGTAGTTGTGTAACCAACTTTATAACCAATCTGTTTGCAGATATGCGCCATCAATCGGGTAGTGGTGGTTTTGCCATTGGTTCCTGAAACGGCTATGATTGGAATACGCGCACTTGTTCCCGGAGGATACAACATATCAATGACAGGTTCTGCAACGTTTCTCGGTATGCCTGTTGTTGGCTCCAGGTGCATTCTAAATCCTGGTGCTGCATTGACTTCTAGCACCGCACCTCCGTTTTCCGTAATGGGAACACTAAGGTCAGGGGTCATAATGTCTATACCACAAATATCTAAACCAATGATGCGGGCAATACGTTCGCACATGAATATATTGCTCGGGTGAACATGGTCAGTAATGTCTTCAGCCGTTCCTCCTGTGCTGATATTGGCAGTAGGTTTAAGCAATAACTCATACCCATCCACTAAAACAGTATCCAGTGTAAATCCTTTATCTTCGAGAATCTGATTGGTAAAATGATCGACTTTAATAGCGGTCAATACTTTTTCATGACCATAACCACGTCTTGGGTCAGAGTTAACGATATCAATCAATTCTTGAATGGTATGTTTACCGTCGCCTATTACACAAGCGGGAGTGCGCTTAGCAGCTGCAACAAACTTGTAATTGATAACCAGAATACGGTGGTCGTAACCTGTGATAAATTTCTCAACTATCACCGACCTGGAGTAATGTTTAGCGGCATCGAATCCAATTTTTAAATCCTCCCAGTTGGTGATATTGGTTGTAGCTCCCTTGCCGTGATTGCCATTGATAGGCTTGGTCACTAAAGGGTATCCGATTCTGGAAGCAGCGAGTTCAAGGTCTTCGAGGTCGACGCAGATTTTACCTTTAGGAACCGGAATTTCTGCTGATTCCAGCAACAGTTTGGTGTCTTCCTTATCGCAAGCAATTTCAACCGCTATACTGCTTGTCGAACTGGCAACAGTAGCTTGTATGCGTCTTTGATTGACGCCATAACCCAATTGAACCAGCGAACGACCATTGAGACGGATAAATGGAATATTGCGTTTAATGGCTTCTTCCACTATGCTTCCGGTACTAGGGCCAAGACGTTCTTCTTCTCTGATTTCTCTTAATCTCTGAATATCATCTTCGAGATGGTAGGCTTCTCCTGATATGAGAGCTTCAGCAATTCGAACCGATGCTTTGGCGGCGTATATGCCAGCCTTGGCTTCCCAATAATTAAAAACCACATTATAAACACCCGGAGCAGAAGTTTGACGTGTACGACCAAAACCGCAGTTCATACCAGCAAGTGTCTGAATTTCCAGGGCTATATGTTCTATAACATGCCCCATCCAGGTGCCTTCATCTACTCTTTGAAAAAAGCCCCCCGGTACGCCCGGACTGCAGCGATGCGCAAACATAGAGGGGAACATAGCTTTTAATCGCTCACCAAAACCTTCAATTTTGTTGGTAGGTTTATCCTCCAAATTCTCAAGGTCCAAACGCATAACGATCAGTTTGTGTCTTCTGATACTCCAGTAATTCGGACCATTCATAGTCTTGATGTCGATGATTTTCATAAATGACAGGGCTTAATGACTGCAATAAAACATAGTTTTGTCAAATAAGCAAGTAATGTCATCAGGTACTTTGTAATTAAATGAAAATAAGGAAGACTTGAATGGTTTGGGGTGTGTTTTGAAAAATATTGTTTGATAACCCTGAAATAAAAAATAGACCTTTTCGTCTTTAGACGAAAAGGTCATCAACTAATTTAGTCTAAAGCTTTAAAAGTAATGTCTTTTAAAACTCATTTATTAGGTCTGAAAGACTTGGATAATACCTATGGGTTATGGGCTTATTCTCAGGCATGAGTTTTTAATTTCTTTTAACAGGTACTTTATTTCGCTTTAAATATGCTACAACTCTAAGCTCAACCATTTGAGATACCGAATCGTACCATTTCGTATTACCAATTCCCTCCCAATCGCGGGTTTGCTCTGTATAATCTGTGACGCTAGCATATACTGCAGGGTCGTCTCCCTCATCCAAGTATACGAATAAAAAAGTTCCACTTCCTTCGCCCCCATCGATGATATAAAATGGACGGGTAATAGGCATTATACCTGAATTGAAGTCCAGCAGGTCCTCTCTATATGTATAATTCATTTCTTCCTGAGGGTTGGGCGTTTCTTCTAAGTCTCCCGCAAATAAAATATCATTCACATAACTTCCTTTGCCACAAAGAAAAAGTAATTCTCGAAGTGCCTGAGGAAACTTTTTCCCATTGTTGTATTTTTGTTCTAGGTACTCAATCTCCATAATTGTCATTGGTTCATTAGGAAAATAATACTCCGATGATGGTAGCTGGTCAGCAGGGTTATCTCTTAGTAATTTCAAATATTTTATATGCATAATTCTAATTTAGTATACTTTGACTAAAACTCTTTCCACTACAATTACCCCACTTCTTAGTACTAAGTTTGTTCAAATTTAAGTTATTTTTTAAAACGTACTCTTTTTGGGGGAGCCTACACAACACACTTCCATTTCTAAACGGTGAGCATTGTGAACTATTCTATCTAGTATGGCATCAGCTATTGTTTTCTCGCCGATTACTTCGTGCCAGAGTTTAACTGGAACTTGAGATGTTATAATGGTAGATTTTTTACCATGTCTGTCTTCAATCATATCAATGACTTTTTTTATCAGACATCAATGATTCATTTTTTAATAAATAATAGTAAAACCATACACTTAAGAAAGACGCAAAGAATATATGATAAAGTGGCAAGATTAACCACAATATTGGATGATTTTTAAAATCTCTATATGGATTTAAAGTTAAGTACTGTTCCGCTATAGGAACTTGTATATAAATATATATAAATGAACCTATTATTATAAATAATAAATAAATTGATATATATGATGTATAAAACTTTACTGGATTTATTGGTCTCAGCTTATTAATGAAATACTGCCAAAGTAGAAAAAAAGTTAACATAACGATAAGATGATAAGAAACCGGATATATTGTGTCAAACATCACATATAATATTTTGTTTAATAACGGAAAATCACTTAAACCAAATCTAGAAACAATCTTTCCTGGATTCCTATAGATTCCATAAACAATTAGCACAAAATTAGAGTAATTAAAAAATGCTATATAAATCACTAAAGCTAGTTTTTGCATCATTTTCCAATTGTTGTGTAGGCTCCCCATTTTGAGTACAACTCAAAAATAGACAATTTTCATTTTAGTTGTTTAGTTGTTTATTAGAATTATGATCTATATTTAAGTTTTTACTACTGTTTCCATAAAAATTTATTATGGACTATACCTTTTATTCCTTAAACGAATAGTTATTATTATACTTATTCTAAACCTTTAAAAGCAATGTCTTTCACCCACAAAGTTCCATCTTTACCTCTCTCTGCTGCCTCCAGTTTTATCCAGAAATTTGCGCCTGCCAATTTTGTATGCACCGGAAATTTAAATTCAAACTCGTGCCATTGCCCGTCTATGCTCATTTTTCTCTGTAATAAAACGGTCTGCTGTTCGATGTATTGCCCTTCTTTTGTGATGAGTATTCTCAAATAAGCCGACTTTAATGTGCTCCTCGCTCTCCCTCTTATTTGCACCAATACTCGATTGTCGCTCTCTGTCTTCTTCTCTGTTTTGATGTTTACAGATTCATCTATCTTTAATGTTTGATTGACAACTATGCTGTCTGTATAGGGTTTTATTTCGTACTGACTGAAATCCCAGAATGGATAGGTGCTGTACTTGTAAACCTCATGCGTCCTCATGAATATCATTGAGAACCTTTGCTTGTCCATATTGCACCAATTGATGATGTGGTTGTAATACTGATAAAGCACCACTCTGTTGTAAGCAAATGCCGCAATTAGAACCGGTAAAATAATGTACTTTAACTGATGCTTTAATAGACTGTTGTTCCAGTTGTATACAAACAGAACGGCCATGATACCATAATACTCCGTTATGGGTCTGCATCCGGATGTACAACCATAATGCAGGTAATACCACGATGATAAAATGTAAAGTAATCCTGCAAATCCAATTAATCCAATGAGTGTAACTTGAATGGTCTTTCTGTGAAATCCAATAATTAACCCAATAAAAAGCAACAAAAACGCAGAGGGTGTATAAATAGCCCAACCATTGTCGAAGCCAAATAGAAACTCAATTAACTGTGCATGTTTTAAATTAAGCGTTTCTTGTCCGTATGGATATACCCAAAATTGTCCCGTTTGCCAATGCCAGATGAAAGTCTGAATCAATGGGAAAACTGTACACCCCATGATTAGTAAACTTACATGACCAATGTATTTCCTGATAGATAGGAAATAGGGAAGTCCAATGACAACAGGGACAATGATGGCAACATAAAGATTCAATGGTCGAATGACTGTTATCAATCCTAATATCAATCCGATGGCAAATACTGTTATAGCTCTTTTACTAATTTTGAATCGATGTAAAAGGTACAACAAGCAAGCAAATGCAAAAAAAGTGTAGGCATGACTGTAGGCTGGATCATAGGTCAGGTAGGTCTGTAAATTGGTGCCAAATACAATGAAACACAACAATAGAAATGACTGAAAATGGCTGGCGCCATAGGCTGTGAACAGTTGGAAATAAAAGAAAGCACCAAGCAACACAAAAAACACTACAGATACTAAAATCCATTTTTGATAATGAAGCCCAAACCCGTGTCCATTCTCCTTATCAGTTGATTGAGCCATCAGATAAAATGGCGTTTGCAGCATAGCGACCCCTGAATAGTATTTACATACTTTTTTATTGTTGTCAATTGAGTTGACTACCGGAGGCAAATAGTTTTTAAAAGTTTCTGTCTTTCTTAGAGTGGTGTCCAGAAAAGCAAATTGGGGGTCATTGTACTTGAAATAAGCCGGTAAAATCAGGTAATAACCTAAGGCATCTTCATTGATGACTTTGTCTGTACGTTGATACGTGTTTTGAATGTGAAGAAGTAGCCAGATATAAAGAATCGAGAACAGTGTCAACCATAAGCCTTGCAATATGCGGGGTTGCCCCGAAGTCATTATCTGACTACTATTTTCTCTTTGCTGATAATTTGTCCGCTGGCGTCTTTGATGATGACAAAATACAAGGCACTGGCCATGCCTGATAAATCTATATCAAAAACCTGATTAGACGTAAAACTTCTGTACAACACCTGTCTGCCACATGCATCGGTAATATTAACGCTGTATACCAGTGATTGTGGCTCCTGGATATGAATGTTCAGTTTAGAGGCATCATCAACAGGATTAGGATACACTTTAACAGACCTGTCAACAGGCAAAGGTGTTTGTATGGTATCTGAACTGATATTGCGGTAGGGCAGAGTTTTTCTGAAATTATTCAGCACATAACGCATCATATACGCTTGTTGCAAAGTAAACATGGCGGCACAACCATCCAGTGCATAATCCATGTAGTTTTCTGTTTGGTCAGGCTTGTCTCCAGCGCCGTCATTGCAGGTATTTTGACCCGTACAGGTTGAGTTGGAATATCGGGAATTCGGGGTATCAAAAATGCCATCATCAACTGAACAACCAGTAGCACTGGTCCCGTCTCCCCAGGTATGTCTGAGTCCGAGATAATGTCCCACTTCATGCACTGCAGTTTTTGCTTCGGTATATTTTAAAGGGGATAATGGATTTTTCTTGCCTGTTACTTTGTAATGTAAAACCACACCTGATTCGAAATCGTTGGTGTCTTTGGTGACATTGCCGGTATTGTCCCAGTTTGGAGCTCCGGTAGGTGGAGTAGCAAATCCATAGACTATAGCCAGATAATTTGGATATTCCATATCGCAAACCCAGATGTTCAAATAGCGCACAGGGTCCCAGGCTCTGACTCCTCCTTTGGTAGAGTCTTTCATATCGGTAGTATATGAACCATAGATATTTCTGGCAAAGGTGGTTTTAGTTGTGTAGCGTCTGTTGATGCCATTGGTTGGATTGCCATTGGGATCCACTGTGGCCAGTTTAAATTGGACACGAACATCCGCTGCAATTGGTTTAAACACAGTTCTGATACGCGATGTGTCAGGTGTAAGTTTTCTGTATGCCAGATTGAGTTCTTTAATCTGATTGTATATCAGAGAATCGTGGATGTTTTCGTTGGCGTTGTTGTATAGAATATGAAACACCACCGGAATTTCGTAGTATTCTGTATCCGTAACTATGAGATCGCGTTTATCACTTTGTAATTGATTGTATTCATCCATAGCAGCTCTGTAATAAGCGTCCTGCCAGATGAAAAAATTAGGTTGTCGCTGTAATATGCGTTCTACTTCATATCGGTAGCCGCATTGCTCAACAGGCACTTGAGCAAAAGAATTCTGAACAATAAATGTGAAGAGCAAAAAGATTACATATCGAGTCATAAGGGCGTTTATTTTCCTGTAAAATTGGGTTGTCTTTTTTCAATGAAAGCTGTAACTCCTTCTTTGTTATCAGAGCTGCTTCCTGCAATTTCCTGGCAATACATTTCGTATTCCAGCATAGCTTCCAAATCGCTGTTAAACGATCTGTTGAGCATTTTTTTCATCAATCCAATGGCTTTGGTTGGCGCTTTGGCATAGTACTGTACAATGGCATCAGTTTCGGCATCGAGCTGATCGGCAGGAACACATCTGTTGACCATGCCCCATTCATAAGCTTGTTTGGCTGTTACTTTACTTCCCATAGTGCTCAGTTCAAATGCACGTGCACTTCCTACCAATCTCGGTAAGAAAAAGGATGAACCGCTGTCTAAAACCAAACCAACATTGATGAACACTTCTATTAAACTGGCATTTTCGGAAGCTACTATAAAATCGGAAGCCAGAGCCAGCGAACAACCTGCCCCTGCAGCAACCCCATTGAGTTTGCATATAATTGGCTTGGGCATATTGCGCATTTCGCGAATGATTGGATTATAGCGTTTTTGAAGTGATTCAATAAAAGAACGTTTTTCAACACCTGCTATGGCTTTTAAATCTTGTCCACTACAAAAGGCTTTTCCGGCTCCTGTTAAAACAACAACTCTTGTCTCTTCATCTTTTTTAACGGCCTTTAAAGCATCCTGTAACTCATAGCTTTGCTCATCATTAAATGCATTAAAAACATCCTGACGGTTAAGTGTTATTGTAGTAACGTTTCCTTGCTTTTCAAATAGTAGACAATTATAACCCATAGTAAACTACAAATTTAATCAATTTTTAAGAATATTCAATAAAAGGGATAGGTGATTAGTATATGATTGGTATATATAAAATTTAGCAGTATAGACAGTCTGCGTATTCATATTCAACATATTAAGTTTAAAATTTGAGTATCAAATCAGTTATGATTGAAGTAAGATAGTTAATTAATCTAATGAACTTAAAATGCCATTTCTTTTCTTCTCTGCTGCTTTAGATATACTGCTTTGGAAACGAAACGGCGCCCTTCAAACTGCCGGTTTAAAAGTTTGAAAAAAACCGGGGTACCCAATGTGACAGCTCGTAGAGATCGTCACAATAGGGTCGGTTTTTTCAAATCTTTTAAACAGTGCCAACTGAAAAACGAAAACTGGATTTAATGTAAAACTATTCTTTCAGTTGCACGAAGGCAGGATGGGGCGATTTCGACAGTTTCTTTTGCTGACTTTTCTTTATTCGCTCTGCTCATGAGAACGCTGCGCTTAGTTTTCTAAAGAAAAGTTAGAGCCACCGCGGCTTGAGCGGGAAAAGTTTATAGGTTTGTGTAGATAGCTGCATTTAAGAATAGCTATCTTTCTAACAATGTATAAAATTAAATAAAATGGGATTTAATATTTGTGTGGTCAATTATGGCTAAATTTCAAGATATTAAAGTTTAACTTTATACATGAAAAGCCTATCAACAATAAAAAATTAAAAAGAAAAATCAGGCAAGTGTAACAATGGCTTCAGCAAGTTGTTTTGCATGCCAGCTTATAACTTTGTCGGCATTCTGTATCAGAAAACTACAGGTCTTTTTCTTATTGTCCCAGGGCGCTATGGCTATGATTGGCTTTTTGTGTTTCTTGGCTAATTCTACTTCCTTCTCCAGCTTCTCGTCGCAGCTTTCGTCAACCCCCGCTATCATTAAAAGGCAATCACTGAATTTGATGGTTTTTTCGATGTGTAAGTCTTCAGAATCTTCAGGACCGATATCCAGTTTAAAGGCTTCTAAAAATTTGTATTTAATGCCTGATTTTTCAAGGAATTCAATCTTCTTTTTACACGCTTCTATATGACATTGCCATGAGTAGCTGATATATAAATGATACGTTTTCTCCATTTAGTTTGGTTTGATATTCAGCACATTATGTGATAAAATCAAGTAAATTGACTATTAGTTGTTTAAGTTTAGTTAAACGCAAAACTAATAAAATCCTAGCTTTGTGCAACAATTTCTTAAACAAAAAAAACAGAAAATTGTTTTCGGGTTTTTGTAAAAAATTGAATCAGAGAGATTTATTATAAATAAAAAAAAGGACTTTGTGGGTCCTTTTTTATAAATGGTCGATTTGGTAATTTAATTCGGTTTTTCATTTGGCTTTGGAGCCGGTGGTCGTATGCCCGGGAATGAGCCTTTTCCTGAACCTGATGATCCTGAACCGCTGTTGTTTCTTGAGCCATTGTTTTTGCCACTGCTGCTGCCATTATCCGGTGTGTAAACATCTTCGTCGTTGTTTTCACGAGGTCGGTAGTCGGCACTATTGTCGCATGGCTTGCAATTGCACGGCAGAATGATGGTGTTGCTGTCACTTGGGTCCAGTATTAAACTGTCGTAAACGGTTTCTTTGTAATAGCCGGGTTTAACCAGTTCCTTTTTATATTCTTTCGAAGATAAATCGAACAATAAACCGAATTTGAATTGCTCTACAGTTGGTCTGGCTTTGGTGTATACCAGGTTGTAGTTCAATCCGTTAAAGGTGCTGTTGTTTAAGTCAACCTGCTTGACTTTAGTACCGCTCATCCATTCGTAGCGCATATCTAAAGAAACCACTTTGCTGACTCTTACTCTGATACCTGCACCAACTCCATACATCATGGAAACAGAAGTGTGTGCATTGGTTGTAGAACTGCTTTCAGTTTCTTTCAGAGGTACATAAGAGGCAACATGCTGATTGGTGTAGTAAAGACGTGGACCAGCCATGGCGTTGAAGTAGGGGATGATTGGGAATCTGGCGTATTCAAGATGCGCTCTGCCAAAGAAATCCATTGACTGGCTGCGAAGTCTTGTGAAGCCACTGTCCTGACGGGTATTGTTTAAAACCACACCTGATTTTTTGCTTTTGCCATAGAATTGCATCCCCCAGTCGAACCCGCCATATAAACCCCAGTAGGCGTGCTCTAAACGGTTACCTGACATGAACTGAATATTAAATCCGGCTGACATACTATCGACATTAGCTGGTTTCTGAGCGGTGAAGTGCACACCGATAAATCCATCCTGAACGCTTTTCAATGAATCTATTTCGACATAATGGTACTCGTCAGGAATCCAGGTTTTGCGAATGAGCACTCTGTGAATTTTGCCGTCTTTTAAGACACTAACAACACTGTCAACTGGATGGAAACCGTCGTACTTCTGAGCATCTTTGTTCTCACTGGAGTTGGCATTCTGAGGATTGGTTTTGTTTTTGTCATTCGGATTTTCTGTCATTGAAGAAGCATGGTCTTCAGATGAAGTATTTGGAAGAACAGCTGCTTTGTTTCTGTTGAGCTCTGTTTTATTTTCAGAGGATTCATCAAGGAAAGCACTGTTTAAATCGAGGGCTTCTGATTTCAAATCGCCATTGCCAGAGAAGTCTTTTTCGTTTTCAAGGCTTCTTGTGATTTCGGTTCCTGAGTGAACAACAGAACCTTTGTTTATATTCCCGGCGATTTCGTTTTTCGGGCTGAACATTATCCAGGTTGCTACGGATAACAGACTTAAAGTGGTCATAATAATTAAAATGGTTAATAAATGTTTACGGTTACTTTTGTTTTCGGGAACCATCAACAGGGGTTTGAGATCGTCGTCCTCATCGAGAAGCGCCTTCATCTTATCCCATGCCATTGGCTCAAATGGGACTTCATGATGGGCAAAACCCTCCTTCATTAAGTCATCAGCTAATTTTTCTTTTTCGTTTTTCATGACTTTCTATAGGTTTTAAGGATGAGATCTTTCAACTGGGTTCGGGCCTGGTTGACATGCCATTTGCTGGTACCTGCCGAGATGCCCAGCATGTCAGCAATTTCTTCGTGCTTGTAGCCTTCAATGGCAAACATATTGAAAACCATTCTGGTGCTTTCAGGTAATTCGTCCAGCATTTTAAATAAGTCTTCAGCATACAGATTGTCTAAACCACTGATGGTTTGAGCATCCATATTGTCTGCTTCCTGAATTTCACTTGTCTTCATTTCCCGCATCTTCGCCCTTAGCTGGTCGATGATGCTGTGATAAACAATGCGGTGCATCCAGCCATCGAAAGAGCCGCTGAAACTGTATCCTGAAATACTTTTAAATACTTTTAGGAATCCAAGATTCAGTACAGACAGCGCTTCGTCCCTGTCTTTGACATAACGTCTGCATAGAGACATCATTTTACCATAATAACGCTTGTACATCGCTTCCTGGGCCGACCGGTCGTTGTTGATACAGCCATCAATCAATCTTACAAGTTCCGGATCCTGCAAGTTCAACTGTTGTCTGTTGCTGGCGACGTTGAGCGATATTTCTGGTGTCAAAGACATGAACCTTTCGTTGATGTTCTTATAGCAAATGACGTACCTCCCCAAAATAGGGTTGGGTATTTATTTGAAATTAGGACGAATTGTCGATTTTTTCGGACAAAAAAAATACCCTTCTTTTGAAAGGGTATTTCTATTGCTTGATTATCAGTTATTTACTTGTTTCTCCGCTACCTGCTCTTCCAACCATCTCCATGATATCGCCGCTGATGCCTGTGTAACTGAATCCACCATCGTGAAACAAATTCTGCATGGTGACGTATCTGGTATAGTCGCTAAACAGCGATACTACATACTTTGCACAATCTTCTGCACTGGCATTACCCAATGGACTCATTTTATCAGCATAGGTAAAGAAAGCATCAAAACCACCAACACCGCTGCCGGCAGTTGTCATGGTTGGACTTTGGCTAATGGTATTTACTCTTACTTTTTTAGCTTTTCCAAAATGATAACCAAAACTTCTTGCAAAACTTTCCAATAGCGATTTTGCTTCGGCCATTTCGCTGTAGTCAGGAAACACACGCTGTGCTGCTATATAAGTCAGTGCAACTATGCTGCCCCATTCTTTCATAGCGTCTTTCTTCATTAAAATCTGCATCAGTCTGTGAAATGAAATAGCAGAAATATCTAAAGTCTTATGCATGAAGTCGTAGTTTAAATCGGTGTATGGATTCTTTTTTCTTACATTTAAACTCATACCTATGCTGTGAAGTACAAAATCAAGCTGACCGAATTTGGCAGTAGCCTTTTCTATCAGATTGTTGAGGTCTTCCTCCAATGTCACATCACAAGGGATAACTTCTGAATTGGTTTTTTCAGCCAGCTCATTGATGGCTCCCATACGCAATGCAATCGGTGCATTGGTTAAAATAAATTCGGCACCTTCTGCATGTGCGAGTTCTGCTACTTTCCAGGCTATGGATTTGTTATCCAGTGCGCCGAAAATAATGCCTTTTTTTCCTTTTAATATCATAAGTTTATGTGGCGCAAAAATAGCACCTTTTATTGAATTACAAGTTTTCCGCTCACAATGCTTGTTCCGGCTGCGTAACTAACCATATAAACACCCTTAGCCCATGAAGAAGCATCCAATTGTATCTGGCCTTCTGCGCTGAACTGGCTGAACATCAGTCTGCCATTGATATCGTATATTTTTACCAGGGCATTGGCTGAGCCTTGTATGTTGACCATTCCTGAAGCCGGATTTGGATATATACTTAACTGACTGATTGTTGGAGTTTCAATACCGGTGTTGGTACCATTGACATCTGTTACCTCTGCCATGATGCCTAAACTGCTGTTCATATATGTGCCACAAGGACCGGTTTCCATTTTTATGGCTTTAACAATGTAATAGTTGGTGCCATTGTATGGGTCAGTATCTGTAAAACTCAAGCCGGTTACAGGACTGGTATTGATGGCGTAATAGATATCGCCTTTTTTATTGGTGCGGTATACATTGTATCCAAGAATGCCTGGCTCAGTTGAGGCTGTCCAGCTTAAACTTACCTGCGTGTTGCTGCTGATTTTATTGGCAACCAAATTAGACGGCATGGCAAGATATCTGAGTCTGAGCGCAGGGTCGCCCATCAAATTCATGCTGATTCTTCTGTCGAGATAAGAACCGCTGAAACTGCCAATATATCCGGTAGCCAGAGAAAAATCTGTTTCGTTGTTTTGTGAAGTAATTACCGAATGTCCTATTTGCTGACCCATGGCCATCTGGTGGAAATACCAGTGTGGGCGGTGTGCCCAAACATTGGTTAATGTTAATCCTTTGCTGGCAAGACAACTTCTTAAGAAATTATCTCCAGTGTTCCAATCGCCAAAATAACTGCCAAAACTGACATTGAATACCGCCTGAATACTGTCTTTGAACTGAGATGAATTACCCACACCGCTGCAATTGGTAAAGCTGCCTCCGCCCATGGTATTGGCCCATAACCAGTTTTTAGCTTTGGTTGAATCGAAATAGTTACCGGTATTGGTAATGTTGTTAATGCCTACAATGGTAGATGCATTGTTCCAGCCACTTCGCATTGGCATTTCACCACCAAGGTAGCTGAAATTGTCGGAAATAAAGGCTCTTTGAGTAACTTTTACTGTTGCTGTTTTATAGTTGTGCAATTTTTTCAAGTATTGCTCTACAAGTGCAATGTCTGTCATACCTTGTGCCGGTAACATTCTGAAATCAATTCGGCCAATCTGGATATCGATATCATTTGGAATAAAATGAGGATCAAATTTTCCATCACCTGGCAAATTTTTATTGGCATCTCTGGTGACGTTAGTTGTCATAGTCGCATTGTCTGTCCAGCTGCCATCCATTTCTGCGTAATACAAATCAGTTGGCCATGCACCTCCGTGGTCAGGGTGCGCATCAGGTGGCAAATCGATAGTCGCTGCCAGCATAGTACCTGAATAGGCAACCGGAACTCTGCCAATCAATAAGACCTGATTGTTTAAACTTCTGTTAACTGCATTCCATGCACTGATGACAGATTTAATAGCCGGAGGTTTTGAATATTCTGAAATGAGTTTTAAATCTACACCATATCCATCCATGTAATAATCCGATTTCAACTGCATCCAGAGACTTGAATCGATGCCATTGTAGGTGGAGGAATCAACTAAAATCAGCATATTGCGTTTGTAGTTGGTCAATGGAACGGACATACCTGCAGATGCATATCCAACGGCTCTGATGTTATTGCCTTTGACTTTAAGGATTCTGTATTCGTAAATGATGCCTTTTTTAGCGCTGGTGTCTTCAAAACTATTAGTGGAACCACTGACAGTGCCGATGGGATTATCCCAAACATTGGTGTTTAAAGTTTTTCTCTGAATCTGAAAGGATTGAGCATCTGTTGTTTTCCAGGTTAAGATAATGCCGGTTTCATTGGAGTTGGCAGCGGCATTAATCATAATGGAGGAGTCTTTGATGTTTTGAGAGTACAATCCCAAAGCACTCAAAAGACTGAGTAGTAGTAAAGGTTTTTTCATTATTCTTTTATGATTTGAGTATAGGCTATTGAATTTGTGTTTTGTAATATGAATATGTAGGTGCCTTTTGCTAAAGTGGAACAATCCACTGTTTTGTTTTCATTTAAGAGTCCGCTTAAAACCATTTGACCACTGATATCGAAAATGAAATACTGTGTATTGAAGGGTAATTTTGCGTCAACAGTAATTGTATTGCTCACTGGATTGGGGTATACACTTAAACCTGATGCATTCAAATGTGCAATGCTTTGGTTGTTGTTGCTCTTGTTAATGGTAATCATATTAGAGGCTGTCGAATCATCGCTTCCTCCCAGATTGGTCGCTTCCAGTTTAACACTGTAAACACCTGCACTATCGAAAATCACAATCGGTCGCGCCGAACTTGAACTGGTGCCTTGTATAAATCTTACGCCGAGGGAAGGTGTAAAGGTCCATTTATACGTATTGCCAATACTTGGTCGGCTTGTGTTGATGAAATAAAAGGTATCCACACCTTCTGTACCAATATATTTATCTGCATCAAAGCTCACTCTTGGTCCATTGTTGTTTCCTTGCTGAGTGCGGTAATTGTCTCTGTATCTAATTTGAGTTGGTGTAAATGTTCCGCCTACTTCAGTGCCAAGCACTTCTAAAATCGGAATTTTTTCGGTGGTACTTAACCATTTGTACTCAACTCTGGTAGTAGGAAAACCAACATTGAATGCAGGAGTTGATATTTTTAAACTGTCAATTTCAAAAATGATGGATTTAATTTTAAGACAATTGATATTGGTTCCATAAGGTGTTGTAATAGTACCCCAACCTTCAACGAAATTTAATCTGTAACCTTTTTGTTTCAATGTGCCCAATTGAACGAATTGATTGCCCAAAACAGTGGTCACTGCAAATGTGGTAGAATCTTTATCGTTGTAATTGAGAGGAAAAGTATAAACTTCATCGGCATCGCTGTAAACGCCACCTGCCGGAATTGGCAATACAGACAAAGTATATCCTGTGCCTACTGCTCTCCAGCCTGATGATTTCTTTTCGAAGAAATTGTATAGATTTTTAAAAGCAAACTGTCCTGCTCCCAGACTATCAGCAATTTTATAACCAATAGCGCCCAGAGGCATACCGGTAAACGCCAGAGTAGCATACGGTGTACTCGTCAGGGCCTGAAACTTGTATACATCCTGCGTATTCAAACTCAATGCGGAGTAGTCCCAATGGTAATTGGCTCCGGTTTGCTTGAAATCGAGATTACTGCCAACGGATACACTGTAACGGAATGTATCGTTAATCGATGGCATGTTGGCCTGTGTGATTTGAATCTGCGCATAAGTAGAGAACGAAATGCAGGCAAGAACGGATAGTAGGGTTCTTTTCATGACTCCTGAGTGGTAAAGGTGTAAAATTAATATTATTTTTGAATTTTTCAAACCAAACATGAACCTCTTAAGAAATACTCTGCTAAGCATCTTGCTCTTTGTCTCCTTTAATATTCTGGCCATGAGAGTGGATTCTTTTAGTATGGTGCATACCAAACTGTTTTTAAAAGTCAGAAATTTTTCAGCTAAACAGTTGGAAGGGAAGGTCGAATTAACGCTAAAACTAAAAGTCAATACCAATCAACTGAGATTCGATTTAAAGCAACTTCAGGTGGATTCAGTTGTTCATAAACAGAACAAAATAAATCACAATCATACACTCGAATCGGTTGTGGTACAATTGCCTCAAACATACAACACAGGTGATACACTTACTGTCGAAATTTACTACCATGGAACTCCGGCTGCAGACCCAAGTGGCTGGGGTGGTTTTTATTTCTCTGGTGATTATGCATTTAATTTAGGTGTCGGCTTTGCAGTTTATCCTCATACTTTCGGAAGAGCCTGGATGCCTTGTGTGGATGAGTTTCCGATGAAGTCGCCTTATGAGATGTTTATTGAAACGGATACCAATTATGTCGCCGCTTGTAATGGTGTCTTAATGGATACCAAAAGGCAGGGTGACGGTTTAATCTGGCATTACTTAGAATCGGTTCCAATGAGTGTTTATCTGGCTTCTGTTTCGGTCAGTAAATTCTCGATATTAAAAAGCAATTACACGGGCATCAGTTCCAGTTTCCCTGTAGAAGTGTTTTATAAAGCCTCAGATTCTCTAAGAGTAAAAGGGGCGTTTGTTAATTTGCCTGATGCCATTCGTTTTTTCGAAGAGGCTTTCGGCCCTCAGCCTTATTCGAAAGTAGGCTATAATTTAGTGCCTTTCTCTTCAGGTGCCATGGAACATGCTGGTAATATTACTTACCCAAATGTATATGCTGATGGCACTGCCAGTTATGAGAAACTGATGGCGCATGAATTGTCTCACCACTGGTGGGGGAATTTAGTCACTTGTGATAATGCAGGTGATATGTGGCTCAATGAAGGCTGGGCAAGCTATTGCGAACATTTCTTTACAGAAAAATTAAGAGGTCGTGCAGCTTATGATGCCTCTGTTCTGGAAAATCATTTTTATGTACTCAGATATGCTCATATCATTGATGGAAAAGTTTATTCCCTGACTAATATTCCGGAGACCGTCACTTATGGAACTCATGTGTATAAGAAAGGAGCAGACGTGGTGCATTCATTGCGCGGTGTTCTGGGCGATTCTCTTTTCTTTAGCTTATGCAAGCAATATCAGCAACATTACAGATTGAAAAATGCCTCATCTGTTGATATGAGAAATTTCTTCAGAGACCATGGAGGTAATGCGCTTGCAGAAAGTTTCTTTAACCATTTTGTGCTGGATATCGGATTTCCTCACATTGTTTTAAGCAAACAGATTCATTCCGGAAATGGCCCCTTTAAATTGAAAGTCTATACTGAACAAAAGCCAAGATTTAAAACTACCCCATATCAGAATTTGCCTGTTGAAATCAGATTCTTTAAGGACAGATGGACATTTAAGGATAGTGTCATAATTGTCAACAATGTTGTCGATTCATTTGAGTTTGTATTGCCCTTTAAACCTGTTTTTGTTTGTCTTGATTACAGAGGAATCCTAAGTGATGCGATTACTGACAGAGTAATAACTGTAGGCAATTCGGGTTCATTCGATTTACCTGAAACTTTGTGTAAACTGACTGTCAATAAAAGCAAGGATTCATCATTGATAAGAGTGGAACACCACTGGGTGGGACCTGAAAAATTTGTCATCGGTTATCCTAAAATGAGCAATTACAGATACATCACTCTGGATGGTGTCTGGTCGGATTCGCTTGATATGGATATGGAGATGACTTATGACGGCAGACAGGGTTCTACTTCCAGCAATGCAGGCTATCTGGATCATACTCTGATATTCAAAACAGAAGATAGTTTAACAGTTTTATACAGAGCTTTCCCGGGTGATTACTGGAGAGAATGGACCGACTTCCAGCTTGTAGCCGGAAACAAAAACGATAAGACCGGTAAGATTGTTTTGAAGCATGTTAAAAAAGGCGACTATGTCCCAGCCATGCGCGACAAGAGTTTGGGTATAAAGCCTGGCGAAGTGGATCCATATTTTTCAATAAAACCCAATCCGAGTGAATCAAAATGTACTGTATTCAGGTTAACAGATAAGCTTGAAGACGCGGTGATAGAAGTATATGATATCAATGGACGTCTTGTACATTCAGCAAACATTCAAGCCAATACAGTTTCTCATGATATTGATACCCAAACCTGGGCAGCAGGGCAATATACAGTGCGTATTACCGGAGTGAAGTATTCAACAATTCTGAAACTTGTAGTTGTGAAGTAAATCAGATTGAACGCAAGAAAATTAAAAGTTTGACATAAAAAAAGTCCGGATCTTGGTCCGGACTTTTAAATATTTGATTAAGCTTATTATTCTGCTTTTTCTTCTTCAACTGTTGCAGTGGAAGTTGGTTCTTCAACTACTCTTTCTTTACCCATAAACCACATGACAGCGCCTATAACGGTCAACCCAATTTTAATTCCCCAGGCTGCTCCATCACCCCAGTTGTATATCCAGGCAAGGATAGTTGGAACTCTGTCGAGGAAACCGAAAATAATGGCTGCAATACCGATGATTGCTAAGAAACTTCCAATGCTTTTAATCATATTTTTTAAATTTATTTGAACAAATCTATCTGAAAAAATTTGATTTCCAAACAATTAATAAATTATTAGTTCTCAAATGGCAAGAAACCATACTGTTTTGAAAGTCTCAGCATTTGATCAACGTAAGATTCGGTAAATGTAATTTTCACATCTACAATCTGTCCGTTTTGCATAACCGGTACAATTTGTGGTTGAATAAAACCTCTGTAGGCAGCAATGTCTAAGGCTTTGGTGCGCTTCAATACTTCAGTGTGCAGGTTTTTGTCAACTTTTACACCATAGGTTTCAACCAGATTTTGACCTTCTTTTAAATTTCCGGTAGATTTGATTGTCTGAATTTTGTTGAGCAATTGACCAAATAATACTCTCAGTTTTTCATAATCGTTGATGACGAAAAAGGTCTTTCCATCTCTGGTTTTTTTCTCAATGACATTCTCTTTCTTACCAGCTTCAAACACCCACTTTGCAATCATTTGTCTGTTGCGCATGTGGTCTTCTTCAATGTTCTCACCTGGTTGTAATCTTCGTAATTGCACCATTAAACCATTGCGGATATAATCATCGTATTCAGCTTTTCCAACTTCAAGACTGGGAATAACACCTATATCCACCATTTTTTTATCCATGATGTAATATAGAGCAACCAAATCTGCCCTGGCTTCTTCGAGTGTAGAACCATAAGTGCTTAAATCATCTTTGGTAACACCTTTGTTCATTTTGCCACTGGCATGTCCTATCACTTCGTGCAATGCAGTATGCAGTTTAGCAGCTAACTCACCGTATTGTTTACTTCTGTTCAGTTGAATCGTGTCCCAGCAAAATTCTGCCAGCATACCACCTGAATTGGCTTTGTTGTAAGCATTGACTATATTACCCAAACTTACAGATTTGGAACCATGCACTTCTCTTATCCATTCAGCATTTGGCAGATTGATGCCGATAGCTGTAGAAGGAGCAAGGTCGCCAGCTTCCATTGCTACATTGACCACTTTGTAACTTACACCAACAACTTTAGATTTTTTATACATAGCATCTATTGGTGAATTGTCTTCGAACCATTGTGCGTTTTTTGCCAGTATGGTCATGCGCTTGCTTGCCTCCATATCGTTGATTTCAACAGCACTTTCAAAATTGGCTCTCATACCGATTGCATCGTGGTAAACTTCAATAAATCCGTTGATGAAATCAATACTTGAGTTGACATCTTTTACCCAGGCAATATTGTATTCATCCCATTTCTTTAAATCACCGGTTTTGTAAAATTCAATAAGCAATCCGATTGAAGTCTTTTGCTCAGGAGTTTCTGCAACGCCCATAGCTTTTTCAAGCCAGCTCACTATTTGAGTGATAGAAGCATCATACATACCACCAACTTTCCAGGTTTTCTCCAATATGTTGCCATTCTCCTTAATGAGTTTTGAATTCAAACCAAAGCTTATAGGATGCACAGTGTCGCTGGCTTTTTGTGGTGCGTAAAAATCTTCTGCTTCCTTTTTTGTTAAGTTTTCGTAAAAATTATTGGCAGAAGCTTTCACATGATCAACACCTTCAGCCTTGTTAACTCTTTTGCTTTCAACTTCAGGATTGAACAGCAACTCAGTTAACCAGTTTTTAAATTTTGCGATGTCTTTGTCTTCAAACAAAGGCAATTGAGCTTTTGGTGATTTGGCTATTAACTGATCAAGAAATTTAGTTGAAAATTCGGGCATTATCTTGCTTTCAGCATAGTGATGATGTATGCCGTTATTCATCCAGAAACGCTTCAGATAGACTTCAAAATATTTGAAATCATCAGCCCTTTTATCGCCTTCATAGTTCACATAAAGTTCTTCAAGTGTTTTACGCAAACGCAAATTGTGCTTATTGTTCTGATCATAAATGATGTCTCTTCCACATTGTGCCGCTTCACTTAAATAGTAGACCAGTAATTTCTGGTTCAATGTCAGTTGATCAAACCCGGGCACATCATAACGAATGATTTCTATGTCAGCAAAACGATTTGGGTCATCATACAGTTTAAAAACTGGTTTGGCTTCGTAACCTTTTTCAGCAGTCTGTTTAGCTGCCTGATTGCTGCAATTAAACCCTGAAAGAGCCATTGCTGAAAGGATGAGAAATTTTGAATATTTCATGGTAATGGTATTGAATTAAAAAGGATGTTCGAGTTGATGTTTTTCGGCAAGTAGTCTTAGGTCGGTACACACTTTGTCGATGATTGGTATGCCGCTTTGTATTCTGTGATTGTACAATTCGAATTCAGGTTCTCCGTGTACAATGACTTTTTTATCTGAGTCGACAGCCTGCGCATTTTTAAATCGTCTTATCCAGTGGTCCATGCGCTTGCCAAATGTCTCTTTATCCATAAAGCCATCGGTATCCATGGCACCTAAAAAATGGCCCAGACCTTTGCCGGGTAAGTCAGGCATAACCGGAAGAAAGGCAACAAATGGAGGTACCCAAGGTCCGTAATTGGCGCCTGAAAGTACACCACTTAATATATCAACTAAGGCGCCCAGTCCGTAACCTTTGTGACTGCCATGGTCGAAATCGCTGCCCAATGGAAGCAAATGACCACCGGCTTTTAAATCTGCAGGATTATCTGTTGGTGCTCCTTCTTTGTTTTCTAACCAGCCAAAAGGTACAGGTTTGTTTTTTCTTTCTGCTATTTCGAGTTTGCCGTTGGCTGCCGCAGAGCTGGCCATATCAACTACAAAGGCAGGCTCTTCACCAGCCGGTATGGCGTAACAAATTGGATTGGTACCTAGCATGCGCTCTTTGCTGTATGTAGGAGCTACCAAGGGACTGGCATTGGTCATGGCCATACCTATATATCCATATTCCAAAGCCATCATGGCGTGATAGGCTGCAATTCCGAAATGATTACTATTGCCAATAGCTGCATTGGATGAACCATATTGTCCAGTTTTCTCAATAACCATTTCCATAGTGCGTGGCGCCACTACTAAACCTAAACCGGCATCACCATCCATTGTAAAGACTGAGTGTTTTTCTCTTACAACCTGAATGTTAGGTTTTGGATTGATACGTCCGGCTTCAAATAACCGGATATAGCCCGACAATCGAGCGACACCATGTGAATCTATGCCTCTTAAATCAGCTTTAATAAGGACATCAGCAGCCAGCTTTGCATCAACTTCAGAACAGCCAATCGATTTAAAAACAGATTCAGTGAAATGTCTTAAATCGGATGTGTTGATGGTTTTAAATTCTGGCTGACTCATAGTGCATTGGCGATAATATCTATAATATGAAAAGTTTGAATGGTAATTTGTCTTGAACTGGCAACGTTTTCGACGTGCTTTCGACAAATGTCGTCTTCAAAAACCATTGCGGAAGCACCGGAAGCGGTGAATTCATCAATTAAGGCAAGAGCCATTTTATCGGACAAAGATTTGTCTGCATGTGGCATCGAACTACCGGCTCCACAACAGGTTAAACGCATAAAAGGCAATTGCCAGTTCACTTTTGTCATTGTATGGATATAGTCAAATCCGTTGCCGGTCTGACAACATTCTTTAATGAAAAAGTAATTACCCTGGATGTTTTTTATTTTGTCAATATTCAGTTTGTCCAAAATAAAATCTATACCTTTAATTTGTTTGACCATCTGCAAAGTGGCGTTGTGAGAAACAGTGTTATTGAATATTTTTGGATAATGAAACTCAAAAGTATGTTTGCATTTGACATCCAGGCAAACCTGATCATCATTTCCGGCAACAGTCAGATTGTATTCACCTATGCTTTTTGCAGTTTTTAATTCACCTTTTTCAAAATATGGCAGTCCGCAACAGGTAGCAGATTCAGGTAAACGAGCTTCTATACCTGCCAGACGGCAAAGTTTAAGCATGTTTTCCGCTGTTTGAGGGAAAAAATGTGCAGTAACACAAGGGATACGAAGGGCATAAGCCATACCGCAATATTAATGTGAGAACAACAGATTTCTTTTTTGACGCTCATTAGATTTTCAACAATTTATAAGAGGGTAGGGAAGAAAAACTTTGACAAACACGAAATACAATTTAAGCAATTCAATTCATATCATTGATTTTTTAAAAAACTTAAAAAAAATAAGTACCAGGCCTGCGGCACGAGCAGGCAAAATAAATACACAAGAATCTTAAATTCTTAAAGAAGAATTAACAATAGACTTAATTTACCTTTGTAATGTGTTATTCAAAATGTCGGTTAATCATTTTAACAATCTAATTAGCTGACAAACAGATTAATATGTTTATAATTTGCAATTATAACCCACGATTAATCAAAAAAATTCAAATTCAAAGCCACGTTTTGTGAAAATTTGGTGTCTTGAAGGAAATTGAGTAAATTGTGGTACAATATACAATATCAAATGACCGAGGAAGACCTTATAAAAGGATGCGTAAAAGAGGACAGAGAGTGTCAGAAGGAATTGTATTTGCGATTCTCAGGTAAAATGATGGCAGTTTGTCTTAGATATGCAGGAAACAGAATGGAAGCAGAAGACATGCTGCAGGAAGGATTTATCAAAGTGTTTGACAATATTGGAAAGTTTAAAAGAGAAGGTTCTCTCGAAGGCTGGATACGACGAATAATGGTCAACACCTCGATTAATAAAATACGTTCTAATAAAGTAAGGTTTGAAGAACTTGGCAATGAAGCAGATGATTTTCTGCAACACGACAGATCTATCATTGATAAAATGTCTGAAAAAGATATTCTCAATCTAGTCAGTCAAATGCCATCCGGATATAGATACGTATTCAATATGTACGCAATAGAAGGGCTGAGTCATAAGGAAATTGCTGCCAACCTCGGAATTGAAGAGGCAAGCTCAAGAAGCCAGTATGCCAAGGCAAAAAAATATTTACAACAACAGTTAGTTAAACTAGAAAAGATAAATTTATGATTAATAATTCTTTTGAAAAGCAAATCAGAGAAAAATTGAATGGTGCGGAGTCTACTCCAAGTGATGGTTTGCTGGACACTATCTTTGAAAAACGCGCAGCTAAGTCGCGACCAGCTACCGGTTTCGGTAAAGCAGGTTGGATGCTCGCCGCTGCAGTGTTAGCTGTTACCGCAGGTGTGTGGTTCTTTAACGGACAAAGCGGTCAACAGACTAATAACGAAATTGCCAGTGTTTTACCCGATCAATCTGCTCAGTCTTCTGAATTGAATACTACAAATTCCAACTCAGAGTCTGATGTGATTAATTCTGAAAAACAATCTGGAAATACCAATGCCCCTGACAAAAAACTAAGATCGCAATCGGTGAAACCATCTGTTGCTGCCTCTGGTAATCAGGTACATTCAAATTCGAACACCAACGCGTCTCAGATTGCTCGTCCCGCTGCCCATTCTAACACTCAACAAGCTAATAAAACAAACAAGGATTTCAATGGCGATTTCGATCTGAATTCCTATTTTAATGTAGATGCTCAGAATCGCCCTGTTATCGACCGCGAACAACACAAAGGCAATAGCCATGTATACGTTTATCACGCGGTAGACCCATCTGCTGTTCAAAATGCTGACATCAGAAATTCTTCCACTTCAAGAATTCAGAAATTTACTCATAACTTCGAATCTCCTGATTTTGGCAGTGCTCCGCAACTGGCTCTGAATAACGAAACACCAAAGAAAAACAAAAAACCTGTCTTTATCGACCTGATGTATGTGCCGGGTATGAGTACTTTTAAAGCTACTCAAGCCAATGCCGCTCAGTACAATCAGGTTAATTCTATTGGAATGACCTCTCAGTTTGGTGTGAGAGTGAGTGTGCCATTAAATGCATCTCTCAGTGTTTTCGGTGGCTTGTATCAAAACAATCAGAATACCCGCTACAAAGGTCAACTGCCTTACGAAACCTCTAATCAGGTCATCAAAACAAATGTCCGCTATATCAATGATCCTATCAGAGGCGTTATACAAGTAGTGACTTATGATACTCAGAATATTAAAAATCAAATGACTCAGAAGGTAGATCATACCAATAGCTACTCTTTGTTCCGCATGCCTTTGGGTATGAGTTATAACTTTGGATTTGGCAAATTTGATTTTGCAGTCAACGCTGCTATGGATATCAATTACCTGAGAAGCGCCAATGGTTTCTATATCAACAATGAAACTCATCAGGCAAATCCGTTCTCTTTGGCAAAACGCTCTGTTAATCTGGGCAGCTCACTGAGTTTAATGAGTGCATTTAAACTGTCCAATAAATTCAGACTGATACTTGAACCTGGTGTTCAGTATATGAACCTGAAAGCTAAGCACACCGGACATGTTGTCAACGAAAGCATTTTGAACTTCAATTTTGGATTAGGACTCCGATACACAGTATTTTGAGAATTCTGTTGTTGCTCATATCACTCCTTTTGCGCTACGCGTTAATGGCTCAGCCAGTTGCGAGTGATTTGCAGTCTAACAACATCAGAGTACGTTTATCTTCTAATGGGATGTTTACCGACAGCGCATCATCAGCAGCCATAAGAAACTCAGGCGGATTGAATTTCGCTGACAGAATCGGCGTCTGGATGTCTGCCAGTGACAGTCTGGGAAATATCAGAGTTGCCTGTCATGATATCACTGGTTTTCGCCATGATATCTGGCCCGGCCCATTGAGTCTGGCCAATCAGCAAGCTGCAGATACATTGTCCTGGAACAAAGTATATCCAATGTCAGCACCCATTGTCAGTGCTCATTTGGCCAACTACCAGACATCTTCTTATGTACCACATCCTTTCATAAGCAATTGGCCGGGAAGCGGTCCCGCTGGTTACGCTAAAGTACTGGCACCTTTTGTGGACAATGAAATCAATGACCAGAAATATGAACCATTAAACGGAGATTATCCTTATATCCGTTCAAGTTCAGAAGTACTGGCAATATCCAATGACCGGGCAGCAGCTCATACTTTCAGTGGTTCATTGCCATTGGGAGTTGAGTTACATACAAGCACTATGGGATTCAGCTCTGCAGATACTGCTCTAAAAAATTGTGTAATGGTCAGGTATATTGTCTTTAACAGATCCAATATCAATTATAAAAACTTCAGATTCTCAGTCGCTTTGAACTTCGGAATCGGTCAGAATGACAACGAATATTTAGGCACCGACGTACCCAATAAAACACTGTTTGTAATTAATGATACGAGTGAAGCAACGTTTTCCGGAAAACTGGTGTCTTTCGGTTGTATGGCTTTAAATGGCAGACTTTCATCCACTATTTATTTCGAGAATACCGGCGATCCGGTAAACGGAAGACCTGTGGTGGACAGCCATTTCGTAAGATTAATGAAAGGTTGCTGGAAAAATGGCAATCGCATGGTATATGGTGGCAATGGAGTAGATGCCAGTGGAAATGCGACTTCATTTATTTACCCATACAATACCGACGCTTCTCAGGGTGGTCAGATGTGGAATGACAACGACAGATACCAGCCAGGTAAGCGCTACGGATTATTGAATTTCGATTCCATAGAATTAAAAGCCGGAGCTGTTTCTAGTTTTGAAGTGGCATTTTTCATTGTTGAAGAAAATTCGTTTAACATTGAACAAATAGGACAAAATTGTTTAAACATCAGTAGAGCTTTAAATACTAAAAACCTGTTAAAAAATACTCAAAATGAGTATGTATTCGTCGAAAAAATCGACTTGTATCCAAATCCTTCAAAACCGGGGGATAAATTGGTGATAAGAGGAGTCGAAGAAAACCCGATAAGTATGAGGGTTATCAGTTCCGACGGACGTGAAATTTTGAATTTAGAGTTGCATGATTCTGATAAAAATATTATATTACCATTTGATTTTACAGATGGTGTGTATTTTTTAGAATATCAAACATTAAACACTAAGAGATATATTAAGTTTGTAGTAAATCATTAAAAAAACGCAATCAACATCATATGAATAGATTCTACCGTATATTAATTGTTCTGGCCCTCTTTCTAGGGTACAACGAGGCAAACGCTTCCCACATGATGGGTGGTGACATTGCCTACGAGTGTATCTCTCCCGGCAAGTACAAACTTGTAGTAAAAATTTACCGTGACTGTCGTGGTATTCCATTCAACAGCCCAGACATCAAAGTCTTCTGTAAAGATGGTACCAACTCAACTTCAGTAAATTACACCAGAACGGCAATCAATGACATCACTCCAACCTGTACCGGTGGTACCGCACCTTGCAGTCCTCAAAACCAAACTTCCAACGAAGGTATTGAGGAGCACGTGTTCGAAGCGATTGTCGATTTCAACACCAGCCCTTTCAAAGCGCTTAAAGACGCAGGCTGCTGTGAAATCATGATTAAAGTTGAGCAGTGCTGTCGTAATGGTGCTATCACTACCATTTCTCCAGGTAACTTCTACACCGATGCGATGATTAACATCTGTAACATCGGTAACAAGTGTAACACTTCTCCTCAGTTGTCTATTCCTCCGGTTGCTTATGTTTGCTGTAACCAGCCTTTCATCTACAACAATGGTGTGCGTGAAACTGTTGACGGTGACAGCTTGTCTTATGAACTTGGTAACCCTTTAAATGCCAATCAATCTAACGAAACTTATACCGGAAGCTTCAATTCATCTATTCCGATGACTCCATATTGCCCGCCAAACCCTGGTGTGGTAAATTGCCGTGCTCTCCCTAACGCTAAACCTCCACGCGGTTTCTACTTCGATAAAGAAACTGGTGACATCGTGTTCACCCCAACCAAATGTGATGAGGTTGGTGTAATCGTTATTCAGATTACTGAGTGGAGAAAAGACTCTTCAAATAAATGGGTGAAAATCGGTTTTACCCGTCGTGATATGCAGATCGTTGTAAAACAATGTCCTGATAATAACCCGCCTTACTTTACCGGTAATAATAAATACTCTATCTGTGAAGGTAATAAAATATGCTTCACTATCGGTACCAAAGACGAGCCTTTCCTGCCTAAACAAACCCGTCTGGATACAGTAACCCTTACCTGGAACTATGGTATTCCTCAGGCTACTTTCACTATAGTTGACCCAACTGCCCGTGAAAAAGAAGCTCAGTTCTGCTGGGAAACCAAAATAGGGGATGCCCGTCCTAACCCTTATACATTTACCGCTACCGCTAAAGATGATAACTGTCCTAGACCATCTTCTGCTAACAGAGGTTATAATATTACTGTTAAACCTAAAGCGCGTTCAATAAGAAATTATACCTTGGGTGATTGCGGCTGGCTGAAATTTAAAGCCACTCCTCTTGATTCAATCAATCAGAATAAAAAGAACTACGTCTATCAGTTCACCATACGTGATAGCACGAACAGTGGTGTACCTTACTACTCTAAGTACATGCAAAATGACAGCTTCAAGTTTAAGCGCGGAGGTAAGTACATCATCGAACATTATATTAATAATACTCAGTATAACTGTCCAACCATCTACACAGACACAGTAGTTATTCCTCCGGTTCTCGATGTTGAACTGGCTTTCGGAAAAGATACTTTCGTGTGTGCCGGTAACAGTTTAACTCTGGAACCTAATGTTCAAAATGGTATTCCTAAATATAAATACAGATGGGAAGTACCTGTAAATACTTTCGATCCTAAAGATACTATGGATAAGTATACATTGGTAAAACCAACCAAAAATACTTATATCATGTTGCAACTGACTGATAAAAACAAATGTGTGGACAGAGATACCATCTTTGTATTATATCAGCCAAATCCAATAGTGGATATCGGACCTGACCAACGTATCTGTACTTATCAGAACGTTACTCTGGATGCTCAGAACGATGATACCATGCGCTATTACTGGTTGCCAAACGGCGATAGTACCCGCACCATCACTGTGAACATTGCAGGTAAATACATTGCTAAAGTAATTGATAAGCTGGGTTGTAACACCAGTGATACCATGGAACTGTTCGTTAACGATACAGTTATAGCCATCGCTAAACCAGACAGAGAAATCTGTATTCAGGATACTTTGAAAGTGACTGGTTTGAGAAGACCTAAAGGTTATTTCAAACAGGTTCAGTGGAAAGACCTCAATACCGGAGCAACCGTTGCTAACGACTCATCATTTAAAGTAAAAATTACTGCAATGGCTGAGCGCGATTACGAGATGTTCTTAAAAATAACTCAGGGTGGCAGAACCTGTGAAGACAGAGATACCTTCCATTTGGTTGTGAATGCTCTGCCTACCTTCGCCTTTAAAGGATTGCCACCTCGTTGTTATGCAGATGGTGCCATTAACCTGACTCAAAACCAGATTGCGACTGCTTCTTCTGGTGACAAAACTCAGACTCAATCGGATATCCGTTACTACCAGAAATTCAAAAAACCTAGTTGGGTAACCGGTGGTCCTGTTGGTGTCAACTCTTATGTATACGATTTCCCAAGTTTCATAACCAATGATAAAGTGCCTCAAACTGGTCTTAGAGATACAATTTGCTATGAGTTCCGCGACTATAAAGGTTGCTACAACAACGAGTGTAAGCCTGTTCGTCTGAACCCTAATCCAATTGTTGAACTTAAACCTGGAACTTTCTGTCAAAGAGCAGGTATCATTACCTTAGATAAACTTGTAGTAAAACCATTTATCAAAACTGGTGGTATCCAAACCTTCCGTTGTATCGATGTTCCTGCAGGTTCAGGTGTGGATCCTAACGCTATCATCTTCCCATTGCCAACGGTGCCAATTACTACTGGTATGGATCCGGGTATGGAGGGTGAAAATGAAAAAACCGGTGACTACCAGATTGAGTATTGCTTTAAAGATGCTCTTTCAGGTTGCCAGACTTGCGATACCGTTACTGTAACTGTGGTGCGTTTGCCCGAGATTCAGTTCTCTTCATTGCCTAAGCAGTGTATCAACAACCCATTGCTTGCTTTGGACAGCTTTGTACGCGACCGCAATACCGGCAAACGTTTCCCTGATGGTTTCTGGGAAGCTGTTGAGTTCGGTGGTTCAAGAGAC
>CAUJCT010000046.1 GCA_963169345.1 Bacteroidota bacterium
TCTCTTATTTTATGTCTCGAAACATCTTTGTAGCTTCCGTAGGCGTCGTCGTTACCTGTCAGCCTCAGGCTGATCGCGACGCTCAACAAATGTTAAGTCGTTAAGTCGTAGAGCTTGTCGATTAGCTAAAATATTGTGCACAATCAAAGTCCCAGAGGGACGACGGTTTCATAGAAAACATGATGGAGCACGAATCAAAGTCCCGGAGGGGCGGCTGTTTCATGTAGATATGTTAAGTCGTAGAGCTTGTCGATAAGCTTAAAGTTAATCCGCATTCCAGCTTCCGCGCCTTCCAGTTTGCGCAAGCAAACTCCTTCCGCGTCAAAGGCAAAACACATTTTCTGCGTGTTCAGCGTGTTCTGCCCTTGTTCTGCGATCTACCTCACGTTAGCTTCTGCGAATTCCGTTTGCGCAAGCAAACCAATTGCCGTGTCAAAGGTCACATTCTTTTCTGTGTTTTCTGTGTGTTCCTTCCTCATTCTGCGATCTACCTCCCAAAACTGTGATATACCTCCCCAAACTGCGATCTACCTCCCTTCAATCAACCCACAAAAAAAGCCACACCGATTAAAGTGTGACTCTTTCAAATATCTTAATAAATCAACTAGAACTGGGTATACGGAATATCAATGAATGAACCCTCACTTACTGTGTAAGTCGGTCCGCTTGTACTAGAAGTCATAGTTGTACTGAATGTACCGGATACTTTTTTGTTTGTTGCGTCCCATTTGGTAATGGTTACAGTGGATGTAGCAGTGTAATCAAACAAAATAGCAAATAAAGCCAAAGGATCTATACTTGGGAAGTAAAACACGTTGTAATCAGAACCAGTCATTGTGTAAGTGCCTAATCTGTTGGTGTTCATAAGCAAGTTCATCATAATCAAAGATGAGTCACCTGATTTTGTTCTGAATGCCAGCATCGAAAAAGTATCACCTTCAATTTCTGCAGAAACAGATGGGAATGTAGTATCAGCAAATGGTACAAGTACATTGGCTGCATTAGATTCCCAAGCATTTCCGCCAACTTTACAGGTTACAACACCTGTTTTAGTTGTTGAATTGTTGCTCGGAGTTGAGTCGTCTTTTTTCTTACATGCTCCTAATGTCAGCGTTAAAGCTACAAACAGGATACTTGAATAACTAAGAATTTTTTTCATAAAATTTGTTGAATAATCTCGCAAAGATAAGCCTTAATTTAATTTCAAACCGATTTTCAGGTCATATTAATATGACATTTCGAATCTTTCATCAATTCATTTATTTTTAATGATTCTTATATGTCTTTTATCAATTTGGAGACTCAAGTCTAAAACAATACCTTTGCAGCCCAAATTTATCAGCAAATAATGGATCGCAATTCTTATATAGGTCTAGGCCTCATATTCGCCCTACTCGTCGCCTACTTCTATTTAAATAAACCCAGTGAGCAAGACCTGGCTGTTCAAAAGCGCTACAGAGACTCTATCGAAACTGTCAATCGCATAGCTTCTCAAAAAGCCGAAAAAGAAAAAGAAATTAAAGCCAGACAACTGGACAGTCTTAAAAATGCCATGCTTAAAGACAGCAACGCTCTGGCTGGTATGTATGGTGGCTTCTCCTCTCAGGCTGTCGGTACTGAATCTGCCATTACCATTTTTAATAAAGACCTAAAACTCAAAATCTCTAATAAAGGTGCCGCAATCAGACAAGTTGAACTCCTTAAATTTAAAACAGATAGCAGACAACCTGTTCTGTTGATGGATGATAAAAATTTCGACAACTTTATCCGTTTCAAAGGGGGTAACCTGGAAGTAAGAACGGACGAATTTTTCTGGGAAATCGTCGAAAAGTCAGATAAGTCAGCAACTTTCCGTCTCCATGATGGAAATGCCTATATAGAGTATGTGTATGCACTTCCTGACAGTGGATTTAACCTTAGTCAGACTATCCGTACTTCCGGAATGGCCTCTAAGCTCGATGCCACAAAAGGTATGCAACTCTTCTGGAACAACGACCTGAGATTGCAGGAAAGACAAGCGGAAATTGAAAAAACCAAATCTACTTTTTACTTTAAGTACCAAAACGAATCAGCTGACTATATCAGTGAAACAAGTAACGAAAAATTAGCTCTCGAAAATAAAACGGAATGGGTGAGCTTTAAACAGCAGTTTTTCAATACTACTATTCAGGCTAAAGAAGCTTTCGAAAAAGGCAGTATCATTGAAACAGCTGATCCAATCTCATCTAAAAATGTTAAAAGACTAAGAGCCGAATTAAAATTACCTGTTAAAGCTGGTGTCGACCAGAATATTCAACTCAATTATTTCTTCGGACCAAATCAATACGAACTCTTAAAAGAACAGAATATTGGGCTGGATAAAATTATCCCTCTCGGCTGGGGCATTTTTGGCTGGATGAACCGTTTCATGATCATCCCAATTTTCAATTTTCTGAAATCGCATCTCTCCAATTATGGTATCATCATACTGTTACTGACCTTAATTATTAAGACACTCTTATTGCCTCTCGTTTTCAAATCCTATAAGTCAACCGCTAAAATGCGTCTGATGAAACCGGAAATGGATGAGATTAAGGAAAAGTATAAAGACAATATGCAGCAGCAGCAATTGGAAAATCTGGCTCTTTACAAAAAAGCCGGTGTGAATCCTCTTGGTGGCTGTCTGCCAATGTTGCTTCAAATGCCTATTCTCATTGCCGTTTTCCAGTTCGTGCCTTCTGCTTTCGAATTCAGACAACAGGCATTTTTGTGGGCAGATGACTTGTCAATCTACGATTCAATCTGGACTTTCGGAAAATTGCCAATTATTAACAGTATTTATGGCGATCACGTCAGTTTGTTCACCTTGCTGATGACTATCTCTACTTTGATTTACACCAAAATGAACAACGACTTAACAGCAGGTGTAAACGAACAGATGAAATACATCAGCTATATCATGCCGATTTTGTTCCTGGGTTTCTTCAATAAATATGCAGCAGCACTGACTTATTACTATTTCTTGTCAAACGTGGTAACTTTCACTCAGCAATGGGCTATCAGAAAGTTTGTTGACGAAAATAAGCTGAAAGCTCAAATCCATGAGGCTAAAACCAAAAATACAGGTACTGCCAATAAGTCGGCTTTCCAAAAACGACTGGAAGAAATGGCTAAAGCCGGTAACGAATACAAAAACAGAAAGAAATAAACATGTCTGCCTTCTTTTGTCAAATAGAGGATGCTTTAAAAGCTCGTCTAAATGATGAGGAAACACGCCATCTGAAGGTTCTGAGAATCAAAGAAGGTGAAACAATTCAATGTCTGGATGGTAAAGGGACTTTCTACGATTGTGTTGTAGAAAAAATTGGCAAGGATTATACAGAATTATCTATTACTGGTTCTGTTCAAATTTCAGGACTTAGAAACTTCCGCTTGCATCTTTATGTAGCGCCTACTAAAAATGCAGACAGAATGGAATGGCTGCTCGAAAAAGCTGTTGAAGTTGGTTTGGATTCAATTACCTTCATTGAAACTGAACACTCTGAAAAACACAGGGTCAATATGAGCAGAATGGAGAGAATTGCTATTTCAGCTTTAAAGCAAAGCGGTCAATCTCATTTGCCCACTCTTAATGATTTAAAAAAGCTCAGCGAAATTGAGGTTTCGGGATTAAAACTATTTGCTCATTGTGCAGTTGGTCCAAAAGAAAAACTAAGTAAACTTTTCTCTGAACCTATAGCTAAAGGGACAGATATTCATGTTTTCATTGGTCCTGAAGGCGATTTCTCGAAAAATGAAATAGAAACTTTTGGTAAAAAACAATTTACAGCCATTAGTTTGGGTGATGCAAGATTAAGAACGGAAACTGCAGCTCTATATTCTGTAGTGGTTATCAATGCATTAGCCTGATATTTGGGCTTGCAGAGGAAATTTTGTATAATTGCGAATCTTTTTACACTCCTAAAGGAGAATTAAGAGCCTAGATTCAATCGAAATATTGAAGTTCACTGGCTCTTCAAAAAGAACTCAAAATTTATGATTATTCAAGATAAGGCAGTCAGACTGATATTGGCAAAATTTGATACAGGCGCAGGGAAAAAAGGTGCTGCTGACGGGCCGATGGCTTTATTAAATCAATTGAAAAAATCGAAAGTAGAGTTTGAGGATAAAGTGGAGCTCGAAAATGTGCCTGTAACTGAAAATGGTCATCATCCGTTTTGCAAGAATATTGAAGTGTTGACGGAAAATTCAATTCAACTTTGTGAGTTGATTTATCAGGCTCGTAACGAAGGCAAATTGCCTCTGATTTTTTCTGGTGATCACAGCAATGCAATTGGCGGTTTAAGCGGACTCAAATGTGCGCATCCTGATAAAAGAATTGGTGTTATCTGGATTGATGCCCATGCCGATTTACATTCTCCTTATACAACGCCTTCAGGCAATATGCATGGAATGCCTTTAGCTGTTTTGTTGGGTGTCGATAACGAAAGTGAAGCCCACAATCAAATTTCAGAACCCGAAAAACAAGCCTGGGATAAACTTAAATCTATTGGTCCAAATGCTATTATGCCTAAAATTCAGGCTCAGGACTTAGTATTTATTGGTCTGAGAGATGCCGAACAAGAAGAATGGAAGTTAATAGACCATTTGGGAGTAAGATTTTTTGAACCAGATGACTTTAAGGCTCATGGTATTTATTTTGCCATCAATCACGCACTTAAGCATCTGGAACATTGCGATCTGTTATATGTTTCTTTTGATGTAGATTCTATGGACCCTTCAATTGCTGATGGTACCGGAACCCCGGTTGAAAATGGCCTGAGTCAGATTGAAGCCGAGTCTGTTATGAAGAGCTTTCTCAATCATCCAAAATTAGGGGCTTTCGAAATCACCGAAATCAATCCTGGTTTGGATAAAAAAAGTAAAAAAATGGCTGAATTGACAGCGGAAATTTTTGCTTTTGCACTCAAAAAGTAATTGTTGTCTCAAATAGTCCTTCCTATACCTTTTTATAAGGGAGATGATAAATCTAATTGACTTTTATAAAGTCATTTAAAAATGGTATTTAATTGTATTTATCCGATTGTATTTTGGCTTTAATTTTAAAGTTGAAGAAAAACTGTGGAAATATTTAGGTTTTTAGGGGGATTTTGCCGATATTTATATGTATTTTTACATCTTAATAGTAAGCAATATTGAATTATGAGCGGAAGCACAGAAAAGAGTAATTACGGGGCGGATAATATCCAGGTTCTCGAAGGATTGGAAGCAGTTAGAAAAAGACCTGCTATGTACATCGGTGATGTCGGTCCTAAAGGATTGCACCACTTAGTTTACGAAGTAGTCGATAACAGTATTGACGAAGCTTTGGCTGGTTATGCCAAAAATATTCAAGTGTTTATCAATCCTGACAACAGTATCAAAGTCATAGATGATGGTCGTGGTATTCCAACTGGTATTCACGAAAAAGAACAAAGGTCAGCGCTCGAAGTCGTTATGACTGTCCTGCACGCCGGTGGTAAATTTGATAAGGATACTTATAAAGTTTCCGGTGGTCTCCATGGTGTTGGTGTGAGTTGTGTGAATGCTCTTTCTACTCAATTGATTGCAACTGTTTATAGAGATGGTCAGATTTTTCAGCAAGAATACTCCTGCGGTAAGCCTTTATATGATGTAAAAGTCATTGGTGAAACAGATTTATTTGGTACCACTATTCAATTTAAACCTGATGCCAGCATATTTTATAATACTGAGTACAACTTCGATACCCTGGCTAACCGTTTGAGAGAACTGGCCTATTTGAACAAGGGTATTAATTTGACTTTGACTGACCTTAGAGTTGAAGAGGGAGTAGAACCAAGATCAGAGCAATTTTTTAGCTCAGAAGGTCTCAAAGAATTCATCAAATACCTGGACAGCACCCGCGAATCTATCTTAGCTGAACCTATTTATGCTGAAGGCGAAAAACAAGGAATTCCTATCGAAATCGCTTTCCAGTACAACTCAGGCTATAGCGAAAATCTTCATAGCTACGTTAATAACATTAATACGATCGAAGGTGGTACTCACGTGGCCGGTTTTAGAAGGGGCTTAACCAGAACTCTGAAATCGTATGCTGATAAAGAAGGCTTACTTAAAAATCTTAAATTTGAAATTAGTGGTGACGACTTTAGAGAAGGTTTAACAGGCGTTATTTCTGTTAAAGTTCAGGAACCTCAGTTTGAAGGTCAGACTAAAACCAAATTGGGAAACAATGAAGTCATGGGTGCCGTGGATGTTTGTGTAGGTGAAATACTTGGCAACTTCCTGGAAGAAAATCCTAAAGAAGCGAAATCAATCGTTAATAAAGTCATATTGGCTGCAACAGCCAGACACGCTGCCAGAAAAGCACGTGAAATGGTTCAACGTAAAGGTGCGATGAGTGGTATGGGTTTACCTGGTAAATTGAGTGACTGCTCAAGTACCGACCCTGAAAAATGTGAAATTTATCTCGTTGAGGGTGACTCAGCAGGTGGAACAGCTAAACAAGGGCGCGACCGTAACTTTCAGGCAATAATGCCTCTCAGAGGTAAAATTCTGAACGTTGAGAAAGCAATGGAACATAAAATCTACGAAAACGAAGAAATTAGAAATATGTTCACTGCCCTTGGTGTCAAAATTGGAACTGAAGCTGACGATAAAGAACTAAATATCGAAAAACTCCGCTACCACAAAATTATCATTATGACGGATGCGGACGTTGACGGCTCTCACATTCGAACGCTTATTCTGACACTTTTCTATCGCTATATGAAAAAATTGATAGAAAGTGGATATGTCTATATTGCAACACCTCCTCTTTATCTGGTTAAAAAAGGCAATGTAAGCAAATATTGCTGGTCAGAGGAACAACGCGAACAAGCTGTTCTCGAAATAGCCAAAGGAAGTAACCCTGAAACAGTTAATGTTCAACGTTATAAAGGTTTGGGTGAAATGAATTTCGAACAATTATGGGAAACAACCATGGACCCTGCTCGTCGTACACTTAAAAAAGTGACACTCGACAGTGCTGCCGAAGCTGACCATATCTTTAGTATGCTAATGGGGGATGAAGTGCCACCTCGTAGAGAGTTCATTGAAAAGAACGCTAAATACGCGAATATCGACGCATAGAAATTATTTTATTGTTAAAAAAGCCGTATCGTAAAACCATACGGCTTTTTTTATGTTAAAATTGTCTAGTAATAATTGGTGAAAAATGTTGATCATCAAATCCTGGAATAGGGTTATTTAGTATTCTATAAGCTTTTAGTAAAACTTTGGTAAAAAATCTTTCTATTTGATTTCCAGCATTCTAATCTATCATTGACCCTGGTTGTCACAAAAGTTTTACAGATGCTTGTATAGTTCAAAAAAAAAAAAAATAACCTTTGTATGTCAATCCGGAACTAAGACCGAGGAAGCCGAAAATCGTATAGAGTAGGCAAAAACTAAAAAACAACAATTATTCACCATCTATGAAGAAAACAACTAAATTTTCAAATTGCTATAGCATTTAGCCTGATTCAGGTTAGATGAAGCACTGGCAGTGCATTCTACAATCTACTTTTTATTCTATTACACAAATGGAAAGATTGGTATTGACCATTCGTTAACAGTTTCAAAACATTTTTAAATTTTAAAATCATGAAAAAATTATTCTTTTTATTTATAACATTATTTATTAGTCAATATAGTAAATCTCAAACAGTTGATTGGACATGGGTAGACTTGACAGGGTGTGTAGATTCAGTCAAAGTACTAGATGCGAGTAATAATGTTTTGGGTATGTCAACAAGTTGCTGCGGAGCAGCGATTTGCATCACTGGAATACCAGCCTCTTTTCTAATATTTGAAGGTTCAAATTCATATACTGTATTTATGAATATTGGTCCTCAGGTTAATTGCGATGGTACAAACGGAACATGTTCATCTACAGATTGTGGGTTTGGGAAATTCTGGACAACAACATTAGGACCTGGAGGAACAATTTGTGGTACTGGAGGTCGGATATTAACATTATCCATAACACTTTTCCCATAGTTAATATAATTTATTAGTGATTTGGAATTTGCACTTCAAATCACTAATTTTACATAGATGTTCATTCAAAGGTTTATATTTCTTCTAATGTTAATGTCTGGATTTTTATTAAAATCTCAAGATTTTGAATGGCTTAGAAGTAATGGTAATAATCAATTTGAATATTCAAATGGGATAAAGAAAAGTTACAATGGTGAAGTAATTTCTATTTTGAATCATTCTTCGGCAATTGATAACTTAGATGATACTTTGAATTTTGATTCTATTAAATTTATCTTGCCATTTGTTAAAAAGAATTTCAACAGAGGGTTTATACTTAAGTGCAATGATGAAGGAAAGTTTTTAGATGTTGAGTCTTTTGATGGACTAACAATTAAAGATTTCTGTATAGATAGTAATTCAAATACTTATTTTATTGCTGATTTTAAAGATTCAGTCATTATTGGTAATAGTAGATTATTTTCTAGGAATGGATCGATGATTGTGATGAAATTGGATCAAAGTTTTAATGTCAATTGGGTATGCCAATACGGGAATGATTCAACATTAGGTACAAAAATTTCTATAAAGGATTCTTTATTGTATTTTTCATGTTATACAGGTGGTTTTGTAAAGTTTGGCAGTCATTATTTTAACTTAAGTAAAGTTCAATCTGGATTGAAAAATTACACTATCGTTTATGGAGCGTTGAATGGTTTAACCGGCAATTTGACAAGAGTAAATTATTTGTATAACAATGTTAACGGACATAATATCACTATAAATGATCAAAAAGTTACTGATAAGAAATCAATTTATTTTGCAGGAAACGTTAATTCATCTTCAACAAATACAATACAAACTATAGGGCATGATACGCTTAGACAAGGTGGTATCTATATATTAATTGATTCTTTAGGTTACTACACAAAGAGAATTGAGTTAGGCAGCGATTTGACTGCCTTGGCAATTTCAGATTCAAATATTTATATTACTGGGACTTTTTCTGATTCAATATTATGGAAGAGAAAATTTATTAAAAGTGGATTACAAAACAATATTCGCACATTCTTTATCTGTAAGACAACCTTAAATGAAGCTGAAGATTGGTTCATCATTCCTGAAGTCGATCAATCATTACCAAATTATCCAGTTGGTTCATTATATGCTAGTGTTTGTGTTAATGAATTTTTATATTGGTCAGGAAGTATTAGTAATAAGATAAAGATTGGAGATTCAAACTTAACTCCATTCATCAGTAACGGTGGAGTTCCAAGTATGGATATTCTAATTATTAAACTCGATTTGATTGGAAATGTTTTATGGGCAACAAGTGCTGGAACACAGACTGGCACTGTGATTTCAATGGATGCGCTACCTCATAAAGGTGTATATCTTTCAGGTAGATACAGAGGGATAATTAATTTAGGTGCTTATAAAAAAACGTCTAAGAAATATAATAATATTTTTGCTTTTGATGACGCTTTCCTCACCAAACTCTCCGACAACGCCATCATCCGGGGAGCGGTCGGCAAAGGCCCATACTGCGCCGGTGATAGCATCAAAGTGCCGTTTAAAAAGATAGGTGACTTTGATACTTCTAACTATTTCATCGCCGAGCTGAGCGACGAACAGGGTAACTTTACGGGTCAACACCATGAACTCGGCAGAGTTAAATCCAATCAGGACAGTATTGTAACCGGACTACTGCCATCGTTAAGCATAGCTTCATCCAACAAATACCGCATCCGCATCATCTCTACGGCTCCTGCAGTTCAAAGCTACTACAAGGTGGATACTCTGCGCCTGCTGATCTATTCTAAAGATAAGGCCTGGGCGGGCAATGATACCGTCATTTGTAAG
>CAUJCT010000047.1 GCA_963169345.1 Bacteroidota bacterium
ATATAAAAACACAAAGACTGGCGATTTGGATACGCAAATTTGTACCGGATTTTATTTTGATTCGGCTATTAGTAAGGGAGTTTACAACTACAGCAAACACATAACCATTAAGTATGATGTGCTACAGAGAAATATCAGCAGTTCCTTTAATAAATGGACATTTTTCGATAAAGTGGGAGGATACGATGCGAATGCTACTCCGCTTAGTAATTTCGCCTCATTTAATCTTGAAAGATCGTATAGTGAAGGAACGGGAATGATTACTCCAATTTATTATCAATTTGACAAAAAGGAATTCACAATAAATGGCACGTCTCGGACACAAATCATTGGGGTGGATAGTACAATGATTTTGCAGAGTAAATCATATAATAATATTGTAAAATTTGATGTTGATAGTGATAATATTGGAGATGGCGGAAATTTGAATTCAGGTTGCAATTTTCCTCATACAATCTTTTTTTGGGCGAAAAATGTTGGACTTATTAAAAAGCAAGTTGTATCATGTAATTATTCCTGGGAGTTAATAGAGTATAAAATAATTAATTAAAGAATAAAAAATCAAATTTGCTTTATTTTCTATTAGGTTTATACGCAGACATATTTAAGCTTAAAAATCACATTCTAAATTCCAGTTTAATTTAACTTGTTAAAAATAAAAAAAAACGTAAATTTGCATCCCTTTTAGGGGAAGTTCTGAAAAAAATGGGGGATTAGTCACCGACGCTAAGTCGGGATACTGACAAACGAAGTTTCGTCAGTGCTCAGCTGGCTAGAGCGTCCCGCAGTTACATGCGGGAAGGTCACCGGTTCGACAGTCCTTCTAATTAGTTCTTAAATAAAATTCCATGGGGGATTAGCTCAGCTGGCTAGAGCGTTTGCATGGCATGCAAAAGGTCATCGGTTCGACTCCGATATTCTCCACCTTACTCTCACAAGGCTTTCAGGAAACTGAAAGCCTTCTTTTTTGGATTCGGTTTAAACATGGTTTAAACATTTTTAGATAAAATAATAATTTCTTACATTTGCTTTAGCGTCCACTTCTCAAATTAATGATCGACACTATATATCTACTTAAATACTCTGATTTATATAATTCCACAACCAGTGACCCTTTAGATTATATTATAGATACCTCATTAGAAGATTTATATAAATTTATAAGTCTAAAGCATAATAACACTTTAAATTATAATAACTTCTTCTCAGATAAGAAAGTTCAAAGTAATATAAATAACAATGTAAGAAAACTTTATTCAAAGTTAAGAAGCGATAGAATTGAAATCTTAAGTGATTTGGGATTTTTAATATTAATTGAGCTTATTCTATCGAATAAAGACAAATTCACCTCAAAAAACAAGGATAAAGATCTGTTTGAAATTTCTATTTTTAAATCAATTCTTGCAGTAAATGAACAAATTGATGCAAAGGAAAATATTGGCGTAAATCAAATTGTTAAATCCGATTCAGATATTAATAGAATAGCAAATTTTTTAATCTTAAATCAATTTGTTGTTGCTGACACCGAAATAAATAGGAGCAATAATGATTTATTGAAATATATTTATACAACTCTAGTTAAATTTCAAAAACTATTTTATTTCATAAATATACATTTACCTGAATTTATCCCGCATCTAATCAATCAATTTAAATTCAAAAATGAAGTAGATTTTATTAAAAAAGTAAAAGATTTTTTAATGATTTTATTTATTGAAATTAAATTAAAAGCAGGAAATGAAATTATTGTTGAAAAAGAAGATGATATTGTTTTTTTCAATTCACTTATATCGGAAAAAGTTGAAATAGTTGAGGATTTTCAAAAGATTAAAGAAAACCCAATCTTGAAAATTAGCAATAATAGATATACGTACTTTGATTTTTTATTTATTGTAGATCGCTTTTATAAAGGTATAAAATTTAATTTTAAACACTATTTTGAGCAAGACCCAACAAATAAGAAAAGATTTGGAGACTTCTTTTCCTTTTACAATCTTGAATTTTCCGAAAAATTTATTTTTAGAACAATTCTTGATGAAATATTTCAAAAAAAGTACTTCAAAAAACTAAGCAAATCTAAAGAAGAGATTGATAACGAACCAGATTATTATTTGCGTTACAATAATGATATATTTTTATTTGAGAGTAAAGACATTCTCATAAATAAATCTATAAAAGCAAGCCATGATTTAAATGCATTCAAAAGTGAATTGAATAAGAAATTATTTGTTCATGATGGGAAGCCTGTTGGAATTGGTCAATTAATTTCGCATATAGAAAAAATAATCACTAAATCATTTGAATTTGACGACTATAAGGATAAAATGAACCATGACAATCTAAAAATTTACCCAATAATTGTTTTACATGAAAGAATTTTTGATATATCAGCCCTGAATTATCTATTAAATGATTGGTTTATTGATGCAGTCCAAGGAAAACTTGGGGGTTCATATAATTCACGGAAAATAAAGAGTTTAATTTTAATTGATATAGACACTTTAATATCATTTAAGGAGCACCTTAAATTGAAAGACAGAAATTTTAGGGATTTATTGGATTTACATTTAAGTGAGATGAATAAAAAACTCTCATCTTTTCGTTCCGAAGAGGAAAAAAACAAAAAAATACATAGAAAACTAATGCCTATTTCTTATAGAATCGATGTGAATATTTCATCTGAGATACTTAAAGAGTTTGAACATTTAAATTAAATTGGCAGCGTCTAAAGAGAGAAACATCAACGAGTCGACGCATAATTGTTCTTGCCAAAAACTTTAAGACATTTATTTTTTATCTAAACTATACCCAAGTAAAATTTCAAATGCTTTATAGAAAAATCGTCTATTACATAAATTTAACAATGGAATAATTTCCTCATTTCCTGACTTCATGAAAAAAAACTGTTTGCTAAAGTTTCTGTGTTGGATAAACAGTTTGTTATCAGATATGTAAACAGTTTTAATTTCGTCAAATCTATAAGTAAATTCTTTATTATCTTCTTTTAAGAATGTTATTTCTCCTATCCCTAACTTAATGTATTTTGAGTATTTGTTAGAAGTATGGTCATAGATAGTGAACCACAAGCAGCCGGCCTGCTGCAATTTGAATTCCATGTTGTCCAAAAGGTATATTGTCCAATAATGTTCAATCATTCTACAGAAATTTATAGAACTAAATTGCCCCTGAATATCTGTTTCCTTGTAATATACACCTTTGTCAACATATGGTATTTCTCCATTGTTGTTGTTTAAAAAAAGATATATGTACTCAGTGTTCTGAAGTTTTTTTTCATAATAGTGTTCCATTTGATAAACATATAGGTCTGTAACCTTTTCAAAATTCATTTCAAAATCTGTTACTAAATTCTCAAGGTGATTATGAAATATATATTTTGCAAAACCATTTAATCCAATAAAATAATTGTATCGTATTACATTTTCCGGCCTGGTTATTAACCAGACATAAAATGAATAAATGGCAAATGGCAAAACTGCCCAAACAAATGCCCAAAAATAATTTGGTCTAAAAAGTACAATAATTGCCGCACTCAACAAAATCGAAATTAAATAGCCGAAAAATATCCTAACTAAATTAGGCTTTGTTTGGGGCTCAAACTTTTCGTCTTTTTTGTAATTGCTATTTGCTCCTATTATTTTGCCAATGTACTTAGGAATTTTAAAAAAATGAAAGCCAATAATCCTATTTCCGTATAAATCATACTCTGGGCTTACAGAAGGTGTTTCATTTATCGATCTGTCTTTAGAGTTGAAAACATTTTTAAAAGGTTCATGTTCAAATTTTGCATTTGTATTTGATGAATTAGTGTCATTAAAAACATTTTCCTTACCAAAATGCAAATTGTATTTTAAGTCGTACACTTTTCTTTTTTCCGAATCTAATAAAATATTATACGCTTCAGTAATTTCAATAAATTTTTCCGAATTTGAATCCCCGTCAAAATTTTTATCAGGATGATATTTAACAGCTAAAACTCTATAAGCTTTCTTCACTTCACTCTCTGTCGCCGAAGAGTCAATTTTCAGAGTCTTGTATAAATCTTTCATTTAATAAATTAGATTCAAAGATATTAAAATTTAGCATTAACGTAACACCCGTAACAGTGTAACACTCCGTTACACTGTTACGAATCATCACCATACCCATTCCGGTCTAATACCCGCTTTACCTTCATTTTATTAGTGCCGAGGGCTTCGGCAATCTTGCCGTAAGACAAATTCTGGGTGTTACGAAGTTCAATGATCTGTTGTTCCAGCACATCTAATTCGCCATCACTTTGCAGTCGGAGGTGCTCTCGTTCGTCGGCAAAGTCTCTGAACTGGAATTGAAGACGGTTGTAATCCATCACTATTTCGCATAGCAAGACGTTCTGTGAGTCGTATTTCACTTCGGTGGCTCTTGCCTTTATCTGCTTGATGTAACGCAGGGATTTGTCTTGTGAGCTGGGTCCTATAGCAAAAATGCTGTCGGCGAAATTGGAGAGCTGTTTGCTTCCGGCCAGATCGTTCATGGTTACAGGGCTGCTGTGACTGCGTTTTGGGGTATGTGCCAGGGCAAGTATGGATAAACCGTATTTCCTTGCCAGCTTCTTCAGTTCTTTCATCAATGGCAGGGCTTCTTTGGCCGTATCGGTTGACTGCGTTTTAAGATAAGTGAGGTTGTCGATGATGAGGATTTTTGCACCTGTCCCCGCAATGGCATCTTCGATGGATATAAAAAGCTCCTGCTCGAAATTCTCGAAATCAGTGCAATTGGGGTTAATCAATATCCGCTTGAAATTCTCGTCAAAAATGTAATGCAGCTTGTAGTCGATGGAATAGCGTTTTTCAAACTGTTTATCGCTCATTTCGAAGTCGAAGTATAAAACGGTCTGCTTTTCGGCATTCAGTTTAAATCCCGGTATAGGCTTGCCGCTGCTGATGGAATCGGCAATCTGAACTGCCAGTATAGATTTGCCGAGATTGGAGTCTGCAAACAGAATGCAGATCTCCTCCTCGTGCCAAAGCTCTCCGAACAACATTTCGGGTACTGGTCTGTAATGGGCGTCCAGCAAACATTGGTTGGCTGAACGCACCAACAACAATTCTGATTTTTCTTCTTGTACCGGCTCAAGAGCTTTTACTTGAGACTTCTCAATCAGCTTAACACCGTTCAATTTAATGGGTTTAAATTCTATCATAGCAGTTCGTCAGGCACTCTTATTTTTGACCAATTCCATTTACTATAATCGACATTGAATTCAATCAGATGACCTACTAATGCGTAATTCATGTTTTCAAGTCTTTCCATCTCGTGTTCTACCCAAGCCCAAGCATCCGGGTTTTTAAACATGTATATCCCATTATTGATTTCAGTCAATGCTGAAATCTTTTTATTCAACATATCTACCAATTGCGGATTAACGTTTCCGCTGGCAATGTGTTTGTGCAAGAATTCAATTTCACCTTCAATGAAATCTTCCAGTTCAAGATTACCGTAATTTATACTCATATCTTGCCCTCCTTGATTAATTGAACCTTTAACTCTTCAACACTCATTTTTCTGCCCTGCATCAGCCAGTTTTCGAGGTCTGATCTCAGGAACAATACTCTCTTTGCTCTTTTGATGAAAGGAATAAGCCCTTTGGACGTGTAACCATAAATGGTTTGTTCGGCAAGACTCAAAAATTGAGAAGCTTCTTTAATGTTCAGGAATTTGTCTTCGGCATCCTGTTGTACCAATTCTTGTTTGGGTTGTTCGCTTAAGACTTTGCGAACTGAAGCCTGGATTAAATTTTCGAGGTCTTCTTTTGTGGTGATTACTAAATTGTGCATCGATAAAATTTATTTAACGATGCAAAAGACGGTCAAAACGGGTGGTTGGGTAAGGTGTCGGGTTACCCGATATTTTCGGATTTCTTTTTTGAGTTTTCGATTTCTGACTTCATTTCATTAACAATTTTATTCATTCCTAAGTCTTGAAAATAATTGATAACAAATTCATAGTCTCTAATTTGTGAACTGTTAAGTTTCCTGAAAGGCAAATTTAGAAATTTATAAATATTGGTATTTTTAATGGATGCAGCTCCAAGCTCTCTGCCTGTTAAAAATCGAGCAAATTCTGCTAATTTAGTAATATCAGCACCAGCGCTTTTATGCTCAAAGTGTTTGATTAAATACTTGAATGCAATCATTTGGCGCATTAATGTAAAATCTTTTTTAAATCGTTTAATTTGATCAGTATCTCCTGTTGAAATTGGCATCTCTGAATCTTGAAAATCTGAAATATCACTTTTTCTGTTAAGATTTTCAAAACTCACAAATTCCACAATTTCTTCTGGATTCGATGAGTCACTTACTTGATGCAACTTCCCTAATAGATGTTTAGCAGCCTGCCATTTTGCAATCAATTCAACCGTTTGAACTTCGTCAAGTTGTATATTTTCAGGAAGCGCCAGCTCTTTACCTCGAAATTTTTCCTTTATTGTATTTAAATGCTCGGAAATAAAGAAATCAATAATTGGCTCTTCATATTCGGCCATTCGGTATTTGAATTCTTGGAACAAATTTTCCGTATATGCATCAGGCATTAATCCATTGGATGAAATACGTTTCGCTGAAAACAATTGTATTTTCTCATAAAGGTCGTTTTTAAATTGACCTAATCGTACATACAGTTTCTTGCCATTTGGCTCAAATAGTGAGCTTTTTAAATCTAAGCATAGGTCTTTGTATGTTTCTTCGAAGTGATTATTGAATACTTCGTTTAATGGTTGGCTAATTTCTTTGTCCACTATTTATAATTTACATTTGAAAATATAATTATTAATTTTTGTCTGCCAAGTCCTGCAAAAAACAATATTCAACTTTTCCACTCGATATTTTTTGTTACTCATTTTCATATTTAAAACTTCCTTTCAGTTCTTAAAAGTTGCCCGTTTGAAGAAATTAAGATTTCTTCCCAGAAATCAGAGTTTTGGGTCTTGTCTGACTTATTATAGTTTTTGTTATAGAATACTTTAAGGTTTTCCAAGCCGTGTTGAGTTGAACCTTTAGGGTCTGTGTTCTTAGTTATCCAATAGTTAACCATTCCTTTTGAGATTACAGAGTCCTTTCCAGGTTCTTTCAGAAGTCTAAAGTCGTCCTCAAGCTTTATTTCAAATTTGTAAGTGTCTGTACCGTCTGATAATTCAAACTCAACTTGTTCCCCACGTTTTAAAAATGGTTCATTCTGAATTTGCCGTAATGCTTTTAATGTGTCTAAGCAATTGCCCACTTCACTGTTGAACTTAGGAACATCATAGCTGTCATGACTTGTTGGATTTAAAACAAACTTTCGGTGACTATCTAAATCTTCGAAAAGTTGCTTGTCTAACCCAGCCCCTTCTGCAAATGAGATAAGTTGCTTGATTAGTCCGTTTAGGTCGTGTAGGTTGTACTCAATTGTATATTGCCACTTTTTGGGTAAAAATTCTTTGCAAAATGCCTCAGCTTCTTTCCTTAGGAAATTACCTGCAATCTCGTATTCTTTGAATTGAAAATATTTCTCAGCCTTGTCAAGATAGGTTTCAGAAGTTTTGATAAGTGGTTGCGGAATACCGTCTTTTTCACATTCATACATTTCAATATACTTCCAGTTGGTTTGATTAAATTTCTTTATTCTATGTCTTAGTAGCTCAAAGAAATTACGATCATGCGTAAGAATGATTAACTGATATTCAGTAAACTCTTGTAAAATAATGTCGAGAACAATTTCTCTATTACTCATGTCAAGACTTATCAAAACATCGTCCAATATCAAGAATTTTGGGGTGTCGGGTGCTACAACCCCGCTCAACTTTTGACCTAACATGGACAAACGGATTGAAAGTGCAATTGCAGTTAGCTTTGCTTCATTTAAAAAAGTATGCGGACGAGTAATTTTTTGTTTATGAGTAGGAATGTGAGCATGATTGAAATGGGCATGAATAAAAACATTTGGAGCAATGGTCTTGTGATTTCTTTGCGTGGTGCTGCCATCTACAAATGCATCATAAGAGCAGTTCACAATTTCAAAGCTTACTGTAAACGGCTGCTTGAATTTATCCAAATATTCATTTACAGATTCTACAATAGAATCAAAATAGAACTGTAGCTCTGTGTTGAATTTATGAACGGCTGCAACAAATGTTTTATAGGGCTGCTCATGCATTTTTCCTCTCGGTTGCATTCCGGGTTTGATATAATCCCACCACTCTTGAGCATTAGCAGTTCCTGCTACTGCATCATGCCTTATAAGGTTTTCTCTGAGATTTATAAAAGGCAGTATTTCCTTATTCATAATTGGGAACAAGTCAATTTGTTGTGGATTCTTAAAATCATGGATTTTAGAAAGCAACTTGTAATTGATTAGTTCACTTCCCTGAACTGCTTGGCGAATAAGTGTGCCTGTTTTGGTGTTAACAGTTGAATTGGATATTTGCTTGTCAGAGGTTGACTTGTGGTCATCCTCAAAAACTATTTTTATGTAACTATCGTCTGCATCGGGAGCAAAGCGATTACGCAAGTTTTCATCATGATTATGTTGAAAATATTTCTGTACTTTTTGGGGAGTGTCTTTAAAAACACTTTGCAAAAAAGTGTACAATGCCCAATACAAACTACTTTTTCCACTTCCGTTTTCTCCGAAAATGAGTGCATTTTGTCTTTCAAGGTCTATGGTAACTTCTCCATAGAAGAACTTGAAGTGTTTGAGGTTTATCTGTTTAATCTTATTCATTACTTAGCTGTTTTAATGGGCATGATTAAATCAGCCAGCTTGATGTCCATTAATTTAAGATTATTGCGAATTTCGTTGTCTTTTCCCCTCAATGTTTGATAGGCTTTTTCTATAATCGACATAGATTCCCTTTCACTTTTACCTTCTATTCCTATAAAATCTCTTTGCGCAAACCTCATAAACTCAATGCCTACCTTTTTGAAATCTTCTTCAAAATATAGCTCATAAACCAAGGCATCAATGACCTCTTCAAACGATTGAACAATATGACTATTTGAAACAAATTCATTTATAGTGTTAGAAAAATCTATACTTTTTAAAAACACAATGTAATCTACTATATTGCAAAAAACTGCTTCGTTAATGCATTGTATCAATGGCAGTTGTTCAATTGTTGATTTATTAATAGCAAGATATCCCCCGGCAAGGTGTTTGTCTTTAAATTTATTAATAAGGTAATAACTTGAATAGCGACTATTTAATAGTGCACATAAGTATTTAGGATTAAAGGAACCCCAGTCGTAAATAGCATATACACCGACACCTAACGCAAGTGGAGTATTAACCCATACTGCTTCAATCTCTTTAGTCATACCAGCAATTACAATTTTAGGTGCTGTCCAAAACTCCCATTTTGAATCTGCTATTTCACCATTATTGGAAATAAAAGCTTGATCAAATTTACTGCCCATGTAACGAACATTTGCATTTCTAAATTCATAGCGGTCGATATTTCCACTTACAATAAATGGTATCGAGTTTTTAGTTTTTATTTCTTGTATGAATTTCTTCAACTTTTGTGCTTCGAAACCTGTTGCACCAGAGCCGACCTTTAATCCAAAATCTTTAATTGTTGAATGCTCCTTTAATTTTTTAGGAAGTTTAAATTTTTCTAGTTCTAAGTCGCTGTATTTATCTAATAAAAGTTCTTTAAAATTTGGATTCCCCTTTTTTGTGTTATCTCCCAAAATTATAATAGGATATACGCTTGCAGTTTTAAATACATTGAATGTCGATACATCAACTGAATATTCTAATCCATTATTGATTAGTTTTTGCTTTGTCTTATTGGCATATTCTGAAATCAGAAATTTATTTGGTATAATCCAAGTATAACAACATTTTGTTAGTTCAATGCTTTTTAATAAGAAGAGAACGTATAAGTCATAAGCACCAGTTGCTTCAGGGTATAATTTTCTGTAAAGCTGCTTTTGAGTGTCATTTCTAGCCATAGAAACGGCTGATACATATGGTGGATTTCCAATTACAATATCAAAGTCATTTACTCCATACATCCATGAAGGGTCAAACCAATCAACTCTCTCATTACTAAATGGATTCCATGAACTAATTAAATAGGCTCTACTGCTAACATCTGTGACGCGTGATCTTATTTGTTTCTTAGCAATTTTTTCTTGTATGCGTTTAAATTCAGCCTTTAGTTCATTTTTATGCTCCCCGTAGCTTTGCAAATAGTCTAAACGAATTTGTTTTAGCTGCTCCAAATCCTCATTTGAATTAAACAAGCCTCCAAAATCTTTTTCCTCAGGCAATTTTAATAAAGCATCAGCTGTTACAAACTTGAATTCCAAGTTAGGTAGTGGTTCAACACCTCTGTTAGGTTTTGATTCATCTATGTTTTCATCAACCACTAAAGTAAGAAAACAACGTAATTTTGATATTTCGGCTGCAATAGGCTGAATATCTACACCGTACAATGTGCTTTGAATAATACCAATTTTTCTAGCATACTCAGCATTTTGTAATAGCTTTTCCTTAACTGCTTTACGAGCAGTCGGATCTGTGTTTTTAGCAACTTGTCTAGTTACCCACCATTCAGCATCTCGGTCTAACTTCTGCAAAGCCATCACTATTTTCTGGAGTACACCCATAGGAAAAGCTCCCGACCCACAAGCTGGGTCAAGTATCTTTAATCGGTCTAGTGCTTCCAGTAATTGTTCTGAATCGGACTTTGAGAATGAAACCTCGCTGTCAATTTTGAAAATGGGTTTCAGTAGTTCCTTGTCAATTCTGGTTTGGTTATGTAGATAAAGCACCAAACTTTCTGTTGCCATGTAGTCCACAATTTCCCTTGGTGTATAAAAACTACCCGTTGCTTTACGGGCTGTTTCGCCACTGTCAGGGTCAATTTCAGCCAATAGATTTTCAAAGATTCTACCCAACATTTCCGGGTCAACACTTACTTCAATATCAACTACGCTGTTTTCGTCTATGGTAAAATTGTATTGTTCCAGATTTTCAAAAAAATCTTTGAACCATTCATCAGGGATTTTAAGCGTATTGATGTGTTCTGAAAATCCTGTTGTCTTATTAGGTTTGTAATAGTCTTCTGTCTGTGGCTCAAATAAACCACCGTTTAAAAAAGGAATCTGTTCGCAACCATCAGGCAACTCCTTCAATCTTTCAGTCATTGGTGTGTTCAAGGTTTGAAAGAACAGTTTCTCTAAAATAGAATGGTAATAGTTTGAGTTTTTCTTTACTGCTTCACTGCTCAAAAGATGCTCAGGTAAAAGCGAAATACCTTCATCAGATTTCTTTACTTTTAGAAACCAACAAAATACCGTTCTACCAATGAGCCTTACTGCAAATTCTTGGTAAATTTTCTTTGAAGCATTGTCAGAAGGTTTGCCAATAGGCAAATTCAATTCTCTATCGTATGTAATTGCTTTGGCTCCTTTACCTTCGGTTGCTCCAACCAACTGATAAAAGTGTCTTGCAACAATTTTATAAAACTCTTCATTGAGGGCTTCGACACTAAAGGCATTTCTGATTTCTTCAAGATACAGTTTCTTACCTGCAATACTGAAAAGTCTGTCAACGGGTGTTTTTGTTTTTTCGCCCTTACCCAATAGATAGGTGTAACGTTTGGGCTCGGTTACTTTTTTAGTGATATTGCCTTCTTCATCAAATGTTCTGATTTCACTAACAAAACTCAATCTCCATTTGTCTGCTTGCTCAAATACAATTAAAGCTCCATCCACATCGTATTTATAAACCGAACGAAGCAATTCTCTTAACCCAACTTTGTTTCTTTCCAACCAAACTTCGGGTTTCACTTTTACCAAATACAAACCAATGATTCTATCATCGGCTGTATTAAAACTACCCAACTCAAAGGCAGATTCAGCTTTTTTGGTGTTTGCCAAAGGAATTTCTGCAGGTTTTTGCAGAAAGTTCTTTACGCCAAAAACATCTGTCAACAAATTTTGCCAGTCAGCAAGGACAAAGGGTTTAGATAATATGCTTTGTAATGTCTTCTTATCCATTATTCAATAAAAGTTTCTGATAGCACAATTTCAGGTGCAATGTTAGTATCAATTTCTTCCAGTTTTGTTTCTTCTTCGTCACTGGTAAAAACATCGTATTTCTTTGCCAAGGCAATCAGCAAATTGTCCACCTGTGAAGTAGTGATTTCTCGTTTGCTGAAAAACTTCTGACTTAGCTTTTTCAGCTCATTTGCCAAAGGCGTGTATGTTCCGCTTTCAACAATCGGCTGCAGTGTTTGGCAGGTTTCTTTTACAATAGCCTGATGTGTAATGGCTTTGAAGTCACGCAAGAATTTTAAAGCTTGCTTAGTATTCGCATCGGCCTTGTCGGTGGTTGTTACCTTTTCAGTTGTACCACCTAAAAAGTCTTCGTCAAATGATTTCAAAGCAGCCTGAACATGTTCGTAATGATTTTCAGGCAATCCAAAAGACGGCTCAGTGGTTTGGGCTTCAAAAATTTGTGCAGCTTCTAAAAAGGTCAATGGATTCACTTTCGTTTTATCCTTGATCTGATAAAACTCCATTTTGTAAAGCGATTTAAGAAACACCACAGTTGAACCATCTGTGTCTGCCTTTTGTGCATACTTGTTGCTTCTTGCTGTTCTGGCCTTTAAAGGAAATGCTTTGATGCGTTTAAATTCTTTCGGATTGTTATCTTTAAACTCACGGATGTAACGCAGGTAATGTAATCGCTTGTCTTCATCATCTGGCAATCCTTCATCAAACAATTCAAACTGCTCCAACATTTCTTCGTGAGTGTATATTTGTGCGTCTTCACCAAAAGCAGTATGAAAACCTTGTAGTTTTATCAATGCATTGCTGTAAAGTCTAATTTCTTCATCTCCTTGTTGCGAAGGGTAAAAGTTGTAGTTGTAAATTACGCCTGCCACACTTCCAATTCTGTTTACACGTCCAATTCGCTGCATTAAACGGGTTGCATTCCAAGGCGTGTCATAGTTCACAATTACATTAGAACGATGCAGGTTTACACCCTCTGCCAACACATCGGTTGTGATAATGATATTGTAATCATTCTTTTTATCTCCAATGTAGTTAGCATCAAAGTTTTCCTGAATTGTTTCAAAAATTTTGCTTCGGTTGTCGCTGGAAACATTCAGTATTTTGGTATTCAGAAATGCTTCAACTTTTTCAGTTAAGTAATTAGCTGTGTCTGTGCTTTCGGTAAAAACGACTAATTTTCCTGTTGGGTTGATTTGTTGATTCAGTAACTCGTCTTTAAGAGTAGTTAAAAAAGTATCTAGTTTGGGGTCTTGCTCAACTTTACTCCATTCTTTCACTAATTCTTGTAAAAGCAAATGGTCTTTTCGCAAGCCGTCAATAAACCCACTTTCAAAATCATCGATATTGAAAACATTGTTTCGTGGATTCTCAGAACTCATTTCTAAAATCATTACTTCCAATTCTTCAATGCTGAAACCTTTTTCCATAAGATCGTTCACACGCAAGTCAGGAGCAATTAAGACTTTGCCTTTGTCAAACATTTCTATCATTCTGCCTGTGGCTGCAGTAAGGTTCCTTAATGATGATTTAAAAGCAGTGAAACTACTTTCTAATCTTTTCACCATTAAAGTTTTCATAATACCTGCCAAAGATTGAGAAACTAAAATCGCCTGTTCATAATAGTTTTCTCTTAATTCAGGTTTCAAATATTTGATAGCTTGATAGCGGTAATACTGGATTTTATCATCATCTGTCAAGTAGAAAACAGTATGATAAAATAGTTTGCTCAACTTGGCATCAAACTCATATATTTTTGGCTTGGGCGCTGCTATTTCAGGGAACTCTATTCCCTGTGATTTTAAATCTTCAATGTACTTTGGATAATTCTTTAAATCTCGCCTTGTTCTGCGAACTGTTATTTGTGAAATGATTTTTTCACGAATAATTGAATACAATTCTCTTATGCGTCCAATGTTTGGTTCGTCTAGTTGCATAATTTCTCTGAACTCACGTATGATTGGACCAAAGAAACTTTGCAAGTTTGTTACCGGTAAAGTGCTTCGTCTTGCATCTTGAAACAAAAGCAACTGATAATATAAATCTTGCGGTCTGTTGTTTAGAGGCGTAGCAGAAATAAGAATGACTTTTTTCTTTTTCCCAACAACTAAGCCTTCTCCATTTCTTGAAGCTTTGCAAATACGTTGAAGTAACCCGAATGATTGCGAAGTATGGTTTCTGTATCGGTGTGCTTCATCAACTAAAATCAAATCGTAATCCTCTTTTGCCCAATAGTTCAAATCATCACCGTTTACAATTTTATCCAATCTTCCGTTGGTGATAAACTTGGTGTGTCTGTCAATACCGAAAAGTCTGAAAGTATTTTTCCAGTTCTTTTCCAATGCTGGCGGAAAGACAACTAATATTTTAGTATTCAATGAGCCATTGGCTATTAAAAACCGTTTGGCAATCATAGCTGCTATAACTGTTTTCCCTAAACCTACCACATCTGATAAAAAAAATCCATTGTGTTCCATCAGCATTTGAAAGCCTTGGTTTACGGCGTCAATCTGATAAGAAAGTTTTTTATAAGTCTTTGGTAAATCTCCAACTGTATCAGGGTCGTAGTCTATGTTTTTGCCAAAATATTCAATTAAAAATTTAATGTAGAGCTCATACGGCGTAAAGGTCTGCCCAATATGTGTTTTCTGTTTGAACTGTTGAATATCTGCTGGAAGAATAGGTGTAGAATGTTCCCATAATTCAACAAACTCTTTTTTGGTAAACTGAACATCGTCATAGTCTTTGAGTGCAATATTCAATTCATAATTGGGTGATTTCTTAATTCCAAGCCCTGCCTCAGTTAAATTAGATGAACCCATAATCACCCAGCCATCAGAATGTTCACTGTGATTTTCAGGCAAAAACAAATAGAACTTGGCATGAATTGCTTTCGAATTGTGTGCTCTTACTTCAATTCGACCGTCAATTAAGTCGTTCACGAATTGCATAACCCCTTTTTCAACTTCCTCTGAATACTTTGCTTCTTTTATATCTTGAATAAACCATTTCAAAAATTCCTCTTTTGTTTTTTCTTCGTCACCAAAATACAAAAGTCCTTTACGTTGCGATTCGGCAAACATTTGGTCAACATTGATACCGACTAATATTTTAATTTCTTTTAAGTTTTTAAGGTATGGTTGTAAAGCAAAATAACCTGAAGAGCGAAAGTAACCTACAACCGCGTGAAAGGCATATAAATCTTTCATATGTTCAATAATTCCTTTGAATTTATCGAACATGCTACGCTCACTATTATTTGTAAAGAATTTAGATGACATTATTATTTTACAAACTTAATTAATTAAATATTATCTATTAAGTGAAGTTATTCAGTTAGATTATTAATAACTTTTCATTTTCAACTTAGTGAGACACTAACTTGATTGAATTATAACGTTCACAATAATGCACTTTAATCTAATGTATTATAACCTGCGCTTTACTTTTGGACTTTCCAAAGCATCCATTACTTCACTCTTTTTGAAGAATACTTTTCTTCCCAATGTGTACTTTTTTAAGTGCCCTTTAACACACCACTTTTGAAGAGTAACTTTAGAAATTCGCAATAAAACAGTGACTTCTGTTGGATTTAAGAGAACATCTTCCGGTTTGGATTTTTTAGACAACTTTTCTTGCTTATCTTGTTCTTCTTTGAATTCTATAAGAACCTCACGAAACAAAATTTTTAGTTCATCCGGGTTTAAGGTTGTGAAAATTACTTGCTTCATAATCATTAAATAAAAAAGTCGGACAAATCCGACCTTTCAAATACATTTTATATTTTAAATTAAGTTTTACTTTTTTCTTTTGGACTCAAATTCTTCCTTTACTGTTTTGAATTGAGATTTAACAACAGCTAATACTTGTTCTGCAACTATCTCGGAGATCTCCCTATTGTTCCTTGCATTGCCAATTTTTGAAGCAATTCCATCTCCGACTTTTCTAACAAAGAAATCAGAATAATAATTATCACTATAAAGATTTTCGGGTTGAAATGATGAAGAGTTCATATTAATTTACTTTTTAAGGTAGTTTTGAAGAAAATGACTGTTTAATTCTGGCGCAAAATAGTGTTTTCTTTTTATCCAAACAAATCCATCACCTTTTGAAATGACTGCAACATCAACAGGGCCACCTACACTTTCTTCTGCATTAGTAATTCTTCTTTTCAAATATGTTAGATAAATGAGACTCTCTGCCATTTCTGATAAATCTTCTTTCGACAGGCTGCTAACTGCCATCATTAATGGATTTATGAACTTTTGTAATTTAATTTGGCGATTTAGTTCACTATATTTCTCTAACATAGGTCTTGTATCCAAAGATTCAATTTGTTTCCTAAGCAATTCATTTTCAGGAGGAATATTTGCAACTATCGTTTTGTTGTATTCTCTAAACAATACATCAAAATTTGTTGAAAAAATATTTTCTAATTCTGGATCAATTCCTGACAAAATTGTTTCAATAACATCTGTTTGTGCAAATGGTCTAACAGCACCTGAATTTAAATTAGAAATACTAGCAACATTATCTTCATCTATGAAATATTTTAATCTATTATCAACTACCATTGAAATATTAACTGGTATTAAACTTGGATATATTTCATCTTCTCCAAATCCCGTAAAAATCAATCCTGTATAATTAGTATATGTTTCTTTAACAATTAAAACTGCAAATGCACACTTTTTTAATTTTTCAATTATATCAGAAGTTAGTGTAATTCCGAAATTTATAAAGCCCTCATTTATTAATTTAGTAAATAAACCTGCTGAATATCTTTCGAATTCTTCAAATGTATATCCGTCGTATTCATCACAATAATTCATATTAGAGCTCCATTGCCTTAAGAATTCGGATATTTGAAGTTCAAATTTAGTTACAAAATGATCATGATTAGCTTTGTTTCGATTATGAAGATAAATTAAATGTTCATTTTTCACTTTCGTAATATTAGAAGCAATTATTCCATAGATAAAACTTTCAAGTACTCCTAATTGTGAATCATTGTCTGCATAAAAATTCTTTTTATGTAAAAATTCAATAAAATCTAATTGATACTCCTTTAATGTTCTAAATGATTTATCTTTAAGGTTTTGCCTGTATACTTTTATAATAGTCTCCCATGGAGTACCCATGAATGTTGCAGAATTATAAATCATAACTCCAACTGGATGGTACTTTGACAATGTGAATACTTTATTTGCTTTATTAAGTATTTTTCGTCCTCCATTTCCACCAAGAGTTACGGCACTATCAGCTGCAATTGCGACAGCGTATTTATTTAATATCCCTACTACTGCGGTCATAATACAAAAATATCAAATTTTAATTATAAAATCAATCTATTCACCTCATCCAACACCTCATTTCCAAAACTATCCAGATACACCTGAGTAATACGCTCATTCTGATGCCCCATTGATTCGCTGATAATGCTGATAGGAGCACCACTATGCTTCATGATGGTGGCGTAAGAGTGGCGGGCTACGTAGGTGGTGAGCGTTTCGTTTATACCCAGTTCTGAAGCTATTTGTTTTAAATCGTTGTTCACCATGCGCAACACCTTGTCGGTGCGATTCTCAATGGCTTGAGCGGTGGCGTGGTTCTCGTTGAGAATAGGAAAAATGTAAGATTCCATTCCATTGAAATTGGTTTGGCGGTAATAGTCTATGATGGCCATTGCAGGTTCAAGCAAACCAACACTTAAACGTTTGCGGGTCTTTTTGCGGACATATTCCAATCGGTTGTTGCGAATGTCTGACCATTTCAAAAAAGCCATATCTGCGAAGTTTATACCCCGGCAATAGAAGCTGAACATGAAATAGTTTCTGGAATTGAACATACTGCTCCCAGGTTTGAGCTCAAAAGCTTCAATGCGTTTAATGTCTTCTTTGCTGATGGCTCTTTTCTTGGTAACAATGCCTCTGAATTTTTTGAAGCTATAATCTTTGAATGGTTCATAGTCCGGTCTAACAATTTCTTCTTGTTTGGCAAAGTTGATTAGGGTTTTCAGGGTGCGCATTGGTACGAAGATGGCGTTTAAGGTTACATTTCTTTTCAAAAACGATTCTTCGTAACGATTCAAGAATGCAGCATTGATGTCAGAGAATTGGAAGTCTTTGCCCTCTCTGAAATTCATCAAACTGTTTTTTGTAGCCTGGTACACTTTAGCGTTTCCAATGCGGTTCGCTTCTTTTAAACGTTTAATGTGCAAGTCAAAGAAACTGAAAACCGTCATGCGGTTGGTTTTCTTATTCAGTTTTTCAATCACTTCTTCGGCAGAATAGTCTTTATCATCCAGCGTCTTTTCAAGAATATACTTTCGAGCATCGGCACGTCGTTTTTCAATCACCAGAATGATCTCTTGTTGCTGTGGATGTTTTTTCTTTGGCAAACCTGCTTCTTCATCCCAGAGAGCAGGGGTAGAACTGTACCCAATGGATACATATTTCGGTTTTCGGTCTTTAATAACGCGGAGCATAATAGGATGTTGCCCGTTTTTAAGTACTTTTGAGGTGTAAAGAATGACTTTTACTTCTGACATATTTTCAATTTTCTGGTTTAAACATGGTTTAAACATTTGCTCCAAATTTGGTCTGGTTTAAACAAATTTTAGAGAAAAGAAACCGTTTCAAATATAGTCTAAATATTTGAAAAATAAACACTTGAGAACATAAAATAAATTCAGATAAAGAGCCAAAATAGGCATGGCATGCAAAAGGTCATCGGTTCGACTCCGATATTCTCCACCCTGTAGCAGAAAAAACCCTGAAAATAATATTCAGGGTTTTTTTTATGCAAATTCTCCAGGGTTTTTACGCTACAGGGTGAGACCCGTAGCGTGATGTAACGAAGTGGAATCTCTGCTACGGGGACACTTTAAATTTAATATTAAGGTCCAATCTTTAGTTCAATATTTCACCTATTATCTCCACAGTATAAAAAGACCACTTATGTGGTCTTTTTCGTTTTAATACTATGCACTTCGTTTACATTTTATATTCTCCAACTAAAGATAAATATTATATCGGTCAGACAGAAGATATGGAAAGGAGAGTAGAACCTCATAACCTGCGAAAAAACTTAGGAGCCAATGACTGGCAATTAAAGTACTTTGAACAATACGAAACTCGTTCTGAAGCTGTTCGAAGAGAGTCCGAAATTAAGAGCAAGAAACGTCGAGCTTATTTAGAGCACTTGATTAGCTCAGTTGGCTAGAGCGTCCCGCACAAAGCTGCGGGAAGGTCATCGGTTCGACTCCGATATTCTCCACCCTGTAGCAGAAAAAACCCTGAAAATAATATTCAGGGTTTTTTTTATGCAAATTCTCCAAGGTTTTTACGCTACAGGGTGAGACCCGTAGCGTGATGTAACGAAGTGGAATCTCTGCTACGGGGACACTTTAAATTTAATATTAAGGTCCAATCTTTAGTTCAATATTTCACCTATTATCTCCACAGTATAATAAGACCACATTTGTGGTCTTTTTCGTTTTAATACTATGTACTTCGTTTACATTTTATATTCTCCAACTAAAGATAAATATTATATCGGTCAGAAAGAAGATATGGAAAGGAAATTAGAAACTCATAACCTGCGGAAAAACTTAGGAGCCAATGACTGGCAATTAAAGGTTCTATTGGAAAATTTTGTCTTAATCAGGTATTACCTGACCGCAACAGCTGCATTTTTTAGGTGTACAGGTAGGTGACTGTGAGTCGGATTCACGGAGGTTAAAACTAACTCCAAATGTCAGTATTGGACCTGTTCTAATGATATTTGGATTTGAATTGTATACTTCTGACTTAAGTTCATGTGTATTTACTACATGCTCACTGCCGGATTTCATCATGTGATCGCCGCCGCTTGTACTACTGTAAAAACTCATTTTCCCTGTGTATAGTACTTTGCTAAACGATATATTTCCATAAAATAAAACGGAGTTATTAAAAGCATACTGCATAGTTAGACCTGGTTGCAAGTAAAAATCCGAATTTTGAAAAATTAAATCATCACCAGGTTTCAGGTCAAAACCATTCTCACCTCTTAAGTGTTTGTGATAATCTGGCAAAGGTTGCATGTTTTTAACTTTAAAGTTACTACCTGTGTATCCAATTTCAATTTCGCTGATAAACCTGAAGCGTTTATATGTAAATAAAATCGGAGATACTGAAGTGCCTATCTGAAAAAAACTGCTTGAGTGCTTGCCGAAAGCCCCTCTTAATGCGATAGTTCCCTGCACTTCATTAGAGTAATGCCAACGCATACCAAGACTAAAGCCATTGAGATTTATATTCTCGTTAATATAATTACTCAAATTCACCCTGTATCTCGACTCCTTATTTGAAGCATTTGCCGACTTAAGCCCATAAATGTTGTGGTCAGAAATATCAAAATCAATCATTGAGATGCCTTTAATGGTTGTCGAATAGAAGCCCAACTCTGTATAAGCACCCTTATTTGAGTTAAACCATTTGATTTCTTTTGGATTGGATGCCAAGAGTGAGTAGTTCAAGGCATTGGCATGAATAGCGAGACATGCCAGAATTAATGTAAAGCCTTTAGTTTTCATGTAGCTTATTGATTTAATATACAAATGTAAGCGTTTTAATGAATTCTTTTATAAATTAGAAACAAATTAAACGCTTTTGCATAAGCTGAATTCAACAAATAATTTCAATTCATGTTTTATTTGCAATGCTATTTGATCTGTTGTAAAGTATGAACGCTCTAAATAACTACTATTCAATTGCTCTTTGAAAATGCTCTTAAAATTGTTAGACATTTCGTCTATTGCCTCCACTTACAAAAACTTAAAACCCGCTCCCGATAATTATCGGGACGGTTTTGTTAGTTTTTTTGTCCCGTAGTGTGGATGCATCCGCCATAGGCTGAGAAATTCTCTGCTACAGGGGCTGTAAAATCAAGATCTCGCAGAGATGTGAGGCTTTTTTATTTTGGTCTGGTTTAAACATGGTTTAAACATTTTGAGGAAAAAATTAATAAAAATTTATTATCTAAATTGTTTCTCTTTTAATTTTCAATTCAACTAAGTTTTATTTTTCTATTTTATTCTATCACTATTTAAAAATAGAAGGATATATTTGTAAGAGACATAATTAAATCTAAATGAAAAAATACTTTACACACAATGGTACAGAACAAGAAGGCCCTTTTACACTTGACGAACTTATACAAAAAAAAATAAATTCTTCGACAATGATTTGGTTCGAAGGTCTCGACAACTGGAAGAAAGCAGGCGAGATTGAAGAAATAAAATCCATTGTTGCAATTATGCCGCCGCCATTCAAGAAGCAAGGCACAATTAATGAGACTATCAACAAAACTAAGAAAGTTCTACAAAATGACCCGATAAATCAAATAGAAAACAAAATACCAGGTCAGTCTAAGAAAAAAACTTTCAAATGGGCCATTGTAATTCTTGCAGTTATTGGCTGTTTCGCTGTAATAGGGTTTTTAGTCCAAAAATCGCCTTTGGGAAAACCTGACTTAGATGAGTCACTTTTTGTAGAAAATCAAAAAGGCACCGTCTATTTTGAAAGTTGGTATAAATACTGGCATATTGATATTGGAGGCTATGTAGTTAATAAAACCGCAAAATATAGGTTTAAAGATTTTGTAATTGAGGTAAAGTATTTATCAGAATACAATACAGAATTGTTAACGAAAAAGTATGTGATTAACAAAACTATTGAACCATTGGAAAAAGTCAATATTTACACGGAGCTTAAAGACAATGCTCCCCAAGGGAGTGAAAAACTAGAGTGGCAAATTGTGGATGCGACAATTGAGAAAGTTAAAACGGTTGATTAATTGTAAATGCCCGTCAAATTGACAAACTGAAGACATTTTAAACCGTCCCCACCTGCCGTTTAAAATTGCCCACGTGTAACAATTTAACTGTCACATTGATTTTATGTTGATAGTAAAATAACAAGCTCAAACTTTACAAAAAACAAACTTTGATTCAAATGATTGATTTTTAAATAGGTACTCTTAAAAGATAATATTTAATTTTATGTCTTGCATTTAAAAAAAAGCCATATTATATTTTTACTATGAAAACATCAAATATAGAATTTGCTAACTCTTGCAAAGAAATTTTAGAATCAGGAATTGCATAAGAAGGCAATTCTAGAGGTATTAATTTGAAAATGGGATTTCATATTTCTAATGAACCTCTGCTGGCAACAATCCCTAGTAAATCGATGAGATTAGAGTCAATTACAGATGCTTCTGAAATAATATCACATTATTTAAACGAAGATTTTAACAATGTGAATAAAAAAGTATTAGCGCAATTTTTGAATAAAATTGACATCTATAAACCATTATTTATCCATTTTATGTCTGAAAAATGATCTAATAATCAATACCACATTTGCATTCCAATAAGTAGTTGTCATGGTAATAATTAAATAGCTCTTTTATAGCTTGCATTGTCTCCATAATATCAAAATTTAAAAGATTCTGTATTAATTTTTCTTGGGGTTCAAACTCTTTTGTAGATTTCGAGTGTACTATATCATCACGCATTGATTTCAATTCTTTAATAATTTGAAGAGAATTAGGGTAGATTTTCCCAAAGTTCTTTGTAAAGAAAAAAGGATAAATTTTTTCGATTTTTTCAATTGTTCCAAATGCTCTTTGAATTTGGTTTTTATTATATATAACAGTTTTTGAATTTGTTTCGTCAATGTATTTCCCATTGTCCGGAATAAAATGGTTCAAATAACTCTCAAGGGAAGTAAACAACATTATTATGCAACTACTTGAAAAGCCATAGAATTTGTATATTTCATTAGTTGCATCTTCATTAATTTCCTTTCCAGTCTTTGTCTTTTCATATAATCTAATTTGCTGATCTTTTCTTATTTGATTCAAATTATATGCTGCATCAAAATACACTAAGGTTAAATCTGGCAATGGAATTATGAATTCTTCACCATTATTCTTACAAACAGTAGCTCTTAAGGTAATTTCTTTATCCGTTACCACATAAACTGCATGGTTATTTGATTTCTCTGAGAGATTTACATCCGTTAATTTCACTTCTTTACCTATACTTCGTAGCCGATCCTTTACGTTTTTTCGTTGAAATAGATATTTTTTTTCAATATGCTTCATATTTGTAATTACTTTTTTAAGTCACCTGTCTGGTTAAAAGCTCTGTCAATTGATTCCTCTTGTTCCTTTGTTATGTCTAGTAAACTTAATTGTTTTGTTAGCATAAAATATATCACCCCAATTGACTTATGTATTAATTCTGATTCAAATCCAAAATCTTTGTTTAGCATACGACTTGCTAAGTCAACAGAGAAGTGCTGATATTGGGACAATGTCCTATAATTCATATAAGAAAGACTCAATAACTCTAGGCTAGGAATTTTACCCTGACCAAGGAACTCGATTATTTCGTACAAATTAGAGGTCTTATAGTTCTTTTTATTAATACTTAATACTTGGCCGTTATTAGTTTTAAAGTTTAAATACTTAGGGTCACTTGTAGCTCTTAACTCAGCTGGCTTTTTTAATTCCCATTTTTCATTTCTTTTGATATAATATTCGGGGCTACCTTCTCTTAGCATTTGTAATTGAAATTCTATTTCGGAATTTAATTCACTTTCCGTCCTTTCTTTTTTCCCAGGATTAAAAAATGACAATTTTGCTTCGTTTTTTATCATAAATTCAGAGAACTTGTAAAAGTCAATATTTAAAACTTTAAGTTCATTCCTAAATGAAATTTCATGTTCAACAAATTGTAACAAGTATGCACCAATGGTCAAGTCATCAATAACACCTCTTAACAATAACATCAATGGATGTCTATTATTTGAATATAGCTCATCTGGATGCGAAAGTAACAAATGAATTCCATGGAAATTCCTGGCAATTCTCTCTGAAATAGTTAAATAAGTAAATTTAACTATTCCAATTTCATTCTCCTTCATTTTGTTGTATTTTGAACCAATCTGATTCATCATACTTAGACCCTCAGAGAAAAAATGGGCTATTCTTTTTTCATAGTTCATTACATTTAATGTTTTCACCAAAGTAAATATAATTATGCATAAATTCAAAAAAATCAACACAAATTGTAACACCCGTAACAGCGTAACTGCTATTACCCTATTACGAATCCTGCCCAAACCCATTCCGGTCTAATACCCGCTTCACCTTCATTTTATTAGTACCCAGGGCTTCGGCTATCTTTCCATAAGATAAGTTCTGGATGTTACGAAGTTCAATGATTTGCTGTTCCAGGATGTCTAATTCTCCATCGGTTTGCATGCGCAGGTGTTTTCTTTCATCAGAAAATTCCACAAACTCAAAATGAAGGCAGTGGTAATCATTGGCAATTTCACACAGAATGATGTCCCGGGAGTTGTAAATAATTTCAGTGACTCTTGCTTGATCAGTTTGATGTAACGTAGGGATTTGTCTTATGAACTGGTTTATCTACCAGAAATTGAAAGTTTATATTTTGTAAAAGTTTCTAATCACTAATAATCGAAATTGTTTGCCCATAACGATTCCCTTTTAAATCTATTATAATCAAATTGTAACACCCATCCACTAAATTTAGCTGAGAAAAATCAAGCTCGGAGCCTGAGAAATCAGATATATACATGACTTCTTTACCAAGTCCGTTATACAAGATTGCTTTTGCATGAATGAATTCCATATTTATATGAATATTTGAATATTTAGAGCCTGGATTTGGGTAAACTATAAGCTTGTCATCTAAAACAAATTGAATATCAGTATTCAAATTCGGATCATAACTCCATACATCATAATAGCCAAGATAACTCACTTCACCACCTATACCAAAATATCCCTTTCCATTAATTTCGAATGAAAAAGCACCCCTTCGCCCACTAAAATTCGGGGTTTTTAATTTAGTCCATTTATCCAGAATTGGATCATATTTCCAAAAATCATTCAGATAACCAGTATCTTTACCTCCTAATCCAATATAGGCCATATTATTTATTGTGAAAACACTGGCATCATAGCGTGCCCTAAATGGAGGTGTGTTCATTTTAGACCAGGAATTATTGGAAAAGTCATAAGCCCATAAATCATTCAGGCTTTTTAATGATGAATCTAATCCAAAACCCACATAAGCTTTACCATTAACAAAAAAACCTAAACTTAATCGTCTTGGTGGACCTGGAAAATCTTTAAGTTGAGTCCATGAATCATTTGCAGGATCATACTCCCAGAAATCTTTCAAAAAATTTCTAAATGTATCTGTTCCCATACAGATATACCCTTTACTACCTGACGAAAAACCAACAGCATCATTCCTATTAGTGCCTGAAAAGTCGTTTAATCTTGTCCAGTTGTTTTTCACTGGTTCGTATTTCCAAAACTCCTTTGATATTACGGGGAATAATCCTCCGGCACCGTAGTAACCAATCCCATTAATTGAAAATCCGACACAATAGCTAAAAACTGACCCAGGAAAATCCTTTTTCTTAATCCACCAGTTGATATCTGGGTCATATTCCCAAAACGAGCGATCGGTTGCAGGATTATATCCTATTCCATAATATCCTTTACCATTAATTGAAAATCCAATTCCTCCTGATACTGTGTCTGGAAAATCATTTTGTCTTTGCCACCCATTTTGAGCAACGACAGATGAAACCGTAAATAAAGTAAGAATTAGTAAATTGTATTTATTCATGTTTTTTTATCAGAGAATTATTCTTTTTTAGTTTAAACAAAACTACAAAATTTAAATACAAATTCATAAAAATACTACTCTAAATAATTACGGATATTGAAGATAACCCAGTAACACACCCTTACCCTATTACGATTCATCGCCAAACCCATTCCAGTACAACACCCGCTTCACCTTCATTTTATTAGTACCTAGAGCTTCTGCTATCTTACCATAAGACAAATTCTGGGCGTTACGAAGTTCTATGATTTGTTGCTCCAGGATGTCTAATTCGCCATCGGCTTGTATGCGGAGGTGTTCTCTTTCGTCGGCAAAATCTCTGAAAATGAATTGTAGACGGTTGTAATCCATGGCAATTTCGCAAACTATTACGTTCTGGGAGTCGTATTTGATTTCGGTGGCTCTGGCTTTGATTTGTTTGATGTAACGCAAGGATTTGTCTTCTTTAGATTAAAAAAGTAATTAGCAATAAAAATTAAATGAGAAATATTAACTTTGAATATTGACCTAAAAAAGGGAATATTGAACAATTTGTAAATATAAATTGATATAAAAATTGATTAAAACTCGAATTTTTCTTTTAAGGTTTTTATACAATCCATTGGTTAGAAATATAAAACATCATGATACAGAACTATTGTTATATTTGCAATATTGAATTAAAAGATTCAAACTTATCATATGAACATATAATTCCCGCATGCTTAGGTGGAAGTTTAAAAAGCCGTGACTTACTATGCGTTCAATGCAATAGTACTTTTGGAGAAATTCATGACAAGGCATTAGCAGCAATTGGTATTTTCTATTTATCAAAATATAATATACCTAAGAAAAAAAGCTTAAATTACACTTTCAATGCAGTTGAAAAACGAACTAAAAAAAATCTAATTATTAGTCCATCTTGGATTACAAAGTTCAAAGATACGATATCAGTCATAGACGAAAACAACAATATTTGTATAGAGGCCCCAAATAAAAAGAGAGCTATGCAAGAAATCAATCGAATTAAAATATTATATCAAAGTCATAATTTTGAAGATATAGAATTTAATGAAAAATTAACACCAGAAGTTCAAGACTTTGAATATGAGCCAGAAGTCTATGAAGGATTAATATTACGTGCTATCTGTAAAACAATTGCAAATTACTACATTTTTAAAACAAAGAACAAAGACAATATTTCAAAATTAATCGAATACATTATTAGCGATAATGAAAACTATTATTGTTGGGGATTCAATTTAAACATTGCTTTAAAATATTACGGTGGCAAAACATATCATATAATAAATATCATAGCAATAAAAGATAAATATATGTATGCATATTTTGAAATCTTTGGTGAAACAGGTTTTATAATTTTACTAAATGCTAGATATGTTGGACCTGACGAAAACTATAGATATATATATGATGTAATTAATAAAACTGAAATACTAAATGCAGATGATTTTCAAATAGATATTTCACTTTCTGATATTTGTGAAATCATAAAAAATAAAGCTGATTGCGAATGGTTTAAGAGTCTTAATTTCTAATAAAAACTTAATGTCACAAGAAACAACTTTGGAGCTAGTGTTTGAAAACTAAAACATAATGAATCTTTTGAATCTCACTTTAAAGGAATGTTTAGAGAATCTGAAATCAAAAAACATTGAGCGTGTTTGGGACTTCCTATTGGTTACGCATACCAGGGAGTCTTGCTCCTGCGAGAACATATGCTCCAGCCTACGAATATCAAGGGTTTAAATATAAAATTAAACGTTAATCTTAATGAAGAAATCAAGTGCTTTAATCCTGTTTTTATGTATAAGTATGGTGTTAAACGCGAATGTTCCTGTAACAAAATGTCTGTGGGCTCATACTGGTAATGGATATGGGAAAAGAATAGTTGATGCAAATGATGCTATTTATATTATGGGTGGATTTATTGGAAAAAACATTCTGGTAGATTCATTTCAACTTCAAAACCATGACACAAGTGGAGCAACTGAAGATGGTATGGTAATTAAATATAGTAAGGATGGACAGGTGAATTGGGTTTTAAGTTTTGGGGGAGTAAATGATGATTACTGGTCTGATATACAAATTGACAATGATGGAAATCTATATTTGTCATGTTCATCACCCGGTCCCAATTTTAATATTGGCGATACAAGTTTTTTAATTAATAATGATTGTGACATTATTCTGGCAAAATTTAACTCAAATGGTCAATTCTTAAATGCAAAATGCATAAGAGGTATAGGTTGGAATACATCTCAAACTTTAAATATAGATAAAAAAGATGGCAGTATTTATATTTCAGGTAATTTTAGTCGTGAAATCACAATGGATACTATTACACTAAAAGGTAATGGAAGTGATGATGTTTTTATATCAAAGTTCGACAAGGATTGGAATGTGGTTTGGGCTAAATGTTTTATTGGTAAGGGACCTGAATATCCTCTGGATTTCAAATTAGATAACTTTGGCAACATCATAATGACTGGTATGTTTGAAAGTGATACACTTGGTATCGGCGCTGTATCTATATCAAATCCGCACCTGGACTACGATATTTTTATTGTTAAGTTGAATGAATTTGGCCAGCCTATTTGGGCTAAGAGTGTAGGCGATTTTGGAAATGAACAAGGTTATAATATCGGGGTTGATCAATTTGGAAATATATTTGTTTCGGGTACTTTCGGAAGCCCCCAAATTGCATTTGATTCAATAGTAATTCGAAATTACCTTCCATTTGATACTCAATTTAAACCAGTTGATTTTTTTCTTGCTAAATATGATAGTACTGGAAATATACTTTGGGTTAAGCAAGGAACTGGCGAAGGATGGGATCACAATTTCAGTTCAATTACAAATGCAAATGGTGAAACATTTATGGTCATATCATTTACAAGCCCATCGCTTGTTATCAACAATACTGTAATAGCCCGATCTGGGTCACTTTTTGAAAGTGATATCTTGACTGTTAAATTTAGAAATACAGGAAAGTTGGTTTGGGTTAAACAAATGGGAGGCATAGGACATGATGAACTATGTGATATAGCCCTAGGTTTAAACAGGGACGTTTATATTTTGGGCAAAACAGCGAGTACATTTACTGTTGACAGTATCAAGATTATTTCAGATGTAGAAGGAAGTCTGTTTCTTGCTCAGCTCGATGACATGATTACTTCTGGTATTCATGAAGTAATTTGGGAGGGAAAAATTTTCCCTAATCCGGGTAAGGGTATCATCACATTAATAAGTCCTAATCTAATCAACCAAATTAGCGTGACTAATATATTGGGGCAAGTTATTTATACCAACTATCCTTTAACAAACGAGACACAAATTTTATTACCTATATCAGGTATATATTTTATATCAATAGTGTCTGACCAAAGAGTTTTTGTACAAAAAGTAATAATAGAATGAAGTTGATTGTTCATCTTCAGAAATTAACGGCTAGGATAATTTCAATAATAACCATTCAAGTTCATATCTAACTCCGACCAACCTTCATTCATTTGCATCTACCTTCAACCTCCACCAAAGCTTCAATGTATTTCCAGTATTCTCCATCATCTCCAAATAAAATGATATTATTGCATCAGCAAACAAGCTAACAATTCCAGATGTAATATCTGCAATTAGGTTAATAGTTAGCGAAAAGCGGTCAACCTTATTTAGGCATGGACAATGAACAATTCCCTAACCCTAACCCCTATATCCTAGCCCCTCGTTCCTTCCTCCTCCTCCTCCTCCCTTCCTTTCCGTCAAATTTTTGTCAAGTTTGTTTCAGAAAACCTTTTGAAATATTTTTTCGTCTTATTTTTACGTTAAGTAAAACAGATATATGAAAAATCAAATTTATATTGCATCGGTTCTGGTAGCACTGGGGCTTAGTTTTAATGCCTGCAAAAAAGATAAAAATCAGAATTCATATCTTAAAGATGGAATTATAGGCTGCCTGTTTAAATCCAATGGTGTTGTGGCGGCTATTGATCCTGTCACGGCTCCTGAGTTTTCGCATTCTCCAATAGTCTCTGATGGAATAGCTGTGGGGCCAAGTACCATTAGTTCAGATAATGCACTTTATTATACAGTTGCGGCAGATTTGAAATTGCATGAAATCGGTACTTCTGATGGTAAGGTGCGTCGCTCAATTCAGCTACAAACACCTTATTCTTTTTTAGTGTATGATGAAACCGGAAAGCGATTATTAGGCCTTTCATCTAATAATGATTTGATTGAAATTAATTTGAAAGCGTGGAAGGAAAATACACTTGGTTCTGTGGCTATATCTGAAGGTGTTCTGATTGGTACTGAATTTATGAGAAATGGAAAACTTTGTTTCATGGGCAAAGATGTCTTGATGTCCATAGACCCATCTAATTTGACTGTAAGTAAAATCTATGCTTTTGATATGCAGCTGAACAGTGTGGGATATGATGCAGCTAAAGACAAGCTATATTATATTGCTACTCCGGCTGGTACTAAGGGTATAAGTTTGTTTGAATATGATTTTGCCGGGAATAAAGGCAAGATGCTGAAAAATTACCCGGATATCAGCAGTTTTATTATGCATTCAACCGCCTATAATCCGTTCACAGGTCAGTACCATTTTTATTCGTCCAATACTGAAAGAACAAGCATTGATGTCAATACACTTCAATACAAAATTGAAAAAGTTGACTATGCTTTGGTCAATACCGAAGTATTCAGAGGCTGTATAAAATTACCAGATTCGGATATAGAGGGTTAATTCATTCTTCAATTCTGCATATAAGTCAACATTTAAGGAGACTTTTCTTTAATCAGGTTACTTTTTTAAATCTTAAAAGTCTTATCAATTTTAGGTCAATCTCTATAGCTATTGACTTCTTAATTGGTCAATTCACTTATTTTGTGTCAATATTCTGTAATTAATTTTTGCTCTTGAATATCAATGACATTTTTTAATTTAGATTTGACAAAAAAAATAAGATTATGAAGTCGTTTTTCAGTTTTTGCATATTTTGTTTAGCCCTAATTTTTTCTTCAAATATTCAAGGACAATATAAAGACTGGATAGTTCCTGTGCCCGGAGATCCATCGGTAAATGATCCCAAAGTATATGGTTATGATATAGCCTTCCAAACCGCTAATTATATCTGCGGTGTCGATGTCCAATACTTGAAGAATCAAATATTAAACTTATACGATGGTCAGAAATGGAAAAGATTAACTATTGACAGTTTGTCCCAACAAATAATAAGTCTGGATGAAAGCAATGATACATTTGTGGTTGTTTTGACTCAGAAATTAACCGGTGATTTGGTATTGATGTACAATGGTGTATCATGGAAACCACTCACAAGTTTGGACACTATGGTGGGCAATTCGTGGTTAAAGGGACTGGGATTTATCAATGTTAAATTTTATCAGAATAAACTCTATGGTATTTTCTTGAACGATGATTATAATATGTCTTTAATGGAGTATTCATTCCAGACCGACTCATTGAAAACCATTACAACATTCCAGCAAAACAAGAATTACCAGTCGGCATATTACCCCCCATACCGAATGGTGATGTATACACACGATAAGAAATTATATGTGGCAGGTGGGTACGATTCAACAGATCACCAAGCTTGTCAGGGCTTTGGTTATTATGACGGAAAATCTTTTGTAGACAAGCAATTGTTTCAAAACAGACCGGATACAAACTTTAATGTTGTCAAGCAAATTGATATGAATTTGTTTGCAATTGAGCGTCCAGGTGTTCATGGAAACAACAAAAATTCGACATTGCACCTGATGCGCAATGATACCATTATAAAGGATATTACTGGTGATATGTTTCGTAAATTCAGAAAATCGAATAGTTTGGTTCAAATCGCACAAAATAATTTCCAGATTTTCAGATTGAATGGAAAATTTGTCTGTTATGACCTGTACAGCTGGAGTAAATACAACGACTATGGAATTGGTGCCATTAGCTATGATGAGCAAAGCAATACCTGGGATACTTTTGACCTGGCTGTAGCTAATGGGAGTACTTATTTTTTTAAAGACAGATCCTACTTTTTTACACAAGGCTTAACAAAACCTCCTATGGCTTATTCCGAAGGATGTTTTATGGTAAGCCCATCATTATATGTTTCAGGGATTACTTACTTAGATAGTGACAGCAATTGCAGCAAATCAGGAACAGATTCCATCAGAAGACGTAAATGGGTGAGTTTAAAAAATGATTCCTTTTATTATTCTTATCTCAGTGACCCGGATGGAGGATATGAGATTCCAGTTACACCGGGTAAATACTATTTTATAGCCGATCATCCTTCTATTTCACTCAACAGCTGTGGACTTGATACCATTGAAATCGATAGCATCCAATATTATTCCCGAAATGTCCCATATAGTTTTATACCGCCATACAATCAAACAGGGGATATAGAAGTTGGCATGTCTGGCAGTATCATGCGCCGAGGGGTGAAATATGTCTTGAACATCGACCTTAATAATAATGGGAGACCTGAATTATCTGTGCAGCCGCGACTCAAATACAACCCGAAACTACAATTTGTTTCTTCAAACAAAAGCATTGCCAATCAAAGTAATGGCTACATTGAATTTACATCTTGCAAGTCCGGTTTTTTAAATCCTGCCAGAATTACAGTGACCTTTTTTGTACACCAGGATTCTGTAAAAGTGGATGATGTGTTGGCGTTTCAAGTTAGTGCGGATAGCAGCAATACGGAAGTTGATTACTCCAATAACGACTCTACATATTCGGAAACTGTCAGAGGGCCTTATGACCCTAATGCTATATACTGCAATCCGGAGAACAAAATATACCATTCACCACAGGATATTAAATACACCATAGAGTTTCAAAATCTGGGGAGTGATACAGCATTTAATGTCAGATTGGTGGATACTTTGCCACTGAGTCTGGACATTACGAGTCTTAATTTAATTGAACATTCGGGCAATGCATTGAAAGCTATTGCTAATGGAAATGTGGTTGAATTTCTATTTAAAGATATCAAATTGTGCCCAAAATCTGTTGATGCAGAAGGAAGTAAAGGATATATCAGTTTCTCTGTCAGACTTCAGGATACCATGAAATTTAAGGAAGTCATCAGCAACAAAGCAGGTATTTATTTTGACTTCGAAAAAGTAGTGAATACTAATATTTGTGAGCTGGAAAGAATAAAGACAAATCCGGTAACCAGGTTGACTATTCAATCTTGTGCTGGATCAACTTATACTTTCAATGGGAATACAATTTCGACATCCGGTACATATCGCGACACACTCAAAACTTATGATGGACGGGATTCAACACTAATATTAACAATAGATTTTGTTAATCCTACTTATTCAACTTTAAAGGAATCCGTTTGTGAAGGCACTTCGGTCATGTTCCAAAATCAAGTACTCACTGTTCCCGGAATTTATAAGGATACACTTCTAAACAGCGGAGGTTGTGATTCGATTGTAACCCTCATTTTAATACATTTTAAGCCTGGAGCATCTAATACTAAAGCCAGTGTATGCCAGGGTCAGAGCTTTAATTTTAACAATAAAGTCTATTCAGCTGCAGGAGTTTATAAAGATACACTAGCCAATTATCAGGGTTGTGACAGTGTTTGTGTCCTCGAATTAAGCATAGACAGTCTGAATGCTGACATACAGAAAAACGGCAGAATTTTGTATACGACTGTTACAAACGCAACTTATCAATGGTATAGGTGTGATAATGGTTTTATATTGATACAGGGAGCCAATATGGATAGCTTAGAAGCTGATACAATTGGGTATTACAGAGTGCTTGTTACGCAAGGCGATTGCTCGGATACAAGTAGTTGTGTTTATGTTGATGCAAATGATATGAACATATTGTCATCCTATTCTGCCGTTAATCTATTATCGATTTTCCCGAATCCGGGTAATGGTCATTTTAATATTGAAAGTAAACTTCCCGGTACTTTAAGGATATATGAGCAATCCGGAAAGTTGCTGCTGGAAACTTCCGTTCTGGATAACACCAGCATCAATTTGGAAAATGCCGCTGCCGGAATATATTACTTTGTTTACCAGACTGCATCTGGACTATTGCAGGGGAAAATTGTGATCCAATCTTTAAATTGATGTTATGTAGTGTAATTTTGTGTGCTAAGAAATTCATTTATTCAATGATATATTAAAATGAATTACCTACCTATAGTCTTATTTTTTTGTACTTGTTTATACAATAATAATGTCAGTTTGGATGCGAGTTCAGAAAGCCAATCAGACTCTCCATACATCGATAGTAGTTTGGTAAAGAAGATTCTAGTCATGTATGAAAAAGATCAATACTATCGCAAATTGAATGATTCGTTTTATATGGCCAACAGATGGTTGCAGGATAGTTTAGATAAAGAAAATCAATTAGAATTGAATGTTTTGATAGATTCATTTGGATATCCCGGACTATCACTTGTTGGGGTAACGCTTAAGAACAAAGCTTTTTTGGTCATACAACATGCCAATCTTGCTTATCAGGAGCATTACTTGCCAGTATTAATTGATGCAGCAAAACGCAATGAGCTTAACTGGGGCTCGGTAGCCTTGCTGATAGATCGAATCGAAGTGTCACATGGACGAAGACAAATATACGGCAGTCAAGTCGGCATAGATTCATTTGGAAATAAATTTGTTTACCCTATACTGGATGAGACAGATGTAAATTTACGAAGGCAATCTGTAGGTCTGGATAGTTTAGAAAAATATCTGCTTAGATTTAATATCATTTACAAATCGAGGGATACATCCATTTATTGATTCAAACTGATTAAAACCTAAAACTCCGCGCACCCTCTCTTCCGCATAAACATATAACGCGATTTACCTTTGAATGATTTGCCGGGTAGATTGCCAAATTGAATACCGAAAAAGAAATCGGCGTTTTGTTTGCCATTGGGACTGATTATTGAAACAATGTTTCTGCTGCCTATGTACAACCATACAATACGCATGTATAAACCCAGATTGGGCTGTCGGTAGTTGTTGTCTAAACTGAATGGTAAACCCAATGTCCACCATTTGTTCTCGAGTCTGGGTGAAATACTTAAGTAAGATACTGTATTGATGTTGTCGCCATTGCGTTTGCGAAGATTCTGCTGTAAGACGCCATCCACATAAAAATTTTTATAGACCTGAATATTGCCATTCAAAACCAATCGTGTGGGAAGGCCAATACGAATCTTCTTGCCGTAAAAAGTTTCTGGTCCTTCCGTATCCAGACCTGCAAATACTTTCATCATTTCTTCTCTGGCTTTCTCAGGTGTCCATGTCATGATTTCATCCACTGAAGGTAAAGTCAGCGATTGAGTCTTAGATTGCATTTCGGTAGTAATGGTGCGGGTGTATACCAGATTGCCGATGTCTAAGATGGATAAGCCCAATTGGTAGAGATAGTCGGGGTGCAGATGATGGGAATTGTTGGAACGACCTGTTTCAGATTTCTTATTTTGAAACATGACTCCCAAATCAATACCACCAAAACCTTTTGGATAAAAGATTTTATTTCGCGGCATCATGGTTTTTATTTCAATGCCGGGCGAGCTCACACTAATTGTTTTGTCGCTTTGTTCTTTAAATCCTCCTGCTTCCAGCTGAATTTGTGAACCTCCTCTTGAATGTAGCAGTTTGTAGGTGATGCCGGTTGACAGCACTTTGCGTCGTTTAAAGACCCAGAGGTAGCTATAGTTAAAACCTAAAGATACCCATGACTGTTGCTTAATGTTAAGGCGCACTTTGAGCATATCTTCAACAGGTAATGGGGGAGGTCCTTCCAGCTTTTTTCCTTTTTTAAGTTCATCATAGATGTGATCAGCAAGGGTAGTAGGGATGCCATTCATGTCAGCGAAGATGTTGACTTCAGTAATTAAGCCGAAGCTGTGATTTTTGTATTTATAAAGCGCCGATGGTCCTGTGAATTTGATGAAGCTGTGCAGACTAACAGTTTCTCTTCTTGATTTGGTTTCAACCCAGTTCCAGCGCCACAAAGGGTTGTTATAGCTGGTTCTGAGCGAATCCGGGTAATTGCCAAAAAGCAGTCTGATTGGATGATAAGGCATATTAAGACTCATATAATCATTTGAGATTTTTGTGTCTATGCCTCCGGGTGAAACAACCCATTTGTATTTTGTAAAAGATGAACCTGCAGGATTGGATTGAGTAGAATAAATGCCTCCATAAGGACTGTTGACCCACCAGCTTGCTGTTTGTGCTGTAGTTTGCTGTGAGAAAAACAACAGTGAAATAATGCTATATCGATAATACTTTTTTATCATTAAAGCATGCAGGGAAGTTTTAGGTTTTTAAAAGTATTTCTGGTCTTGATGTCTGAATTGTAAACTACATATTTTCCGAAAATTGATATGTTGCAGAATTCCGCTTCAGCATTAAATGTGCTGTATTTGCAATCGATATTGGAGTAGGCATATAAAGATAAAGTGCCGATAGTCTTTCCGCCTGTATAAGCTTTTTCAAAAATGGCGTATTGAATTTTGTGCATACCACTGTATAGAGATATGCCTCTCCATCTGTCGAATTCACCTGAATGAAAGGAACCAAACTTCACGGGAGCGCCGTTTTTCCCATTGACTTGTAACAAAGTGCCGGACACCATGGATGCAATTGTGCTGATGCCATGCCCCATTTCGAACAAGAGAGTAGAACCTGCTTCAATGCTAACTTTGGAAGTGTTGAGCAGCAAAGAAGAAGTAAAGAAATAGGGTAGTCCGTAATGGATGATACTCAGCGGACGATAGGCTAACAAAGCACTTCCGTTGTTGTTGCGCACACGAATCATATCGTGTTGATTGCCGTTAAAATGGCATTCATCAAACTGCAGTTTGGCAAACAAATCCATCTGAACAGGGAATTTGTTACCACTCAGTTCACATGCTTCCAGATTGCAGATGGCATTTTCGGTAATTAACAAACCACTGGCATCACCATTATCAGTGATTTTGGATGCATATAAGGATAATTGACCTGTTTCAGTAATTTCGACAGCAGCGTGATTGTTGCCCTGAAGTCCTGCCCCACTGATTTCAGTAAAGTTGAAGTGATTATCCAGAGGAGAAGAAATGTGGATGCCATTCCATCTTCCGGCATCGTTTTTACTTTTGAAAATGACATGATTTTGATTGCTGCCATTGATTTTTATAGAGCCTGAATCGCGGACATCGATACCACAGCCTTCTTCAACGATGATTTCTACACCTTCTTCTATAATCAGTTCTTTTGAGACAAGTAAATTCTTGTTTATGATGTAATCAACCCCCGGAGTATGGTTTTTAAGAGTAGTTTTAAAGTGAATTTCCTGAACCGGAATCGCCTCAATTTCATCGTGTTTCTTGTAGCAGCCGAGGCTTAGCAGGATAAGTATAAACAACCTGAATTTCATAAACGCTTTAGTACTTTAATAAATAGACGTTACCAAAATGCAATACGTTGCACTGAGGATGATAATTTTACAATTTCATTCTTGCTGCCTGAAAATTCTTTTATGAGTTTGTAATAAGAAAATTTAAATTTAAACTGTAGTCAAATTTTTAATATTTTTAAATATTGGTGCCCCACCTTGAGTATATATATACCGGGTTTCAATGAGGCAATTGAAATTTCTTCAGAACTTACGGCGGAAATCCTGCCAGACAAAATCTCTCTTCCATTAATATCCAGTACAACAAAGTTCACATCTTCATCTGATTCTATAAACAATGTGCTTTGTGCCGGATTAGGGTAAACACGCAGGTTTAAGACAGGTATTTCGTCTATATCTGATATGTCAATTCCTTCGCATGCTTCAGGGTTATTCAATGTGTCTCCGTTGATACAAATAGGAATTTGTTTGGTTATAGTATCCATCGCCTGAATATAATTCGGAAGACATTTGTTTGGATTGCCCAGTATTTTCAAGCTGCTGAATTGTTCGCTAAAATGACTGAAACACTCTATTTCATTATTTGAACAATCCAGTTTTAGGAGACTGAGTGGCAATTCAGGTAACTCCATTATTTGATTATTACTGCAATTTAAGTCAACAAGAGAAGAAGGTAAATTGTCCAATTGTGTGAGTTGGTTGGAATCGCAGTACAGGTAACTCATTTGCATGTTTAGAGATGGCAATTCTGAAAGTAAATTAACACCTAAATTCAAGCTGTCCAGATATGGGAAATAGGGGATATGCCTTATGTGATTGTCTCTGCATATCAGTGTTTGTATGTCTTTTGGTAAATAAGTCAATGAGTCTAATTGGTTGTCATTGCAATAGAATTTCTGTAAACCATAGAAGAACTGCAACCCGTAAATGTTCTTAACGCCTTTGCCACTTATATCCTCAGATATCGATTGTTTAATTGGCATACAAGTGGTATCCATTAAGTCGCCTTTCATACAATTCGGATATTTGCTATTGAGGTATATGACAAGTTGTGGGTCAGGTATTCTTATATAGTTATTTCGCTTGCAGGTAGTTCGGGCACTGTTGGTTCTGACAGGAGCATTGTCGTCAAAGTAGATGTCAACAAAGTTGTCTAAATATTCGTTATTTTGAAGCGGGTTCTTAGTTTTTATTCTGAATTTGAAATAACCTTTTGAACCTTCGCTGTCCGTGAAACTGTCCGGTAGTTCTATTCCCGGATAATCTATAAATAAAATGTTGTTGTCAATACGTGCATTAAAATTGTGGCTAGAACTCAGGATGTCAAACGACTCAATATTTAAGCGAGTATCAAGCGTGTCGATTAGTACAATATGAGCAGCAGGTGCTTTTCCTGTGTTTTGGAAATGTATGGTATAGTCCAGCCAGTCCTGATAATTTTCCTCCACAATTTCAGGAAACACCTCCTTCATATTAGGGTCGTATGACCTCACAACTCTGAAATAAGTCGTTTTTTTGTTATTACTTGTATCTGAATCTGTTTGGTAGCCCTTAATTTCTGCATCAATAACGGCAGTATCTCCATACTTGCAAATTACATTGAAGGCAAAGTTGCCAGGATGATTTAATTGCGAGAAGTCTGTGACATTATAAACCAGTGTTTTATTGTTGACTGTTGGTATTTGGGCATCGATAAGAGCACTTTTAAATATTAGGTTTTGAGATAATCTGACTATGAGTTGACCTCCGGCAGTATCTTTACCACAAACTTTATAATTGATATCAAAGTCACCTGTGACAATATCAACTATACTATTAACGAACAGTCGAATGTTACCTGGATTCGCAATTGTTTTCACGGACAGGTCAGTAGTGTTTTTACAAATCAAGTTCAAATCGACATGAGCATAGGGCCTTGTATTGGTCAGTTGGATGCTGGTATCAGGCCCATGGCATAAAGTTAATGAAGTAATATTCCTTTTTCCGGTATCGATGAATATTCTGTATGTACCGGTATCTTTTTTGAAAAAGTAAAATCCTTTTTCATCTGTATAGGAAATGGAGAGCAGATTATTGGCAATGTCGTATAATCGAACAGGAATATGTTGAAACCTGGCTTCACTTTTTTCAAAAGAACAATTGTTGTTGGCATCAGAATATATGTATCCAGTGATGCCCTCTCCTGGTTTAATATCTACTGTGTCAATTGTTAAATATGAAGAGTCACAACCTTTAGCTTCAAGTCTGACTATGTGCTTACCGGTATCTGTGAAGATGAATTTTAAGGTGTCTTTTTGCTCAAAATCTTTTTGTTCTATGCCATCAACATACCATTTTTTATGGTAGTTGAAAGAGTAAAAGTTTTGATTGACGTTAAAGAATTTAGTTTCAAAATGGGATGTTGGATCAGAGCTATGCCCAACTTTAAAGTTCTGTGACCCTGTCAATTCATTTCCATCTGTGAAATAATTCATTTTAATTCCTTTGGCAACACCACTCGAATTGGTTGTAAATCTGACACAGGCAAAGCCATTGCTGGAGCGAAAGACTGGATTGGTGTTATTGTTTCCAATGCCTATCCTGGCTATGATTTTATTTGGGTTAACTGTTGAGTCATCGTAAATTATAAGAGAATCATTCACATCAGCCATTTTAATTTGATTGAATCTGAAATTAAAGGGTTGAAAATTTTCTGACTTTATTTTATAAATGTTGTTTTGATTGTTGAGATATGAATAGGTAGTATCGTACCACCGCTGGTTGGAAAACTGACCCATATTGCGAGGTGGAGTAGAGTAATAGAAATTAAAGTTATGTTCGTTGTAATAAAAAGGATAGTATCTGATATAATCTTTTTTTATAACTGTTGTTTTGCCTTTTGGGTTTTCGGCAGTCAAGCTGACAGTATAGGTACCATTGGTGTTGAAATTGAAATCTATGTAATCCGAATTAACATTTCCATTAATAATATTGACATTATTATTACCAATAGTTTTTACTGTTCCATTGATATAAAATTCACTGGAGTCGTATATGTCCCATTTATAAGAAGTGATACCTTTGGATTTTATGAGTGATTTATTATATTTATAAAAGATGATACTGCCATATTCTTCCAGAGTGTTTTGACAGGTTATAAAATCAATTTCAGGTGCTTTTGTGACGGTATCAATCTGAAAACACTTGGTAACACTGTCTTTGCCAATGCAGTTTTCGGTTTTAAGGCTGACGCATTTCTGACCAAAACTGGAGTAAGTTGCAGAGAAATTTTCGCTATTTTTTAAGGTTTTGTTGTTATTGATGTCTCGCCATTCATACGTTTGATAGTAGTTGTTGGCGCATTGTGAAAATGTAACAGGGACAAAAGCATACAGCTCGTCGCTTGTTATATTAATACAGGATACAGGGGCTTTGGCATCTAAAAACCTTACGTTCATGTCCCAGGTTTCACCATAACCAGTGGGAGAACTGCACATATCATTTGAGGATACTGAATTGGTGTTTTGAATTCTGATGCGAATCCTTGTAACCGGTACTGAAATATTGCAGGGAGGTGTAAAAGTAATTTCTCCTTCTCGAATTGTTGAATATAGTCGGGATAATTGAGACCCTACAAACTCATTGCTGCTGAATGTGGAGTCGAGGTTAAAGTCTATCCAGATACCAATAGAAACAGTATCATTTCCTTTAGACACAGGTGTTGCTACACTGATGGTATTTGCAATGCCCTTCATCATTTTAAGGGTATCATTCCAATACCTGTAAACATCGTTGTTGCTGTTGCCATAACAACTGTTAGTAAAACGACTGCCGGCATTACTATTATAGGGATATTGAACCCCTATACTTTGAATTCTGTATCCAAATCCATTTGCTCCACCTGTTCCTGTACAAGTACCTCCAGTCATGTTAACCGCAGCAGGATAACAATAGGGATATGGATTGGTGCTTTGGGCATGAAGAGTAGTTTCAAATGCAAAAGTGAATAACAGAATAAATTTGAAACAAAATTCAATGACTAATTTCATAGCTGATTAATTGATAACACAAATGTAGGCACTAGATATTGAGTGCTGAACATAATTTTAAATTATTACACTTAGTTTACCAAAAAATGTCAATTGACTTACAATTGAAAAGATTGATTTATTGGCAAATATGCAATCAAAGCAAGCTTTGTTTAATTAAAACTCTAGCTTTAAATCCATTGTATCATGAGCATCAATGCGCAATTCAATAAATTCGTTTGTTTTCACATTTCCGCTATTGTCAAAAATAGCAAAGTTATATTTTTTAGTCACTACGCCTTCCATTAAAGCGATATAAGTAGTGTCCATGCCCATAGAGGCTTTGAATTGTCCGGATTCGGGTAAACTCAATAAGGCGCGGTAACCGCCTTTGTTTCCAAGCATTCGCAGTCGCAAATAAGCATGTGGTCGAAGTACAATATCATAAACAGGATTTTTCCCTTTTAATTCGGACACAGTGTTTTCGCCAAACTCTCCAAAATAATTATCTGCAGTAGCACTCAGACAATAATCCTGATGTTTGTCCCAATCAAAAGCTATGTTATATCTGCCATTGGCATCTGTAGTCGTCGATAGTATGGGCATTTTGTATGGCGAATTTTTGGAGGTATGGAACACTCCAAATAAAGTCACCTGAGCATTCGCAATTGGCTGCATATTATCGAATTCCAGCACCCGACCACTGAGTTGTTTGGGTTTATCGCTTATGTTGCAGGCAAAAATGAAAAGACAGGAAATTAGAAAGCAAGCGGTTTTAAATTTCATAGTTCTTTTTTCAGGTTTAGTTAGGTAGTCGTACAAATGTAATTAAATAAAACCAGTTTTAAATAATAAACCCGACAGATTGCTCTATCGGGTTCTGGCGTTGTCGATTTTCGTATAGCCTGAGGCTATTGTGCATTCAAATATACAAAAAGAAGTGAATATTCCATGGTTTTGTGTATCATAATTTTGTCAGATTTATTTAGCGTTTAGTTAAAGTACTTATTCAACCTTCCAGGTTGAATAGTGTGAAAAAGTAATGAGTTAAGTCGTTAAGTTGTTAAGTCGTTAAGTCGTAGAGTTTGTCGATAAACTAAAAGATTTTCCACAAACAAAGTCCCAGCGGGACGACGGTTTCATAGAATGCATCATGGAATACGAATCAAAGTCCCGGATGGGGCGACGGTTTCATAGAAATGTGTTAAGTCGTATAGCTTCGCTGTTAAGTCGTATAGCTTCGCTGTTAAGTCGTTAAGTCGTTATGCTTATCGATACTCTGGAAGTATATCGTAATTCAAGGTTCCACAATCCCTTCAACCGCGACACAATTTAGCATTTCAGCTTTTCAGCCTTTCAGCCTTTCTCCCTTCTGCGCCTTCCGTTTGCGCAAGCAAACCCTTGCCGTGTCAATCCCGTAGGTACGGGATAAATTTCTGTGTGATCTGCGTGTTCTGCTCGTGTTCTGCGTTCAAATTATGGAAGCTTATTCAACCTGGCATTTGAAAAAATCACAATCAAAGAATGGTCCCGAACTATTTTAAATAAATGGTTTCCACCAAAAGTTGTCAAGCTCTTGTTCGTATTCAAACACACGTCCAATTTCAGGGACTATAAATTCTATTTGATTTTGTTTGCTGTGATGTATAAAGTCTTCAACCGGCTCGAACCAGGCATGGTGATAAGACAAATTAAATCCACCCCAATGCACGGGCATCACTTTTTTAGCACCCGCATCCATGGCTGCTCTCACACTTTCTTCAGGAAACATGTGAATCAGTGCCCAGTCGGGACTGTATTGACCACATTCCATAAAGGCAAAATCAAATGGTCCCAGCTCTTTGCCAATCGTTTTAAAATGCTCGCCGTAACCACCATCACCACTGAACCAAATGCTATCTGTTGCAGTTTTAAAACTCCAGCCGCCCCACAAACATCTGGCAATGGATGTTAAGCCTCGACCCGAGAAATGCCGGGATGGTGTAAATGTAATTTGAATGCCTTCAAAATCGGCCTTATCCCACCAATCAAACTCCTTTATTAAATTTTCTTCAACACCCCAGGCCATCAAATGCCTTTTTAATCCTAACGATACATAATAGTTTCGGGTTTTCGATTTCAATATCTGAATGCTGGCATAATCCAAATGATCGTAATGGTCGTGTGTAAGCAATATCAAATCAATATCAGGTAAAGCCTTGCAGATATCCAGAGTATTTTCGGAAAATCTTTTTGTTCTTTTGGGTCCAACAGGTGAAGCATCTTCGCCCAACATCGGATCAATTAAAATGGTTTTGCCATTTAAATTCATTAAGACAACAGAGTGACCATACCATATAAATTGAGCATTAGATTTTGCCGAGTAAAATTTGTCAGCATCAAAAGGTTCAATTGGAAGTTTTCCTTTAGGGTATCCATATTTATGTCCTTTGATTTGTTTGCAAATCATACCCGGAATTTTCTTCCAGTCAATGGCGCTGGGTGTTTCTTCCAGATTTTTAAATTTGCCATTTTCCCAATTGACAGACTGCTGATAAATTTCTTTGTGCGCTTGTGTAATGCGCCCTCCGAATTGAATGCTTTTCATTATGTTTCAAATTTAATATTTTCTTTTTTCAGGCTTTCAGTTTGCGACCATAGTTGTATTATTCACGACAAAAAGATGTTTTTAATGAATCGTGATTTTTGGGGTTTGAAATGGTAGTTTTTGCAATAAGCAAGAAATCTCAACAACCTGTCAGGTTGCCAAATTGTAAAGTAAGTATCTTAAAATAAATATCTTGATAGCTAGTTATGCAACCTGACAGGTTACAATTACTGAACAATCAATTTTTGTATATAGGTGTGCTCTGATTGATTGGTCATCTCAATGAAATAGATACCAGGTGGTAGTTGGGTTTCAATGTGCATAACCATTGTATCCTTGTGCTCATCACTGTACACAATTTGTCCCGATAGATTGATGATTTTTACTTTTAAAATTTCATTCGTATGACCTGAGCTAATATCAAAACTACCATTGCTTGGATTAGGCTGAACGATATAGGCAGGGGAATAGACCATTGGAATTTCTGTGTTGAAAAATGTGAAACAATCGCTGGTATCCACACAGCCATTTTTGCTGATTTCGAGTGCATAGGAACCACTTGAATCTGGAGTGAATGTCTGACTTTGTGCTCCGGGAATTGCTTGCTTGCCATTCTTGCAGTCGAGCCAGCGGTAACTTGCATTTGCCATATTGGCACTGACCGAATTTCCATGTATGGTATAGGTGGCATCCACTATGTTGACACTGACATTTAAGTTAAGTGTATTGGATGTTCCGCATGTGTTGGAGGCTTTTATCTGAATGACACCATTGTTGCTGCCGGGCGTTACGGAAATAGAATTACTATCACTGCTACCTTGCCATCCTGAAGGTAAAGTCCATGTATAAGTAACAGCATCTGCATTTTTGGGAATGCTGTATTTTAAAACCTGGTTGCGGCAAATATTAGTTAATCCAAAAATACTGCCGGATAGTTCAGGTGCATACACACAATATTGAGAAAGAAATATATCTGAAAGTCCGGCAGAATTGAGCGTTTGACTGGAGTTGAATTGAACAGAACCATTGTAAAAGCCTGTAATTCTCATCTGATCATAATTATCAATAGCCATCGATAAGCACTTTTCCATTTCGGTGCCTCCAAGTTGAAGAACAGATTTGAACAGACCACTCGAGTCATATTTTAAAATGTAAATATCGATATTACCCTTAGAGCTTAAAAAACTCGAATCTGAGGAAAAATCAAAATCAACTTTCCCTTGAAATGTACCCGTAAAATATGGGTTGGATTTTTTGTCAATAGCAATAGATAAGCCAATTTCAGGTCCAGTATTGCCTAGATTATATGCCCAGGAAAGCTGTCCGTTTGAATTGTATCTGGCTATAAATGCATCTTGATTGTTTACCGCAGTCAGTACATGATTATTTGCAGATGGGTCGAAATCGCAATTGCCATAAATCAATCCGGTCAAATAGAAATTCCCAAATTTATCTACTTTGATACATCTGCTGTCACCTATACTTGCATCTGAATACCCCAAACGGATTGCCCATATATAATTGCCGCTTGAATTGTATTTGGCTACAAACATATCTTCACCACCTGAAGAAGTCAGAGAATTTGCAGCGACGGCAGGGTTGAAATCGACAGTGCCGTTAAATGTTCCGGTGATATAGAGATTGTCATTATCATCCTTGCTCATACTTTTACTGTAATCATCCCATGTTCCACCAAGCCCTTTGGCCCAAACCAATGAGCCATTCGATGCATACTTAGCGATGTAAAAATCACTGACACCACCTGATGCAATATTTAAAGTATTTCCTGAGGGGTCAAAATCAACAGTACCGGTAAAGCTGCCGCTTATAAAAGTGTTACCATTGGCATCTACTTCATGCCCCGTAACTGTTTCGCTGCCATCGTCTCCAATTCGGTTAGCCCAGATAAAATTACCCATGCTATCGTATTTGGCGACAAAAATATCATCGCTTCCATCTGTGATAAGATTGAAAGTATTACCGGATGGATCAAAATCGACAGTTCCTCTGAAGACCCCTGCCAGATAGACGTTTTTTTGATTGTCTGTTTTAATGCAATGACCAAATTCAGAGCTTGTGCCACTAATAGCTTTAGCCCAAATGAGATTTCCGGTACTGTTGTATTTGGTCATAAACACGTCATAAGAACCCATAGCTTTTAAGGTGTTCTTATTTGGACCCGGATCAAAATCTGTCGAATCTTTAAAGAACCCTGTCATTAAAGTATTTCCGACTTTGTCAATAGTCAAAGCATACCCGCTTTCATCTGAACTACCTCCAATTGATTTGACCCAATTGAAATTAATTGACTGCGCATTTGTGCTGCCAAAAAATGCAGTACCTGCTATTAAAAGGAAAGAGTGTAATTTTGTTTTCATTTTGATAATACAAATATAAAAAATATTTGATTATCAAGAAATTAAAGGAATTTTTTAATGAATTTATCTGAGCTTTTTTTTGCAAGAAATCCAATAATTACGCAGTTCCTGCTCAATGTAGGATGAATAATTTTATTGTTCTGCCAAGATTGTCAGAAATTAAATATAATCCATTCTCCCAGGTACTTGTATCAAGCTCTGTTTTACTATTGAAATCTGTGTGCAAAGTTGCAACTTTCTGCCCTTGTGCATTGAAAACAGTGAATGATTTGACATTGATATCAGTGCACTCAATCGTAATGGAAGTATTGCCGGGTTGAGGATAAACAAGTAAACTGTGTTGACCTGTATTGACCTGATCGATTGAAGTATATTGGGTATTGTTGATAATTTGAAGTGTAAAATTGATATTACCTCGCTTTATATGTCCATTAGTGTCTATTTCAAAGTAAAGATAGGCTGTGTCACTACAGTTGAATGTATCCGTAGCAATGTAACGGAGAGTAATTTGCCCTGAACTTGTATACGTGTGATTTGGTGAAGAGAGAGTAGATGTACTGCCATCCCCGAAATCCCAGTTATGCGAACTGATTGGTCCGGTACTGTTGTTGTACAGAATTGCTTTTCCGGGGTTTAAGGAGTCTGTCTGCAATTGAATATTGGCTATAACTGAATAGCAATTGCGGCATTTCGGTGTAACCTGCATAGATATAGAATCGGAGCAGCCTATAGTATCCCAAACCTTTAATGACACTGTATAAGTTTGTTGAATCGTACTACTATATGAATACACTGGATCAAAGTTTGAAGTAGTGTTCCCATCTCCGAAATTCCAGGATACATTAGTAACGTTGCGACCACTTAAGCTGAAAAATTTGATTCTGTTGCAGGAGGTATCATTAAACCAGGTGAAATTGGCTTTTGTATTCTTGCATATAAAGTTGGGGTCATATAAATAATTCTGGCAATATTCACTTGTATCAGTATTGTCCCAAATTTTAAAGCAAATGGTGTAAGTTATAGGAATTGTTGAATTGTATGCATGAGTGGGATTTAAATCATAAGAAATATTGCCATCACCAAAATCCCAGATAAATCCAGTAGGACGGCCTTGTATAAAGCTTCTGAATTTTACAGCAGTAGGATTCAAAGTGTCTCTGTTTTCGATATAGAAGTATGAATACAGAGGGTTATTGGCATTACAACCAACAGCAACAGTAATAACAGCGGTATCAAAATTGACCCCATCACTGCAGTAATGTTTAACGATGTAGGAGCCATTTACGGTATAATCGTGAACTGCATGTTGAGTGCTGCTGTAGTTACCATCTCCAAAGTCCCAGGAAAATGAAGTTGGTGTATAAGTTCTTGTCCCTGCCGTATCTCTAAAGATATATTCGCAATTCACGCCAGAAGTAGAATAAAAAACGATGCTGTTGTTTATTGCATATAGTGAAGCAAAACTGCTGATGAGCAGGAGGGTAAGTAATTTTGATTTCATAGTTAATGAATTTATATATTTATTTTAATTAGACGTTAAATTTACCGAAAGAGTTGCAATTATTTGTTATTTATTTTGATTTTGTTTTATCAATCCAATTTTAATTTAAATTGCAATTTTTTGTTTGAAATGGTATTTTTCCTTGTAAGCTGTAAATTGAGATAACCTGTCAGGTCCCGAAATTTCTTTTTAAGAGTCAAATATTCAGCGGGTTGCATCGTTTAATTGCAACCTGACAGGTTCAATTTTTTAAAACCCTTTAAACTCAGCCTTTCGTTTCTCAACAAACGCTGCCATGCCTTCTTTCTGATCTTCTGATGCAAACAACATATAAAAGTTCTTGCGCTCAAAATACAGTGCTTCCTGCAATGGCATTTCATAAGCTCTCAACACGCTTTCTTTGGCTAACTGAACTGCAATCGGTGACTTTTCCGCAATTAATGTCGCCATCTTGATAGCTTCACTCAAATAGAATTCTACAGGCACAACTTTATTGGCTAAGCCGTAAAAATGGGCTTGCTGAGCAGATATGAAGGTGCCCGTCAGAACCAACTCCATGGCCTTGTTTTTGCCAACAATTCTGGTTAGTCTCTGCGTACCTCCTGCTCCTGGCATAATGCCTATATTGATTTCTGGCTGACCAAACTGTGCTGTTTCACTGGCAATAATTATATCGCAAATCATAGCGAGCTCACAACCGCCACCCAATGCAAAACCGCTTACCGCCGCAATCATTGGCTTTTTAGTTTTGCGTATGCTGTCCCAGGTCGAAAACTGATCTATCTTCAGCATATCCATTGCCGTTCTTCCGGCCATTTGCTTGATATCAGCACCAGCAGCAAAGGCTCTTTCGTTTCCGCTGACAACTATGGCTCTTACATTTGGGTCGGCATCCAACTGTATCAAAGCTTCCTTGATTTCCAGCATGGTTTCAAGGTTAAGCGCATTTAATTCTTTCGGTCTGTTCAACTGAACGTGGGCCACATAAGGCGCCACTTGTGGATTTACAATAATAAACTCAGGCATCTCTTCTTAAACGTAAATTGATTTTTAGTATCCATATTCGTTCTTTCTCTCGAAACGAATTGGTATCAAAATGGTACTTGGAACATCTTTCCCATTCTTTTTTGCAGGTATAAATCTCAGCGACAATTGCTCAATAGCTGATTTGGCATTTTCATCAAAAGAACCTCCTGATGAATACACAACTTTAGGGTTGTAAAGCAATGAATCTACACCAACAGTGACTTCAATGATGACAAATTTGGCACCCACACCATACATATAGGGTGTACGCAAATAGGTTTGAATTTCTTCATTCATGGCGATAATACCTGATTTATATCTGGCTGGTTTGTCAGGATTGTTCACCAGAGACGAACTCAGGTTTTTGTACATAAACCTGTTGTAATAAATTGCTGGTGGAATGGCCTCTTCTGCAGGAGCTGCAACAGCATAATCATAGTTATCGTAATGTTCTTCATCTATCATGACCGGCGCTTCCTCAATGTCAGGAAATGCCTCAGCCGAATCCGCTTCCATACTTTTAAGCGTATCCTGTTCTATCTGAGCAATTGCTGTATATGTCGCACAAAAAGCGATTGCGAGTAGATAAGTTTTGATGTTCATGCTTGTCTTAATGTTATTCTGAAAGTTGTCTTTTTATTCGGAATACTTTCACGTACAAAAATATGACCCTTGTGGTAATTTTCTATAATTCTTTTGACTAAAGATAATCCCAAACCCCAACCTCTTTTCTTGGTTGTGAAGCCAGGCTTGAAAACCCGCTTAAACAAAGCTTTAGGCATGCCTTTGCCGGTGTCGCTGATGTCTATTACAATGGTATTGCCTTTGAGTCGACAAGATATGGTGATGGTGCCTTTGCCTTCCATGGCGTCAATGGCATTTTTGCAAATATTTTCTACGACCCATTCAAACAGCGGAACATTGATATTGGCAAATAAATTGACAGGCATTTCTTCAATAATATAAACCACTTCCTCGGCACTGCGATTCCTGATATACCCTATTGCCTGTCTTAGTTCAGCAGATATATCCACTTTGGAAAGAACCGGGGTGGATCCAATTTTTGAAAAACGTTCGGTAATGACCTTTAATCTGTCCAGATCTTTCCTCATTTCTCCGAGTGAATCAGCATTGGCAAAACTCCGGTCTGTTTCTATCAAATCAACCCAGGCCATTAAAGAACTCATCGGTGTTCCCAATTGATGCGCTGTTTCTTTTGCTAAACCTACCCAAACCTGATTTTGTTCCGAACGACGGCTGTAACTGAAGGCAAAATAACTCACCAATACAAATAAACTGACGATTCCTAACTGAATGAAAGGATACACTTTCAGTTGTTTTAAAGTTGATGACTCATCATAATATACATACTGACTGTAATCTTCAGTGATTTTTATTTCTATTGGCTGGGTTTCAGTTTTAAGTTCAAGATAATAGGCATCCAGTCTTTTTTTAGAGCGAATCAAACTCGAATCAATATTGCGATAAGTTAAATAGCCTGTTTCGTCGGCAAGAAAAACAGGAATAGTAGAATTGGATTCGACAATTTTTGCATAAAATGAGATATCCTGCTCAGGTTCAGATTTTGCAATGAGCTCCTGAGCTTCGGCCCACTGACTGATTTTCTTGCGTTCTTCCAGAGAAAGTTTCACCACCATTTTATTGGAATAGTACAGGGAAAACAAACCTATAGCCAATGCCAGCAAGAGCAGGGCAAACTTCAAATACTGTTTGGTGCTGTAGTTATTCAAATTTAAATGTAGCTTTCTCATGTTGTCAACCTGAATGCGGCAGGTGGATGGTGTTCAAAAGTAAACATTTTAATTGAATTTCATTACCTTCGCCATCCAATGCCTTCAGTATTTAAATTCGATGACCCTTCGTTGGGGATTGATCTGTCATCTCCTTTAGACATCACGATTCCGATTCGGAAAACGGGCAATGTCAACTGTTATTATCTGGATGACCCAAATTTTACATACTTAGAAAGTCCTGAATTCAGCGGTAATTTATCCAAAGGAGGAAGTGTCAATTGCGAAAAAATCAGTTTGTATCCTCATGCCAGCGGTACTCATACTGAATGCGCACTACACGTTGCTGCTGTTCAGTTTGATATGCGTCATGTGGTATTAAAACCTGTCATGCTGGCCTTTCTTGTTAGTATAATGCCTGTCGAAACAGAAGGGGATAAGGTCATCACACTTGACCAGTTGAAAGCAATACAAAGGCCATCAGATTGTGAGGCAATAATAGTAAGAACTATTCCTAATTCTGAAGAAAAATGTCATCACAATTACTCATCTACCAATCCTCCATATTTTGAACCGGCGGCATTAACTTTTCTGAGAGAAGCAGGTTTCAAACATCTATTAACCGACTTGCCGAGTATTGACAGAGAAAGCGATGAAGGTCGTTTAGCTGCACATAAAAACTGGTTTTTGGAAAATGGTGTCGCTACACCTGAAAGGACTATCACCGAGTTGATATTTGTGCCTGAAAAAATAAAAGATGGTTATTATGGATTGAGTATAATGGCGCCTTCTTTTGAAACAGATGCAGTGCCGTCCAGAATTTTGTTGTACCCATGCGTTTAAGATGGCCCGGCAATGAGCAATTTCTTTTCTTCGCCAATGTGCTGGTGGATAAATTGCTTTATCGAAAAACTCAATTCAATCATGTAAAGGAAATTCTGGTTATAAAATGGGATGAAATTGGTGATATGGCGGTTTCTGCTCATGTATTTGAATCTCTTAAAAAGTCATTTCCCGATGCGAAAATTCACCTTATCTGCAAACCTTTCGTTAAAAGTCTGGTTGAATACGACCCCAATATTGATTTTATCGCCACCACTTTAGATGCATATAACGCTAAGTTTGATATTGTGGTAGAACTCAGAGGGACATGGAAAACCTTGTTGAAGACATTTAAATACTGGCCGGTTAACAGGGTTTCGAGAGCTACAGTAAGATGGAAAAACAAAAGCAATCAGCAACACGAAATAGTCACCAATCAAATAGTCTTGCAGCCTTTATTAGGCCAAATGGACAAAACTGTCAGGCCACGGTTATATTTTAGTCATGTAGATGTCAAAAAAGTAGAAGATTTTCTCTCGGTAAATGAGATTCAGAAATTCGCTATTGTGCATGCAGGTGCAAGAAAAAAATTGAGGCAATGGCCATTAGACAGATTTGCTTTGGCTATTCAATTCCTCAAAAGAAAATATAATTTGGATATCGTTTTTGCAGGTACCGAAGAAGACGAAGCGGATATAAATGTGATTGCAGAAAAGGTCGATTTTAAGACATATAAATTTACAAGAGGGTTTAGTTTAAGTCAGTTCAGTGCCTTATGTTCCAAGGCTTCCTTTTATCTGGGAAATGAAAGTGGCCCTCTTCAAATTGCAGCTACTTTTGAGATACCTCTGGTAGGCTTGTTTGGTCCGGGAGTTAAAGATGTTTTTTACCCATTAAATACTAATGCCAGAGTATTACATTATATTTTAGATTGCAATCCCTGCGACCAGGTGCATTGTGTCAGACCAGAGCAACCGTGTATTCAGTTGATTCAGGTAAATGAAGTTGAACAAGCTATTGACAGTTTATTGAAAAACTAGTCTTAAGTGTTTGATATTTCTTTTTTTTATTTTAACTTCGTTAATATTTTCCCACCTATGAAACTTAAAATTACCCTTTTTTCTCTCTTTTTGTCAGCATTAATTCCTTTACAAGCTCAGGTTCAAACGCCTAATATCAGTATTAAGGACAATATGCAGAAGTTACAGGTGACAGACCGCAGTCATACCAAACGCAGTTCTCAGAATCCAACATCCTGTTCAAGTGATACTGTACAGTATCCGTATTATAAATCTACAGCACTGGTAACTATTTCTGTAAGCAGAGGCCGTTCTCTCGGTCAGTTGTATAATTGTCCGAAACCATTGGTGTTAAGCGGATTTACGTTTTATGCTTTTGTAATTGGGAATCCACCAACTGCAAAAAAGATGAATTTGATTTGTAATGTTTACAAAGCAGGCAGTGATTCTTTACCTACAGGAAGTCCCCTGAGAAGTGATACGATTACCATAGATTCAACTTTGGGAGGCGGTGTTCTTACAAAGATAGAAAAGCGAGCCATGTGGGCACCAATTACCATAGATAGTGCATACATTTTAACAATAGAAACCGATAGTGCTACCATGACAGCTGCGGTTGTAACCAATAGTTACAGCAATGGCGATGGTGACAGAGAAAATCTTAACAGCGGATCCATCAGTGGTTTGTGGTACAATGGCCGTAATTTAAATGTGAATGGAACTCCTTTTGATTGTGATATTCTGATGCATCCCTGGGTGGAGTATAAATTTGGAACTGATTTCTCAATAAAAAATCAATGCTATAACATTAACGATACAGTTAAGTTTACCAATTTTGCGCCACAGAATATGGCGGGCAGTAAAATGTATAACCGATATTTAATTTATAATCTTGGTTACATTTGTCATTTGTGGGATTATGATGATGGTATGGGTTGGCAATATATTGTCGATGGAAAAGTTAAATACCAGACTAAACAGAATGCCAATGTCATGCTAGTCTCCACCGTATACGGGTACCGCGGTAATATGTCTTTTGGCTGCGATGATACTGCCTATAAACAGTTGTATTTTAAACCGGATATGCCTTCCATCATTGGAAAAACCAATGTGTGTATTGGAGATTCGGCCATAATATCGGCTGTTACAAACGACCCCGGTGTAACATTTGAATGGTTAAAAAGACCCAATAGTCCAACGCCATTTTTTACCGGAACCACCTACATCAAATATCCTGTAACAAACAATGATACTTTTTATATCAGAGCGGTTAATAACAATTGCATCAGTCCGCTCAGAACAGTAATAATTAAAGCGAATGCTTATCCAACAAATTTAAATGTGGTAAATGATTCGGTTTGTTCGGGTTCAAAAGCAACTTTAAAAGCCAGCAGCAGCATTGGTACCTTAACATGGTATACCAATCCATTGGGTGGTTTGCCATTTTATTCAGGTCCAAATTATCAAACAGGAGTTTTAACCAAAGACACATTTTTCTTTGTTGAAGCCAGCAATATTGGTTGTGTTTTAACGCCACGTATGAAAGTACAGGCCTTAGTTGGCGCAAATTTCGCACCTGTTTCTCCAGTAGTTTCACCAGATACTACCGTTTGTCTCGGAGCGGGTAACCCGGTTGTGCTAAAAGCAACGGCAGGAGTTGGATTAACAATCAGATGGTTCAACTCAGCAGGTACTTTCCTGTCCACCGGACCGTCTTATACATTTGTGCCTTCAAAAAGAGAAGTTAAAACTTTTTATGCAGATGCCTATAATGGCGTATGTGGAAGTACAAAAGAGCCTGTTAACATCACAATAGAAAGACATCCTGATATCAGTTCTATAAACATGGATACAGTCTGTAAGGGTGGAACCATCTACCTTTCATGTGAAGTGCCTTATGGAAATGTTGAATGGTATGATGCAGCAACCGGTGGAAATTTGCTATCTTCTGATGTCTTCCTCAATGATGTGCCAAGTGTATCTACTTTATATTACATTCAAACCAGCAGCGATGTTTGTGTAAGTCCGACACGCGAAATGGCTTTGGCAACTGTTAATGATTATCCTAAATTCACAAAACTATGGGGTGATACTATTTGCTCTAAAAACAGTGCAAGACTCAGAGCTGTAACAAATGGTCCGGGCACAATTAAATGGTTTGAATTCGACACTTCTACAGTGGAGTTGGCAACAGGCAACAGCTATATAACTCAGGTCCTGGGAGGAAATAAAAGTTATTATGCCCGAACCGAGTATGCAGGATGTATTGGACCAATGACCTTAGTTCAACCTTTGGTTAAAAATTCGCCATTCAGTGGTTTTATATTCGATGTATTGACCTGGCAGCAGGTACGAGTGACACCAATAAATTCAACAGGGTCTTCAGTGTTCTGGAACTTTGGGGATGGATTCACTTCAACCAAATATTCTGTAACACACAGATATGATAATATTGGACAGTACGATATTAAACTTGTTCTCACCAGTCTGAGTAACGGATGTAAAGATTCGACAACTGTGAATGTAGATATCACCGAAAGCAGTGTTAACCGCTTTGCTAATTTACCGGTTTTGACGCTTTACCCAAATCCAAACGCAGGTCAGATGTCTTTAAGTTCGAATAAACTGGAAGGCATGTGTAAAATTGATATCTATGATATCAGAGGTGTTTTAGTCAACAGCTTAAATGTTGCAGCCGTAGATGGAAAAGTGTCAGTCGATTTGAGTAACTTGGGTACTGGCGTGTACACCATAGTGCTCAACGGATATCAACCTGTTATGTTCGTGAAGGAATGAGGCTGCTGTTTCTGTTATTTATTTGTGTTTGCGCAACTTCATTGAATGCTCAGGTTGAGATTTACAGAGGAGAGAACGACACTGCCAACTATATAGCACCTAAGGATACCATTACTACTGCACCGAGATTCGAAAACGGAGATCTGGATTTTTATCGCTATTTGGAGACCCACATGAACATGATGAACATTGGAACTTCAATAACCTATCAGGGCGCCAATTTTAAATTTTCGTTTTATGTTGAGAAGGATGGCGATATCAGCGATTTTCAGATGATTTCTTTTGGAGATGCCAATATTGCCCACGAACTAGAAAGGGTTATCGATATCATGCCTAAATGGACGCCGGGAGTATATGTAGGGAAGAAAAAAAAGACATTGATGATATACGATGTTTTTATTCGGAAAGTGAACGATTTTAATTCAATAGAAGTAAGTCCGCGCGATACAAGTGTTCAATACACCCGTTCAACCAATCCATTGAAATGGGCACTGGTAGTGACTTCTGTATTGGTGTTGTTGGGGTTCATTGTTGTGCGGAGTTAATAGTGTTTGCAAAGGGTTAGATAAACTAAGCTCGAAATTTCCTAAAGGATTTATTCAACCTGGCAGGTTGAATAGTGTGAAAAAGTAAAGTGTTAAGTCGTTAAGTTGTTAAGTCGTTAAGTCGTAGAGCTTTTCTATATTATTTAAGTTTTCCCTAATAAATCTGTGACTTCCGTTTGCGCAAGCAAACCACTGGCCGTGTCAAGGGCCTTTTATATTTCCGTGTGTTTTGTGTTTTCTTTCCTCGTTCTGCGTTCTACCTCACGTTGGCATCTGCGAATTCCGTTTGCGCCAGCAAACCCCTGCCGTGTCAATCCCGTAGGTACGGGACAATTTCTGCGTTCTCTGCGTGTTCTGTCTCAGTTCTGTGTTCTAAATGACGAAGTTCCCCTTACTTACTCACCACTATTGGTAAACTGATTGTCTTATCTCCAATTTGCACAACAACATGATACAAGCCCTCTGACCAATCATGAGTGTCAATAGACGGAAGATTACTCAAACGGATCTTATCTTGCTCATAAACCAAAACACCTTTAGAATCGTATACTTTTATATTCGTTAAACGATACGAATCATCTCCGGTGTATTGCAAATTGAATGCGCCATTTGTTGGATTCGGATAGACAAATAAGTTGCCCATTATATCATTGGAAAACAATACACGTGTTCCAAATGATTTCAAAGTGCCATTGGTTTGCAATCCCAGTAACTCATATACAACAGGGTAAACGGTTACATTGGCATCCCTCATGAAATACTGACTGCTTCCGGATGACATCTGACCCTGCATCCGACCTAACTCAGTGGTTTCAGAATTCACGGTTTTTCTTATGATGTATTGCACTATCTGCTTGTCGTCATGAGCAGTCCATAATATGTCTGCAACACCTTTCGAAACAGGTTTCACTTCAAAATTCAAAAGGTCTACAGGTAAGGCATTTCCACTTAGATTAAAGGTTAATGTACACTCTGTTTTAGCACATGGATTGCGATTTTCATCTATAACCAGAATATAACCCTGATTAGATTTGAGGCTATCAAATGTATACAAGCCGGTTCCGTTTGCTATAATGGTTGTGTCGTGCTGCATGCCCAATCCAGGACAGGAACCTGAATCAAAAAGACTCAGTCGCAAACCATAATAACAGTCGGTTGTATTCAGTATAGTAATATTGATTTGCTTTCGGTAGTTATATCCCACCGTGTGGAATCTGTAAAATATGGTATTACAGGCATTGTATCCGGCAGTATTTGGTTCAGCTCCAAAACGTTTGGCACCGCATAAATCACCAAAGTAGGTGCCACCCGGATTGCTTATATCATCGGGGTCAAGACACTGGTCATTAGGTTGTGGGTCGTCCAGAATGATGCGCATTGTATCCCTGCTTTTACATCCACCTCTGGCTACTTCCCATTCGTATGTATAACGACCACTGTCGAGATTGTTGACAAAACTGCCTGGGTTGTGCGGACTGAGAACATAAGGTGTATCAATGCCACTTATAAAATGCCAGGTGCCAGTGCCGCTGCTTGGTGTTGTTGCACTGAAGTAGGCTGAACCCAAACAGGTATTGATATCTGGTCCTGCATCACTCAGTGAAGGTATGGAATCTATACTTATTTCAACTGTATCCTTGGATGGGGGACAAACGCCGTTGATAACTGACCAGATAAATTGATACTGACCAGCATTGAGTCCCGTGATATACGAACTGAGATTATTAGGCGTTAATATGTTTGCTCCGCTTCCATTGATTTGTGACCATTGACCAGTCCCTATACCGGGTTGTGTAGCAGTAACTATAACCGGGTTGTATAAACAATAACCGCTATCACCCGATGCCAAAGCTGCAGAAGGCAATTCATCCACCTGAATTTCCATGGTATCACTGCTGCTGCAATTGCCATTTTCTATAGTCCATACAAATCTGCTTACACCGGTATCCAGATTGTAAAGCACAGTGTTGTATAGTGTATCGTCAACAATGTTGACTGAATCGCCTGTTATTTGTGTCCATAATCCAGAACCAATTAGAGGACTATTGCCATTCATTATAAAGCTGTCATTGTCGCAGATATTGGCGAGATTACCGGCAATTGCTGTAGTTGGCTGATCATAAGGAACTGTAATTTCGACGGTATCCATATTAGCTGGACAATAGCCGTTATTGACTCTCCATTCAAATTTGTATGTGCCTTTGATTAGGTTCTCAATAGTGCTGCCAGGATTGACACTAGAGCGAATAACAGCAGTATTAGGTCCGCTGACCTGACTCCATGATGCACTGTTTGTGCTGTTAAAAATGGCATTGAGTTGTGTAAATGGCGGACAAACCGAAGTGTCGGCTCCTGCGTCAGCCAGTACCGAACTGTCAAAATTGCGTATAACAACAAAATCACTTCTTTCACAACCGAGATTAGAGCTCTTCCATTTCAATAGATACGACCCTCCGACAATATTATAAAACTGGCTGTTGTAAGAAGTACTGTTTGAAAAAGTGACAGTACTTGGACCACTCACCTGCGACCAGACGCCATCGTCGGGACTCACATCATTAGCAGCCAGTTGCACTGTATCGGCATCACATAAGTTTTGATCTACCCCTGCAAAAGGAGATGTTGTGGAATCAAATACCCTGATGACAACTGAATCAAATGAAGCAGCACAGGAATAGCGCGGACGAATTTCGTACATGAATTTGTAAGGCGAGCCTGCTGATGTCAATTGACTCGCCAAAGCTTTGTTAGGTGTCAGAGAATCCAGTTGAGCACTATCACCCGAAACTTGTCTCCAGAATCCGGATGAATTGGTAGTCCCTGTAAGTGTGATATTGTATTGTTTGCACAAATTTCTGTCAGTACCTGCATCCGCCGGAAACACAATAGTATCCTGTCGTAAAGAGTACAAATCAGGGCAAATACCCATTGGATTGACAGAGTTCCACTTAAATGTATATATACCGGCAGCCAGATTGCTTACTACTGCATAGCTTGAATCGATTCGGTTAATTGTTGCCTGCGTTGGATTATAACCTTGTAAGGACCAGTAACCTCTTCCTTTAGTTATTCTGTTGGCTTGTATAACAATGGTATTGGGATAACACCATAAATCTCCTGTTAATGCTTGTGGCACTGTTGTAGGATTGGCAACATTTATTTTAACATCATCATGTGATATACCGCAAGCTCCATTATCTATCGTCCATCTGTAAATATATGTTCCCTGTGCAAGGTCAGTTACCGGAGTTATAAAAGAATCCGGATACAGCATATTGCCATTGATTTGACCAATGAGCAGTGACCAGTGTCCAAGTCCATAAACAGGTTGATTTCCTCTTAAAACTATATCGTTTGAACAGGTGTCTCTGTCTGCTCCTGCAAATGCTGTTGTAACCGTATCCGATAAAGTAATGACAACAGTATCGAGTCCGGCATTGCAAAATCCGTTTCCAATGCTCCACTGATATTTATAAGTGCCCAGTCCTGACGGAAATACAAGGGTATTGTATACCGTATCATTGACAATACTATCCGAAGGTCCCGATATTTTAGTCCATTTGCCAGTGCCCGGCCATGGAATATTACCATCCAGAACAAATGAAGAAGTGGTATCGGGTAAACATCTGTCATCACCGGCATCAGCAGGAATGGCAGCAATATCCGAGGTAATAAATACATCAACAGTATCTGTATTAAATCCGCAGGAATTATAAACTTTCCAGATAAATTTATAGTTAATCGTAGAGTCCATTCCTGTGACTCTAGTAACATTGCTGTTGCTATCAGAGAATACCAGGCCGCTATCGGGTATTGCTTTCCATACACCCGAACTTCCGGGATTGGGCATATTGCCTTGTAAATGCAGGACAGAAAGAAAACAAATAGTTTGATCTGAACCACCCGCAGCTGCTGCAGGTAAGGTGTCTGCTACTAAAACAGCCACATCATCCTGTGTTGGGTAACACGATTGTCCTCCGTTGATTAACCACCTGTAATTGTATAAGCCACCACTTAAGTTTCTGACAGTTGTGATGTTGTTTAAACTATCATCAATAATTGAGGAGGTCGGGCCGCTGTTTTGATACCAGGTACCAACTCCGGGAGCCGGAATATTAGCAGCCAGCTGTGTTGTGTCAACATTGCAGTCTAAGCGTTGAGCACTTCCCGCATTAGCATCATCAGGCTGATGCGAAACAATGAACTTTACATCTTCCTGTACGCCAATACAACTTTGACCTGTACCTGATGTTTGGGTAATTCTGAAAATATAAACGCCTGAACTATCCATACCGCTGACACTTGTATAGCGACTCAGTGTATCGCTGCCATTATATAATCCTGTTAATGCCAGTTTAGGTCCTGAAACCTGCGAAAAGTTAGTGTATAATCCACCTGTAAAATTATATCTCAATATAGCAGTATCCTGATCGCAAGGCAATATGCGGTCTTGAAATACATCCAGTGTTGGTGTATCAAGATAGCTAATGGTAAATAAAGCCGTGCTTCTGCAACCGGTAAGTCCATTGGCCATGATGTATTGAAATTGATAAATATCACCGCCCTGACCTCTTAAATTGCTAACAGTAGTTGTAGGTGCATTTACAGGATTAAAAACAACAGTTGTTGGTCCACCGAGTTGTATCCACGAACTTGTATCATTTCTGTAAATTGGCACAGCGCCATTGAGAGTTACTGAAGTTGGGCGGTCGCATAAATAAATGGTTTGTCCGACACTTGGAGAAAGTTCACCCAATGGGGGAGGAACCTTTACTTTTATTGTATCTACGCCACTTGCGCAGGGACCATTCACTCTGTATTCAAACATGTAAGTCCCTTGAATCATAAAGCTGACATTACCTGTATTGTTATTGGATACCAAAAGCGGATTAGACGGCCCACTGATGGTTGTCCATTGCCCGGATTGACCTCCCAGTCCTGTTCCGGAATAAGAACCGGTTAATACAGTTGTCTGGTAAACAGAATAGCACTGACTCAGTTCTATGCTATCTCCACTCCAGATGGAAACTGGATTATAACCGCCGTAATTGATATATTGAACATCGTCAGAAGAGCTACAGCCATTGGAGTTTGAAATTGTCCAGGTTAATAAACTGAGACCACCATTTGTTGCTCCTAAAGCAATTTGAGATTGCGGATTATTAAGTTGACCAATACTGGCACTTCCGTTGTTGACAGTGTAGGTCCAGACACCAGTTTCACCACTTCCGGGTGTATTGGCTGCCAGGGTGTCATTGCCCGGACACATGGATTTATCAGGTCCCGCATTGGCTCTCGTTACACCAAGAATAGTTATCGTAACAATGTCGTTGGCGTTAGAGCCATCCTGACAGCGATTGCGAATATTAAAAACCATGGTACCCGGAACTTTTCCTGAAATCTGAGTATTTAGGCTATTTGGACTATTAATGATAACAGAAGGGCCTGATACCTGAGTCCATGTTGATGAACCAACTAAATTACCTGCACGGTTACCTGTTAAAGTGATGGTATCATTGACACAATAGGTGCGGTCTACACCAGCGTTAACTGTGCAGTTTTGTGCCTTTAATGCGGAAAGGCTAATGGATAAAAGAAATAGTGATAGTAGTAGTTTTCTCATCCTTTACACCTGAATAGACGACGAAAATAGTCATAAGGTGACTTAAAGTGAGAATTTTTCTTAAAAAATGGGGATAACCTGACAATTATCCAAGCAAAGCAGCGCTGGTAGGCACTACAGTCGGATCGTAATTTTTAACACTTTCACCATGGCGCACTATCTTTAAAGATTCAATTTTATCGCCTTGTTGAATAGCATCTACCACACTTTGACCTTCAACAACATGGCCAAATACGGAGTGTTTACCATCTAGCCATGGGGTAGGGACGTGAGTGATGAAAAATTGACTGCCATTGGAAAATGGGCCTGCATTAGCCATAGATAAAATACCCGGGCCCTTATGGGTTAATGATGGGTGGAATTCGTCTTTGAATCTGTAGCCTGGACCACCTGCTCCGGTGCCGTTAGGGTCGCCTCCCTGAATCATGAAATCAGGAATTACTCTGTGGAAACTCAATCCGTCATAATAAGGAACTCCCTCAGCTTTAGCCTTATTGGCCAGTTTGCCCTCTGCCAGTCCAACAAAATTAGCAACTGTTAGAGGTGTTTTTTGATATTCGAGCGATAAAACGATGGTACCTTTATTGGTATTCATTTCGGCATAGATGCCTTCCGGAAGTTGGCTGTAATCCATTTTTGAAAATTATTTTGGCCTGCGAAATTAGTTGTATTTTTTGTCAGGAACAAATGAAGGAAGGGATATTTAATCTATGCTGTTTTTGAGTTAAAATAGATGAGATTTCACGCTGTTATTTAGATATCAGATAGCTTCAGATTCAACAGATTCAAGCGTTTGCCGCTTAAGACCGCTTTTTAGTATATTTTTTCGTAACATTGCAAATTATTTCCAAATAAATCGAAGCATATCAAAGAAGTTAATGGTGACGAAAGAAATATTGCTCAATGCCTATACCCTCATGTGTAAAGCCCGCGCAATGGCGGCTATTTACGAAGAAAACAGACCTATAACCAAATACGTGCACTCTACCAGCAAGGGACATGAAGCTATTCAACTGGCTGCAGGTTTTTTGCTTAAGTCTATAGATTACGCAGCCCCCTACTATCGTGACGAAAGTTTGCTTCTGGCAATGGGTATGACGCCATACGAGCTTATGCTGCAATTGCTGGCTAAAGCCGATGACCCTTTCTCCGGCGGTCGTTCTTATTACTCTCACCCTTCTCTTAATCGCGATAATATGCCTAAGATGCCGCACCAAAGCAGTGCTACAGGCATGCAGGCTATTCCGGCTACCGGTATGGCACATGGTATTAAATACAAAGAGTCGCAAAAAATGATATACACGGCTGAAATGCCTGTCGTTTTATGCAGTATCGGCGATGGTAGTATGACCGAAGGTGAAGTGAGTGAAGCCTTGCAAATGGCTGTACTCAAAGAGTTGCCAATTCTGTATTTGGTGCAGGACAACGACTGGGGAATTTCTGCAAGTGGTGATGAAATGAGAGCAATGGATGCTTATGAGTTTGCTGCAGGCTTTAAAGGACTGAGAAGAGCACGAACAGATGGCAGTGATTTTGTAACCAGTTATGAGGATGTGAAATCGGCAATTGACTGGGTGCGAAAAAATAGAAAACCAATGCTCCTCCACGCCAAAGTACCTCTGTTGGGGCACCATACCAGCGGCGTGAGAAGTGAATGGTACCGCGACGATCTTGAAGTGGATTTGCAAGATGATCCATTTCCTAAACTTAAAAATACCTTGCTCGAACTCGGTGAATCTGAATCTTTGCTCGAGCAAATCAATAATGATGCAGTTGCTGAAATTGCAGATAGTTTTAACAGAGCCGTAAATGCGGCAGATCCAAGTCCGGAAAGTCTGTATCTGCATGAATTTGCCCCAACTCCTGTCACCGAAGAAAAAGGAACCAGGTCACCAGAAGGTCGCGAACCTGTTGTTATGGTAGATGCTGCCCTCTATGCCTGCGATGAAATATTGAAGAACCATCCGGAAGCTTTGTTGTATGGTCAGGATGTCGGAGTAAGACTCGGTGGTGTATTCAGAGAAGCCGCTACATTGGCTAAAAAATATGGTAAAGACAGGGTGTTCAATACCCCAATTCAGGAAGCTTATATTGTTGGTTCAACCGTTGGTATGAGTGCAGTGGGTTGTAAGCCTATAGTTGAAATACAATTTGCAGATTATATCTGGCCAGGTGTCAATCAGCTTGTTGAAGAACTCTCTAAAAGTTGCTATTTGTCCAATGGAAAATATCCCGTTCAGTCTTTGATTCGTATACCTACAGGTGCTTATGGTGGTGGCGGTCCTTATCACAGTGGCACCGTCGAAAGCAGTATACTTCAGATAAAGGGTATTAAGGTGGTTTATCCCAGCAATGCTGCGGATATGAAAGGCCTGCTCAAAGCTGCATTCTACGACCCTAATCCGGTTGTGATGTTCGAACACAAGGGATTGTATTGGAGTAAAGTGCCGGGAACAGAAGCGGCTAAATGCCCTGAACCTTCCGAAGATTATATCATTCCTCTCGGTAAAGCCCGCACTGTTCTTGAAGCCTCTCCTGAAGCTGTTAAATACGGTGAATCAATAGCAGTTATTACCTATGGTATGGGTGTTTACTGGGCTTCAAATGCCGCCAAACAATACGAAGGTAATGTGGAAGTTGTTGATTTAAGAACTTTGAATCCTTGTGATGACGAAGCCATTTTTGAAGCAACTAAAAAGCATGGTAAAGTGATGGTGTTAACTGAGGAAACTCTGAGAAATTCATTTGCCGAAGCTATTGCCGGTCGCATACAAAAAAATTGTTTTCAGTATCTCGATGCTCCGGTAGAAATCATAGGTTCAGCTAATTTACCTGCTGTGCCTTTGAATTTGGGACTCGAAAAGGAAATGCTTCCCAATGCAGATAAAGTAGCGGATGCTATAGGCCGTTTGCTGTATTCATAATTAAGATTTTAATCTACTTTCGTCGTATTTGCTGTTTTTTGAGATAGATCAACACGTCTCATTTTAAGCATTTTCAGTTTGCTTAATTATTTGATTATTAGAGCAATTGCGAAATTGCCCATGATTATTTAATTTGGAAATATTTTACTAATTTCTTATATTTGTAAAAACACAGATACAGTCAGCCTATGGTTAGACCCCTACTTCCTATTCTCTTCTTATGTTTGTTTTCGATATTCGCTTGTAAAAAGAAGCAAGAGGATTATCCGAATAATGTACCTAAGAATTATGACGATGTTTCCACCGTTAAGGTAGAAAATTATATCAATCGCATCTACATTGATTTACTTGGGCGAGAGCCATTGGATGCTGAAGTCGTGCGCGATTTGCAGATTTTAAGAGATGGAAAACTTTCTTTCGATGTTCGGAAAACGATTATCAAAAGACTGATGACTGATACGACTTTCGTGGTAGGCGACTCATCTTATAAAAGAGCATATTATCAGAGAATATATGATTTGGCCAAGGCACGCTTACTGGAAGGGGCTTCTGACGGCGATTTTTATCAGCAAATTGGAATTGCGGAGTTTTCTTTAAAGGTATCCCGACTCAATGGCGATTCAATAGGTGTATACTCAGCGATGGCTACAATTGACAGATATAAAAATGTCATTAAATCCCGCCGTGAATATCAACTCGGACTTATCAATATTGGTGAAATGTATGCGCGTATGCTGGACAATCCGATTTACGATATTATCAATATGAATTCACTCAATTTTGTCAATGCCTCATTTGATGATTTGTTTTTCAGATTCCCGACAAGAGACGAGTTTGAAATCGCTTATGGTATTATAGAAAATGGAACAGGCGGCGCTTTATTTGGCGGTTACGCCTCAACAAAACCAGACTATTGCCGAGTCCTGGTCAATTCAAGAGAATTTCACGAAGGCATGATTAAGTGGGCTTATCTTACTTTAATAGGCCGTGAACCTAATACTCAGGAATCATTTAACCTCATTCAGGATTATTATCTGACTGACGATTTTCAACAAGTTCAAATTAACATTTTAGCTACAGATGAATATGCGCATTTTTAATACAGTTGGCGTTATGGCGCTTATAATGATATTGTCTGCCTGCAAGAAAAATACCGCTAATTACGGTGTAGTTCAGGTAAGCTCTAAAGGAACCAATCTCAATAAAGACAAAGACAAATCAAATATTGAGTTTCATAGTATTTTATCGACCAATCTGTTTCAGAAACCTTCATCCATCAATGAATTGACAGCATTAGACCGCGTTATTCAAAGTTGTGGTGACAAGGCTCTGATCAATGAGGTCATCATCAGCAATTACATGAATAAACCCAGTGTTAAATTACCAAGCAGAGCAATGATGGTAGATTCAACCGATCGTTTTATTGAGGAAACTTACATTAGATTTTTTATCAGAAGGCCAACAGTTGCGGAGATGACCTGGTTTAAAAATTTCATCAACGCTAATAAATCCAATCCCAATTTCAGACCGGAGCTGGTGTATACTGCTTTTGCAGCTTCAGATGAGTACATGTTTTATTAAACAACATTATCATGAAAAGAAGACAATTCGTAAAAAATGCAACGGCGCTCACAGCAGGCGGTTTGGTATTGCCTTACATTTTGCCATCCGGCAGATTATTTGCCCGCACCAATGTGCCTAAAGCTGAATATGTGGTATTTGTAATGTTTGGTGGGGGACTGAGACAACAGGATTCAATCTTACAAAGATATTTGGCAGATAGCCAGGGATTCAATATTGAAGGCAATATACTTTACAACATTTTAGAAGGCGCAGCACCTGCATCAAAAATTGCTTATGGTACAACGCCTGCTGGTCAACCTAATGGCAGTCAGCCTATCCCTAAAATTTTATCTCAATCATTGCAAAAGCAAGGCACCATTTTCGCTGAAATGCGCGCTATTTCCGGTGGTCACTATGGTGGATGGAATTCTTTGATAACAGGAAGCAGGGTAGAAGGGCAGGGTTTAAAAGTTAGGCCAATCAATCCGACTGTGTTTGAATATGCCCGTAAATTTGGAGGCTTTAAAGCTACAGATGTTTGGTTCGTTGGCAATACCATCAGCAATTCTATTCCATTGCTCAATTCCAGTAAGCATCCTGATTTTGGTCTGGAATATGGCGCTAATTTTTTTGCACCAGGTGTAACATTTGGAGGTGATGGCATCGAAGCTTTGTCCAAAGCAAAAATCTATCATCCACAAGAGGAATTGGAACCTATGTATAAGATGAAAAATTTCCTCGACAATACATTCAATATCCGCAAAGGTGAAATGCCGGGTATTAAAAATACAGATGAGGAAAAAACTCAAATCAAGGAATTTATTTCAAACACATTTCAAAGACAAGCTGCCGGACAGATTCCTATGCCGCCTGTATCGGGTGGTGATGGCACAACAATTGGTTATGCTGCCGAAGTATTGAGAGTGTTCAAACCAAAATTACTGGTGGTGAATTTAAGTAATATCGATGGCTGTCACAGCAACTTCACCGGTTATCTGCAAGCAATGCACAAGGCCGATCATGCTATGGGCTTTTTGTGGAATTACATACAAACCCAGATTCCTGAAATGAGCGGTAAAACCATCATGTTGTTTACCCCTGAGTGTGGTAGAAATCAACAACACAATCCAGTTCAGGACGAAAACGACTGGTATGGTTATGACCACGGTGATGCCAATTCTCTAAGAGTTTTTGGTGGTATGGTCGGTATGAATGTGCCTTCTAATTTAATGATTGGCAATGAGAGTAATCCTATTGGAAAAGTAACGGATTTTAACTTGACTATAGCTGATATTTTAGGTTACAAGGACAATGTAAAATCTGCAGGTTTAATAGATCCGGAGGCAAAAAGTTTATTTGACAGAATATGAGAAAACTGAGTTACTTCTTGCTGATTGTATTAAGCCTTGCTGCCTGTAAAAAGAAGAGCAGTGATAATCCTTATGATGATTGGCAAAATACTTCAAAAGATCCAGCTATATCCGATAAGCCTATTGATGCCAAATCTATACAGGGATTGCATAAAAACATCTTTAAACCTACCTGTTCTAACAGTGGTTGTCATGATGGCAATTTCGAACCTGATTTCAGGTCAATTGAGAGTTCTTACAATTCCTTAATCAACAGATTGAGTACGAATACCGACCCCAATAATCCTCAGTACAGTAAAAGGGTAGTGCCGGGTAATGCAGGTATCAGTATGCTGTTACACAGAATCAAGGAATTTATTCCGGGTTCTCAGGGAAAAATGCCTCTCTCAGTAGATCCCGGTAGCGATTGGAATGCTAAAAAAGATCAATATATACAGGATATTACAGATTGGATTAACAATGGAGCGAAAGACCAGTTTGGCAATAGTCCCGAATCTATCGACTTTAGTCCTCAACTGGGTGGACTCATCGTATTTGCAGATGGTTCACCAACTCCACTCTCTCATACCGGTTATAATCCTGTGACCGTTCCGGCAGGTACATCCACTATTAAGATTATGGTAGCCTATCTGGATGATAAAACAGCAGTTAAAAGTTTTGGAGAAACTAAAATCAATTTTACATTGAACCCTTATCAGTACGATAGTACCTGGCAGGTAATGGGGGTTGAAACCAATTCATTTACGGATAAAGGTATCAGTGGTGATAATATTGAATATTGGCACAGTATCACTCTTAATGTGGCAGATATTGGTGTTTCAGGAGATGTTTTGTGGGTGAGAACGGAGACTACTGATAATGTCAATTTGCCATTGTTTATACCATCTCCAAGTACTCCGTTTAATTTCAAAAAATACTTTGCAATTCGTTTGAACTAATGAAGAAATTAAAACTCATATCACTGTTTTTACCTGTTGCAATGCTTTGGGGCTGCAAGAAGGATAACAAAGCTGGCGCTGCTCCTACTATCAGTTTTATCAGTGTCAGTTCAGTTGATTTAAAAGAATACAAAGACAGTCTGACAATACTGATTTCATACTCTGATGCGGATGGAGATATAGGCCAGGATGACCCGGATATCAATGATCTTAAAGTTAAGGACAGAAGATTGAGTGAAGCCGATTATTATTTTGTAAAACCTCTTGCACCGCCAAATTCAAGCATTGCAATTAGCGGAACACTTGCTATTCAAATAAAAAATACTTTCTTACTGGGTACAGGAAACAGCGAGATTACGCAGTTTGATATTCAGTTAAAAGACCGAGCCGGGCATTGGAGTAATACAGTCAATACACCGCAGATTACAATATCGAAGTGAGTCGTTTGATTTCCATAAAGGCAACAATGTTGACTATGATTTTTTGCATAGCGGGAGTTGCTTTGGGTCAGACTACCTATAAAATGGGCAATGGAAAAGTATATGCCTGTAAAGGAAAATTGACGGATAGCGAAGGGAATTTATCAGCTCCAAAGAAATATGCCAACAATGAGAATTACATTTTTACGGTATGTGTAAAGGGTGCCAGTACAATCACCATCAAATTCAACGGGACATTCTGTACTGAGAGTATTTCTGATTTTCTTAAGGTTTACAAAGGGTCCGATACATCAGGTACTTTGTTGAGAACCTATTCAGGCACCATCAACTATCCAATTTCAATCAATGCCAGTGATACCTGTCTGACTTTTTATTTTCACTCTGACGCCAATATCGTATGTGATGGTTGGGATTTAGATTGGGAGGCCAAAATTACTTCAGTACCACAGCCTAAATTCAATCCTATCGCAGACCCCAACTGTAATTCAAATAAAATTAGAGTAACGCTGGATCAAAAGTTCAATTGTGATTCAGTCAAATCTTCTAACTTTAAATTAAGTGGAGCATTAAGCACTGCAATTGCATCGGTAACAGGGATTAACTGCGACTCAAAGAACGAAACAAATACATTTGATATCACTTTTGCATCTGGACTGAATAAAAGCGGCAATTATGCACTCGATTTTACATCTTCATTCAAAGATGCCTGCGATAGTATCTGGACAATAAAAGCCAAATTGAATTTTAAGATTACCAATTGTCCGATTACGGTCGATTTGAAATCTGATAAACTGATTATTTGTAAAGGCAGTTGTGCCAAATTAACAGCCGTAATAACAGGAGGCAATCCTTCAAATTATGCTTATACCTGGCTATCGGGTTCTTTGACTGGAGCCACGCCCAAAACGGTATGTCCGACTTCAGATACCAGGTATATACTACAGGTTTCTGATGGTGTTTCTGTCCCTGGTTCAGATACAGTTGATATCGTTGTTGCTGACCCACCCGTAGCTCAAAATGATACCACAGTTTGTCAATCAAGTTTACCATTTAATCTCACTGCGAGTCCTTCAGGCGGCAGCTGGTCAGGAACCGGTATCATCAATGCAGCGTCGGGTACATTTTCACCGGGAGTTTCAGGTGCTGGAACATTTAAAGCTTATTACACCATTGGTTCTTGCAGAGATTCTGTACTTGTAATAGTCAGAGCTATCAGTGCCGGAACACCTAATGCTGCTTGTCCAAATTCAGCGCCATTTATGGTGACAGGTTTTACTCCGGCTGGCGGTACCTGGTCGGGCCCGAATATTACCCCGGCAGGTTTGGTTACACCTACTTCTACTCCGGGATCTTTTGTAGTTACTTACACCTGGAATGGTTGCTCGAGTAATAAAACTATAAACATCGATGGCATTAATCTGGTCAAACATTTCGATACTTTATGTAAGTCGGTACAATACGATACTTTTAAATTTTCACCGCTGGGAGGCACCTGGTCTGGGCCAAACGTCACCAATCAAAGACTGGGAATTAACCGGCCTGTCTTAGCCGGAGCGGGAAATAAAATGTATATCTACACCATTAATGGATGTAAGGATACTTTGAGAAGATTCATTCAGGATGTTGATGCAGGTCCTGATGAAATAGCCTGTCCGGATGCAGGTCAGAGAGTCTTATTAGGTGGTACGCCTGTAGGTGGAACATGGAAAGGTAAGGGTATACTGGATGCCAGTAACGGGGTGTTTGATGCCGACTCTTTTCAGGTTCCTGGTAAAGTGACTTTTGTACAAACAACCCTAACTTACACTGCAATTAATGGATGTAAGGATGATAAAATTGTGTATCTCCGTTATACAAAGTTTTATAAAGATACGGTAAAAAATTGTGTCAGCGATACCGCCTATTTCATGCGCTATCAGTACTTGCAGAACGACCCCTGGAATGTTTTGTTTACAGGCAGTAAAGGCATTGTTGGTAATACGGTTTACAATCAGAAATTCAATCCTTCACTTGCCGGAAGAGGCACTTACAACACCATCATTGCAGATGGAAATGGCTGTAAGGATACTCAAATTATCTACGTCTATCCGCGTGCCAACATTCAAAAAGACACCTCGGTTTGTATTGCTGATAATCCGTTTCAATTGTTCAATGGCGCAGGTGCAGGTATCTTTAGTGGTAAAGGTATTACCAATTCCAATGGCACTTTCAGTCCGGCAACAGCAGGCGTTGGAACTCATCTGATATTTTTTTCTCAGGCAGGAAAATGTACGGATACTTTAAAAGTTACTGTTAAACCTTTACCTGTTGTTGTATTAAATGGATTGTTGTCAAATTATTGTTTGAGAGATACTGCTATTCCTTTGTTGATTTCACCTAAAGGAGGCACATTAACCGGCCCGGGATTAATTGATACCATCTTTAATCCAAAGCTCGCCGGTACGGGGTCGCATGTCATCACTTACAAAGTAGGAACAGGCAAATGTGTACATCAAATTTCAGTGAATATTGACATCAGTGATACATTAAGATTGAGTCTGGACGTAGATAAAGATACTATATGTATTGGAACACCGGTGACCTTTAGTACCAACAGCAGCGGCGGACTTGGGGCATATAGTTTGAAATGGGCAAGTGGAGAATACAATGTTCAGAACATCTATACTTTCCCAAAACAAACAGTCACATACAGAGCGGTCTTAAGAGATGGATGCAGTGATTCAGTCGTCAGACAAGCAACAGTTTTTGTGCATCCGCAAATGTATGGGCAGATTAATACCAGTGCCATTCAATGTTACGGAAACAAAGGAACTGCCACATTAACCATGAGCGGAGCCGGTCCTTATACGTATTTGTGGAATACCATACCTGTTCAGACTACGCCTTCCATTACGGCAAATGTTGGTACGACTTATAAGGTGAAAGTGACCAATTCAAAAACAGGCTGTACTTATGACACCCTGGCGACCATTCCGGGATATCCAAGGATCAGGGCATACTTCGCAATTTCTCCATCCGGGCAGTGTATCTACAGCAACAATCCTGTTATACAGATCATCGATTTAAGTGAAGGCGGCTTAACGGGCACCTGGCAATACGGTGATGGTACCCAGGAGCCTTATGTAGCGGGGGTTAATCCATCTCATACTTATCCCGGAGACACCGACCAATACACCATAAGATTAATCATCAGCAACAATGGAGGCTGCTCAGACAGTTTCAATGTCAGCATTTGCGTTTTAGATACGGTTGCTTTGTTTATACCAACGAGTTTTACGCCCAATGACGACGGCAGTAACGATGTATTTAAAATTGAATCTGGCAATGTCGCAGCAGCTTACATTCAGATTTACAACCGATGGGGAGAGAAGGTATTCGACACAGACAATCCTAAGCAAGGCTGGGATGGCACTTATGGCGGAAATATATGTCCGACAGACTATTACGTATACGTTATCAGGTACAAGGGCAAGAAAACACCGTGGAGGTATCTGCGGGGGTATTTGTATCTGGTAAGATAATGAACCTGTCAGGTTGGTTTTTATAATTATAAGATGTTGATTATCAAAAAATAACAAATTATTTTTTGGACCTGACAGGTTGTTTTGATTTACACCTCATTGCAAAAAAGTACCATTTCAAAAGAAAAACTACCATTTATCTAAAATGTGAAAAATAGGGAAGTTAAATTTGAGAGGCCAGGAGATTTTTTAACTTATTAAAATATGAGCCAAATATTCATTTTCAATGTTTTAGATTTAGTAAAGCAAAATGGAAGTTAATCTGAATTTTTAAAAATTAAGGTTCAAAATAAATCCCTCTTTTTTTCGTTTTTAAGATTAAAGTACTATCTTCGTACTTTGTTTTTTGTGTGTTCATGAAAAATATTTATACATCCGCACTCATAGCCCTTATTACATTGCCGCTTACTTTAAGCGCTCAGAAAAAGGCATCTTCTCTCGATTTTGGCCTGTATCTGGGAGGTTCTAATTATATGGGCGAATTCACTAAAGGCTCTATGCCGCTTTGGGATAAAACCAAGCTGGCTGGTGGTCTGATTTGCAGATTCAATTACGGGCCTTATCTCACTTTTAAAGGTACAGCAATTTACGGGCAAATAGAAGGTTCTGATAAGAATTTTTCAGATGATGCCTACAGAAAAAGACGTAATCTGAGTTTTAAATCGGATATCGTCGAATTCTCAATTCAAGGCGAATGGAATATTCTTGGTTATGAGAACACCAGAACCTCTTATGCCTGGTCTCCATATCTTTTTGCCGGGCTTTCAGTCTTCAGATTTAACCCTAAAGCTCAATTTAATTACAATGCCGCCATTCACGATCCTACTCTTCAGGCTCAGGACGGCGACTGGATAGAACTTCAGCCTCTCGGAACCGAAGGTCAGGAAACTACTAAATTCAACGACAAAAGACGTTATGCGCTTACTCAGGTGAGCATTCCTTTTGGTTTCGGTGTTAAATGGCAACTTAACGACCATTGGGCTTTCGGAATAGATTACGGATGGAGAAAAACTTTTACAGACTATATGGACGACGTTTCTTCCATTTATGTCGATAATATCATCGTCGGTGGCGCCAGTGGTCCTATGGCTGTTGCTATGAAAGACCGTGCCCCGGAAGTCGGTGAATTGCCTTTCGAAAACAATGACCCAAGAGGTAACTCTGCAACCAAAGATTGGTATATGATTGGTGGTATAACCCTTACATACAGAATCATCGGCGGCCGTCAACCTTGCTTTAATTTTTAATTGCCTATAGGTACAAGCTTACTAAGTGTTTCAGGTTGCAAAAAAGTTCATACCGGTAGTAGTCCTTCTACTTTCATTGGATGTCTATTCTCAACGGTTCAGAAATGGAATTTCCGAAATAGGGTTTTTCATTGGGGGAGCGAATTATTTTGGCGACCTCGCTCCTGAAATTGTTCTCAAAGAAACCAAACCTGCCATAGGGCTTCTCTATAAATACCACCACAACAAATATTACAGCAGCCGTTACCAGTTTCTCTATACTTCTATCTCCGGCTCAGATCAAAACTTTGCAGCCAATGCCTATCGCAACCTCAGCTTCGAAAATCAAATTTTTGAAATAGGTTATACCGGCGAACTCAATTTCATCGCTTTTGGCATGAATAGAAACATGAAGGAAAGTAATAATACGACTTACCTTTTTGGTGGCTTCAATCTTTTTACCTGCAATCCAACTGCTACTTTGCCAAGTGGTGACAAAGTTGAATTAAGAGATATCGGTACCGAAGGTCAGAAACTCAAAGGAAAAAAAACCTATGCTTTGATTCAACCTGCTATTCAGTTCGGACTCGGTTATAAATTCAATATCAAAAACAGAACTGTCATTGGGTTTGAACTTGGATTCAGAAAAACATTTACAGATTATCTCGATGATGTCAAGGGACAATACCCCGATTACAACCAGCTGGTAGCCAAACAAGGTGTAGGTGCAGGTGAGTTTTCTCAACCTCAAACCACTCATGGCAAACCTGTCATTACTGCAGGTACAATGCGCGGCGACAATCATCTGAACGACTGGTATATGGTGGCTGGTATAACCATCACATTCAGAAATATCATCCAAGACCCTTGCCCTTAAATCTAATTGTAACTTTAGGCGCTTGATTTCGTTATTACATATCAGAAATTAATCCTACTTTTGCATGATTTCATTCCAGTCAATGCCCGCTCAAACTTTACTCTCCAAGATTGATAAAGATAGGATTCCTAACCATATTGCCATTATCATGGATGGCAATGGACGTTGGGCTAAAAAACGCGCATTACCCAGAGTTGTTGGTCATGAATATGGTGTCAAGTCTGTAAGAACTGTCGCTGAAACCGCAGCTAAGTTGGGTGTGAAATATTTAACTCTCTATACATTCAGCACCGAAAACTGGAACAGACCTCAACTCGAAGTTAAAGCCATTATGGCACTGCTGGTGAGAACCATTCGCAAAGAAGTTGCCACGCTTCAGAAAAACAATATTCGTTTGCGTACCATTGGCGATATTTCTGCATTGCCAAAGGAGGCTTACAATGAACTGCAGGAAGCAATGGAACTGACCAAGAATAATGAAAGAATGGACCTGGTGCTGGCGTTAAATTACAGCGCCCGCTGGGATATTATTCAAACCACTAAAAAGATTGCAGAAATGGTTAAATCAGGTGCAATTGAAGTGGCCTCCATTAATGAAGAACTTATTTCCCACACACTGAATACAGGTACTTTACCTGAACCTGAATTGTTGATTCGCACAAGTGGCGAGTATCGTATAAGCAATTTTATGTTATGGGAACTCGCTTACGGAGAATTCTATTTTACCGATATATACTGGCCCGAATTCGACCAGGAAGCATTTTATAAAGCTATTGTTGATTATCAAAAACGAGAACGAAGATTTGGCAAAACAAGTGAACAAATTTAAAAACCGCAATTTACTATTCGCAATCCTGGGTAGCCTATTCTCCTTTTTTGGAGATGCTAACCTCTGTGCTCAGGATACCATCAAACGTTATTTACCCCTCGATTACAATCGCCCCGTCGAATATACCGTCGTGTCTATCGAAGTGAAAGGCAATAAGTATATTGATAAAAATATCATCATTTTTAATTCTAATTTATCTTTTAATCAGAAAATAAAAATTCCGGGTACTGAAATTTCTTCGGCTATAGATAACCTGTGGAGACAAGGCTATTTTTCTAAAGTAACTATCTACGCAAAAAAGATTGAAGGTGATAAAATTTATCTCATCATCGAAGTGGCTGAACGTCCTCGTCTTGAAAAATTTGCGCTAAAAGGAATAGGTAAAGCTGAGGCTAAAAACCTGAGAGAGGAACTCACTATTAAGTCGGGTATGATCATCAACGAAGACCTGCTTAACCGTGTTCAAAGAGAAATAAAAGACTACTACTACAAGAAGGGTTTCTATGGTGTCAAAATCAATATCGTTCAAATAAAAAGCGATACCATTCCCAATCAGGAAGTACTTAAAATTGCCATCGAAAAAGGCAGTAAGGTTAAACTCTGGGACATCGAATTTGTTGGCAATGCCGATGTTTCTGATAAGGAGTTGAGGAGAGTACTAAAGAAAACCAAGAGAAAGCGTCTCAAGTACAACATTTTTAAGTCTTCCAAATTTGTGGAAGCTACCTATAAAGAAGAACTCAAAGGGATTATCACCAAATACAACAGCAAGGGTTATAGAGATGCTTCCATTACTTATGATTCCATCGTTAAGTTAGGCTCTAACAAAGTGGTGATAAAGGTAGGTGTAAATGAAGGCAGGAAGTACTATTTCAGAAATATCACTTTTACCGGTAACAATAAATTCAGCAGCGAGTATTTAACTAAAGTGCTAGGAATTAAGAAGGGTGATATTTACGACCAGACCATTCTGGAAGAACGTATCTATTTTAGTCCAAGTGGTACCGATATTTCAAGTCTTTATATGGACGATGGTTATCTGTTCTTTGGTGTAACGCCTGTTGAAGTAAAAGTAGAGAATGACAGTATTGATATTGAAATTCGAATTATTGAACGCACCCAGGCGACCATTAATAAAATTATTGTAAAAGGAAATACCAAAACCAGCGACCATGTAGTGTTGCGCGAAATCAGAACCAGACCGGGGCAGAAGTTTTCGAGAAGCGACATTCAGCGTACAGTGAGAGAACTTTCACAATTAGGATATTTTGATCCTCAGGCAATGGGTGTAAATCCTATTCCTAATCCGGCAGCCGGAACTGTAGATATTGAATATACTGTTTCTGAAAAAGCCAACGACCAGATTGAATTGTCAGGTGGTTGGGGTGGTAACAACAGAAACAATGTTTATGGTCAGGCTTATGGTTATGGTGGTTTAGTAGGAACTCTTGGATTAACACTCAATAATTTTTCTACTCGTAAACTCTTCCATCCGGGCATGTGGAACCCATTGCCATCAGGAGATGGACAGCGTTTGAGCCTGAGAGCTCAGTCAAATGGTTTGTATTATCAGTCTTACAATTTCTCCTTTACCGAGCCATGGTTTGGTGGTAAAAAACCAAATTCGTTCACAACAAGTTTTTATAAAACAGTGCAGTCTTTCGACTCTCGTCCGAAAGATGACCCGGCCAAACAATTCATTAAAATTGCAGGTGCTTCCGTCTCATTAGGTAAGCGTTTGAAATGGCCGGATGATTTCTTCTCAGCGTTTTATTCTGTCAGTTTCCAGCAGTACAATCTTCAGAACGCCAATGGTGCTTATGGTTTACAGTTGAATACCGGAAGAAGTAATAATCTCGAGTTTAAATATGTGTTGACAAGAAGCTCTGTTAACGAGCCTATATTCCCTGCCAGTGGTTCTACTTATGCTTTGTCAATTGCAGTAACACCACCAATGTCATCATTGACAGGTATTGATTATGCCAACGCAAGTGTCAACGAAAAATACAAATGGATTGAGTACCATAAGTGGAAATTTGATGCAGAAAACTACACCAAAGTGTTTGGTAAATTTGTTATAGCAACCAAGATGCGTTTTGGATATTTGGGGTATTACAATAAATCAATTGGATTGTCTCCGTTTGAAAGATTTATGGTGGGTGGTAGCGGACTGAACAGTTTTGGACAGATAGGTACAGAGATTATATCATTAAGAGGGTATCCTGACCGAACCATCACTCAAAATTCAGTTGGCAACAGCAATTCAGGTGCAGCAATATTTAACAAATTCACTTGCGAACTCCGATTCCCTGTTACCAATTCGCCGAGTGCTTCTATATATTTACAGGCATTTGTCGAAGCAGGAAACGCCTGGGTAGCAACGAGGTATTTCAACCCGTTTGAGGTGAAGAGAAGTGCGGGAGCAGGTGTACGATTGTTTTTGCCGATGTTTGGATTGTTAGGGCTAGATTACGCTTATGGTTTCGATTGGAAAACATTGAGTCCGGGCTTAACAACCAAACCAGGACAGTTCCATTTCTTTATTGGACAGCAGTTCTAAAAAAGAACCCTTTTTATCTCTTGAAAATCAAAGGGATAATTATTTTGGAAAATAATGAAGATTGGTTTACCTTTGCAATCCGTTTTGAAAACCGTTCTGAGAGATGGATAAGCTGAAGGAATATGACATAGAATTTATCAAGTTAAAGCTTGGTGATCATAGTTTTGAGTATCATCTCGACGATAGTTTTTTCAAGGCATTCAACAGTTCTTTGTCTACAGAAGACATTAAAGTCGACCTGCTGTTCAGGAAGTCAAATACCATGTTTACACTGGAGTTTGATTATTCGGGAAAAGTAGGTTTGGAATGTGACCGTTGTTTAAGTCCTATACAGCTGCCAATTTCCGGGAAACACACAGTAATTGTAAAGATTACGGAGTATCCAATGGAGAGTGAGGATGATTTGATTTACATAGGTTCGCATGATTACAAAATCAATATTGCACAGCACATGTTCGATTTTGTAACCTTGTCCATTCCAATTAAGAAGACTTGTTCGGATGTAGGAAAAGTATGCGACCCCGCTGTTACCAGCAACATCACCAGTATGATTGATGTAGACAACGGCGATTTCATACCAGACAGAGATACTGATGAAGAAGAGGAAACAGAATAAAACAGGTATTTAAATTAATATAAAACAACATGCCAAATCCTAAACGAAAAATTTCGCGTACCAGAAGGGACAAGCGTAGAACTCACCATGGTCTTGATAACAAGCAGTTCATCGCTGATCCTACAACAGGAGACGTTTCTTTGTATCACCGTGTTAACCTGGAAACAGGCATGTACCGTGGTGTGAAGGTTATGAAAGGTCGTAACGACTAATCCTGAAGAAAATGCGTATTGGTATTGATGCGATGGGAGGGGATTTCGCCCCTCTTGAGGCTGTCAAGGGATCCATTGAAGCCAAGAAGCAGATGCAAGATATAGTCCCTGTCTTATTTGGACAGAAGGATAAAATCGTTGACTGCCTCAAGGAACTGGGTTATCCTGAAAATGCTCTCGAAATAGTTCACGCCGAAGAGGTGATTGAAATGGGAGAACATGCCACTAAGGCCATCTCTCACAAGAAAAATTCCAGCATCAATGTCGCATACAGATACCTGGCAGAAAATCAAATCGAAGCTTTTATAGGTGCCGGAAATACTGGTGCCATGCTGGTTGGTTCGATTTTCTCTGTCAAAGCTATCGAAGGCGTACTTCGCCCAACAATTGCCTCCGTACTTCCTAAAGTTAGCGGAGGTTTTGGCGTTCTTCTGGATGTCGGTGCCAATGCCGATTGCAAACCTGAAGTGCTCAATCAATTTGCCATTCTCGGTTCTCTTTACGCTCAGCACGTTTACGGAATAGACAACCCTAAAGTTGCTCTGCTCAGTATAGGTGAAGAGAAAGAAAAAGGCAATCTGTTGATTCAGGCTTCATATCCTTTGCTCGAAATGAACGACAGAATCAATTTTGTTGGTAATGTAGAAGGACGCGATTTATTTAATGATAAAGCGGATGTCATCATTTGTGATGGCTACACCGGTAATATCATTCTCAAACTTTGTGAAGGGTTCTATTACAACCTTTCTAAAATGGGCGTTAAAAACGATTATCTCGACAGATTTAATTTTAAACAATATGGAGGTACCGCCATTCTTGGTGTTAACGAACCTGTGATTATTGGTCATGGTATTTCCAAGTCTGAAACTTTTGTCAGTATGTATAAGCTGGCTAAAGACGTTGTCAGTTCTCAACTGATAGATAAAATAAAACAATCTTTTTGACAATTTTCTCAAATCTTTTTTTAATTTGCAGCGCTTAAGGCGTTAAAACATTAGATGAGCAAGATTACTGCAGCAATAACAGCAATAGGCGGATATGTGCCTGAAAAAAGGCTTACAAACGCCGATTTGGAAAAAATGGTTGATACCAGCGATGAATGGATAACTTCCAGAACCGGTATCAAGGAAAGAAGAATTCTGGATATTCCGGGTAAAGCTACTTCTGACATGGCTGTCGAAGCAGTCAACGAATTGCTTCGCAAACGCGGGATAGGCGCCGAAGAAATTGATCTGCTGATAATGGCTACCATTACCGGCGATTTAATTTTCCCTTCTTGTGCCAACATTGTTTGCGATAAAGTGGGTGCTAAAAATGCCTGGAGTTTCGACCTGGCAGCTGCTTGTAGCGGATTTTTATACGCTTTGGAAACCGGTGCCAAGTTTATTGAAACCGGTAAACACAAGAAAGTGGTCGTTTGTGGTTTTGATAAAATGAGTGCTATCATCGATTACACAGACAGAAACACTTGCATCATTTTTGGTGATGGCGGTGGTGCTGTATTGCTCGAACCTAATACCGAAGGCTATGGCGTAATTGATGCAATATTGAAATCAGATGGCAGTGGACGCGAGTTCCTCCATCAAAAAGCAGGTGGTTCCTTAAAGCCACCAACACACGAAACCATTGATGCACGCGAGCATTATGTGTATCAGGAAGGGAAGACAGTTTTTAAGTTTGCTACTACCAATATGGCCGAAGTGTCTACTGAAATTATGAACCGCAATCATTTGGGTTCTGATCAGGTAGCCTATTTACTGGCTCACCAGGCTAATAAACGTATCATTGACTACACTGCTGAAAAAATGCAGTTGCCTACTGAGAAAGTATTGATGAACATTGAGCGTTACGGTAATACGACAAGTGGTACATTGCCTCTGTTGATGTGGGATTATGAGAAGCAATTCAAAAAAGGGGACAATATTATTCTGGCCACTTTTGGAGGCGGATTTACCTGGGGCAGTATATACCTGAAATGGGCTTACGACAGTCAATAACAAATCACAATTATATTTAAGAAAAATAAATTTATTATGGATATCAAAGAAATAGAAAACCTGATCAAATTCGTCTCTTCACAAAAAAATGTTGGTGAAGTTGAAATTGAAAAGAAAGATTTCAAATTGGTCATTCGCAAGCCTGCTAACCAAATTATACAGGCACCACAGTATATTCAGGCAACAGCTGCACCGGTACCTGCCCAATTGCCAGTTGCATCAGCACCTGCAACTCCTGCAGCTCCTGCTCAGATTGCAGAACAGAAAGAAACACCTTCTGCCGAAACAGCCGGCAACCTGGTCACTATAAAATCTCCAATGATCGGTACTTTCTACCGCTCAGCTTCTCCTGATAAACCTGCATTTGTAAGCGTAGGCGACGAAGTAAAACCTGGTAAAGCTGTTTGTATCATCGAAGCCATGAAACTCTTCAATGAAATCGAATCTGAAGTGAGTGGTAAAATCGTCAAGGTACTTGTCGATAATGCTACTCCAGTTGAATACGACCAGCCTTTGTTCCTGGTTGAACCTAACTAAGCCTGTCCAATCCATCCTTCGGGATAACCGAATTTCATTATTTAGAAGATTACTATGTTCAAAAAGATATTAATTGCCAATAGAGGAGAAATAGCCTTGCGTATCATTCGTACTTGCAAGGAAATGGGTATAAAAACTGTTGCTGTTTACTCAACTGCCGATAAAGAAAGTCTGCATGTCAGATTCGCTGATGAAGCCGTTTGTATCGGTCCTGCCCCAAGTAACCAGTCGTACCTAAAAATCCCAAATATTATTGCAGCTGCCGAAATTACCAATGCAGATGCTATTCACCCTGGTTATGGTTTCCTTAGCGAAAACGCCAAATTCTCTCAGGTTTGTAAAGATCACGGCATCAAATTCATTGGTGCTACCCCTGAGCAAATCAACAGCATGGGTGATAAAAGTAATGCCAAAGACAGCATGAAAAAGGCCGGTGTTCCAACAATTCCAGGTTCTGATGGCTTGATTGAAAATGTTGAACAAGCCAAAAAACTTGCAGTTGATGTTGGATACCCTGTCATCATTAAAGCAACCGCTGGTGGCGGCGGACGTGGTATGCGTATCATCTGGAAGGAAGAGGAGTTCGAGAAAAACTGGGATTCTGCTAAAACAGAAGCCGGAGCTGCTTTTGGAAACGATGGCATCTATATGGAAAAATACATCGAGGAACCTCGACACATCGAAATACAGATTGCCGGTGACCAGTATGGCAAAGTTTGTCATTTAAGTGAGAGAGATTGCAGTATTCAGAGAAGACACCAAAAACTGATTGAGGAATGCCCTTCTCCGTTTATGACCCCTGAATTGAGAAAGAAAATGGGTGAGGCTGCGAAAAAAGCTGCTCAGTGCATCAATTACGAAGGCGTAGGTACAGTCGAATTTTTGGTTGATAAACACAGAAATTTCTACTTCATGGAAATGAATACGCGTATTCAGGTTGAGCACCCTGTAACCGAAGAGGTCATCAATTACGACCTGGTTAAGGAGCAAATTTTAATTGCAGCTGGTCAACCAATTTCAGGTAAAGATTACGAGCCAATGAAGCACGCTATCGAGTGTCGTATCAACGCCGAAGATCCATATAACAACTTCAGACCAAGTCCGGGTAAAATTGTGAATTTCCATATTCCCGGCGGACACGGAATTCGTGTCGATACACACGCTTATGCTAACTATGTTATCCCTGCAAATTACGATAGCATGATTGCAAAGCTTATCGTCAGTGCTCAAACTCGAGAAGAATGTATAGTGAAAATGGAAAGAGCATTAGAAGAATTTGTGATTGAAGGTGTGCATACATCTATTCCATTACAAAGACAGATTATGGCTAATAAGGAATTCAGAGAAGGCAATTTTACTACTGCTTTCATGAATACTTTTGAATTTAAACCATAAGCTATGTTGAGACAATTTTTATTGCTGTTGTTTGTGTTGGGTGCAGGCCAGATTGCCAGTGCTCAATATCTGAAGGGCAATTACAAATACTCCGACCATGGGGATATTTATCGCTATCAGTTTAAAGGCGACAGTACCCTTGTTATCATTCACGGTAAGGATACCAGCACTACAACTTATTCAATAGACACAACTACTGCTCCTATGCATATCGATATTCAGTTTTACGATTCTGAAGGGAATGCAGCTTACAAATCCTTGTGCATTTTCGAATGGGTTGGTCGCGATAATATCCGTTTGCGCATGAGTGCCAATTTACTCGACAGACCAAAAGGATTCTTACCCAAAGGCAATCCTGAAACTATCTTACTGGTAAAGGAGAAGTAGAGAGGAGGCTGACGCTGCGCTGCTGAAAAGCTAAACGCAGCGCTGCTGAATTGCTTAAGGAAGCTGTTAAGTCGTATAGTCGTTAAGTCGAAAGGAATGCTAAACGCTGACGCTGCTGAAAAGCTAAACGCTGCGCTGCTGAATTGTTTCGCGGTGGTATTGTTTTATGGTAGAGATGTAGCGCAACTGCTTGCAGATGCGCTACGATGATCCACCTCCCGCAATTTCTCCTTCCGTGCCTTCCGTTTGCGCAAGCAAACCATTGCCGTGTCAATCCCGTAGGTACGGGATAATCATTTCTGCGTTTTTTGCGTTTTCTTTCCTAGTTCTGCGTTCCACCTCCCCTCAGCTCCCCATCCCACAATCATCGTCCATTCGACTCACAAAACGACTTAACGACTAAACAACTTAACGACTTAACATCTCCCCCCATTTCTTATCAACCTCCTTAGGGGTTAATACCTCCAAAATTGTATTGATGTCATATCGTCCTTTTATGCCCGCTTATCAGCATTCTAACATTTGTTTATAAGTCCAAAATCGGAGTATGAAAGTGATATATTACATTTGCAATAAACACTTTAAATAAAGAAAAAGACACATGTGCGGAATCGTATCTTACATTGGGCCTAAAGAGGCTTACCCAATTATAATAAAAGGTCTGAAAAGACTGGAATACAGAGGTTATGACAGTGCAGGCGTTGCCCTGATTGATGACGACGATATGAACATCTACAAAACCAAAGGTAAAGTCTCTAATCTGGAAGACTCTACTGAAGGCAAAAACGTACATGCTCATATCGGTATGGGACACACACGTTGGGCGACTCACGGTGAACCTAATAATACCAATGCACATCCGCATTTATCTCAATCCGGTAATCTCGCTGTTATTCACAATGGTATCATAGAGAACTATGCTACAATCAAGGAAGAATTAGAGAAACGCGGACATACTTTTACAAGTGATACAGATACTGAAGTACTGATTCATTTGATTGAAGATGTTCAGGTCAACGAAAATATTTCAGTTGATGAGGCAGTGCGCTTAGCCTTGAATCAGGTAGTAGGTGCTTATGCAATCGTTATTCTGGTTAAAAACGAACCGGCGAAACTCATTGCCGCCCGAAAAGGTAGTCCGCTGGTGGTCGGTATTGGAACCGAACCTGGTGAGTATTTCATGGCAAGTGACGCAACTCCTATTGTTGAATATACCCGCGATGTTACATACCTTAACGATGGTGAAATTGCGATTGTAAAGGATGGTAAGTTGAGTATTAAAACAATTGAGAACGTTGCAAAAACGCCATTTATTCAGAAACTTGAAATCAACCTCGAGGAAATAGAAAAAGGAGGTTACCCTCACTTCATGCTGAAGGAAATTTACGAGCAACCTAAATCTATTCACGATAGTATTCGCGGTCGTATTGACCCGGCCAGAGGTCAGTTTGCAATGCGCAGTATCCGCGAATACGAAGAAAAATTGCGCAACATCAAACGTCTGATTTTAATCGGTTGTGGCACCAGCTGGCACGCAGGTTTGGTTGGTGAATATCTCTTCGAAGAGTTTGCCCGTATACCTGTTGAAGTTGAATACGCATCTGAATTCAGATACAGAAATCCTGTCATTTACCCGGACGATCTAGTCATCGCCATATCTCAAAGTGGTGAAACAGCCGATACACTTGCCGCAATAGAATTGGCTAAAGAGAAGGGAGCAACTGTATTTGGTGTTTGTAATGTTGTAGGGTCTTCTATTCCAAGAACATCTCATGCAGGCGCCTATACCCACGCCGGACCTGAAATTGGCGTTGCTTCAACAAAAGCATTTACAGCTCAGGTTTCTGTGTTGACCTTAATGGCTCTCGCAGTTGCACAAATAAGAGGTACAATTTCTCAGGAAAGACTGAGATTTGTTTTAAGTGAAATTGAAGCTATTCCTCATTTGGTTGAAAAAGCACTTGAAACCAATGATAAAGTTATACAGATTGCCGAACAATTTAAAGATGCCCGCAATTTCCTTTATCTGGGTCGTGGAGTTAACTTCCCTGTTGCTTTGGAAGGAGCACTTAAGCTGAAAGAAATTTCTTACATACACGCTGAAGGATACCCTGCTGCTGAAATGAAGCACGGTCCAATTGCTCTGATTGATGAAGAAATGCCTGTAGTCGTCATTGCCCCAAAACGCGGCATGTACGAAAAGGTCATGAGCAATATCCAGGAAGTTAAAGCACGTAAAGGTAAAATTATAGCCATTGTAACCGAAGGCGATACCAAGGTCAGAAATATGGCCGACCACGTCATTGAAATACCGGATACCGATGAGGCTTTAACACCATTGCTTTCAACTATTCCTTTGCAATTGCTGAGTTATCATATCGCAGTCATGCGTGGTTGTAATGTCGATCAGCCTCGTAATCTGGCGAAGTCGGTTACAGTTGAGTAGTCATAAATCCTTATAACAAATGTATCAGGTCCATCCGAAGCTCAATTTATTTCTTCGTTTGTCTGTTATGCTTGCCTTTCTATTAGCATCTGTACATCTATATGCAGAAAAAATTAAAGAGAAACGCCACAATGTCACCCCGATGATTGGATTTGCTATGAATTCTACCTCACCGTTTACAATTTCACCAAGTCCTAACCTGAAAATAGACTACGTCAATGGCGATAATTTCAGAATTCCACTGAGTTTGCGATACCAGTACAGAATGCGTCATGGGCATCTTTTGGGATTGGATGTCCTGGCGAACTACAACCCATTGTATCTCAAACCTGCTTATTATTCCAATGACCAGAATGGATTTGTTGGTCCTTCTGTTTTGAACCAAAGTGGCAATATGCTTGGGGGAGATATTCACTATTCAAAGGTGATTGATATTAAAATTATTGAAGTGTTTGGATTTGTCGGAATAGGCGGCTACTTCCTTCAACCTGATAACAGTTTGTTGGGTGACTTCAACTGGTACAAAAATGCCGACCCCGAATTTTATGAATTTGCAGTTGCAGCATCCAATAATTCCAGTAAAAAGTTTTTACCCGTCTCAACTTTCGGATTCGGCGCAAGATTCAAGCATTTGGAAGCTGGTATAAACTATCAATATTCACTAAGCAGTCCTGTAAATTCCTTCGAGTATCAGGGCGTGAAATTTAATAATCCCATTCGTTTTCGCAGTTTGGGTTATTATGTGGCATACCGTTTTGAATTCTGATTGTCTGTTTGTTTCTGTCGTTGTATTATAATTATCTTCAAGTCAGTAACAGATATCTTTAATAAGTTGGATGAATGGATTTAATTTGGTCAAACTACAAGGCAATACGCTCATTGCAGTTAATTAATAAAAAGACTTGCACCCTCATTGTAATTAGCAATGTGCAATATACCTTTGTTGTAATTTAATCGAACAATGGCGGTATTTAAGAAGACCAACAACATCAATGATTTAGGTTTTGATAATCGAACGGAAGCCAACAGAAGACGTACAATAAATCCGGATGGAACTTTTAATATTAAGCGCAAAAATGGATTTTGGGACGATTTTCATATTTATCAATGGGCAATTACCTGTAAGTGGAGCACTTATTGGTTAACTGTGTTGACTATTTATATAACAGCTAATTTCTTTTTTGCTTCATTGTATTTTCTTATTGGACCAGAGCATATACAGGGAGCAAATCATGCCAGTACCGGTCTGTTCTGGCAATGCTATTTTTTCAGCTTACAAACATTTACAACCGTGGGCTATGGTGGTTTACACCCTACAGGAATGCTCACCAATACTTTGGCAGGTTTCGAAGCTTTTCTAGGTCTCATGACTTTTGCATTGGCTACAGGAGCCTTATACGGACGATTTAGTAAGCCTGAAGCCCGTTTAAAGTATTCTGAAAATGCACTCATCAGTCCGTTCAGAGATGGGCAGGCATTGATGTTGATGATTGCAAATAACAAAAAAGGCAATCTGGTTGAAGTCAGTGCAAAATTGAATTTTAGCTGGCTTGAAAAAGATGCTGATGGTAAACCGGTACGTAACTTCAGTTCTTTAAATCTGTATCTGGATAAAATAGCAATGCTATCACTGAGCTGGACCATCGTGCATCCGATTGATTCCAATAGCCCTTTATATAATTTCACACCAGAGGACTATTTAGAAAAGGATGTGGAAGTATTTGTCTTTATTTCATGCTACGACGATACCTTCAGTCAAACAGTACAAAGCAGATATGCTTACATAGGAGCAGAGATAGTGCATAACGCTAAATTCAGAAGAGCCTTTCATGTAGATGAAGATGGCTATACGGTTCTGGATGTTAAGTCAGTAGGCTTATATGATAAACTATCATGAATAAACAGTTTCCAGCACGTAGTGAGCCAGAATTTTTCTGACATCCCTTGCTACAGATTCCTCAGAGCCATCCGATAATACGGCGAGCACTCTTCTGCCAGGTTTTAATCCTTCGAGGTATTGCGGATTGATAATACAATCTTTATTGACTCTTATAAAATCATGCCTGACGATTAATTCATTAAAAAAGTTAAGAGGGTGTTCGAACTTCATCACTCTTCCGTTGTAAAAATGAATAAAGGCAGCCCCTTCATCATATTTAACTTTTACAACTACTCTGACATCGATGGGGTGTTTCCTGTTGTTGCCGTCAGGTACAACAATAAGATTGGTTAATGTGTTTGTTCTCATGTGATAACATCGTTAGGTGAGTTTTTTTCAGGTAGGTTTTTTTCATTAGGGCTTAAACAGGTTTTTTTCGGGCTGTTGAACTAAGCTTATACAAAGTTGATGTATTTTTTACGATAATTCAACACTTCACTCTCAAAATCATCCTTTTGGGTGATAGATTTCATTCTTTTGGGTGATGCCATTGTGTGAAAAAAATATCTTATTTTCCTTTAATAGGACTCGGGGACTCAAGTAATGACTGGGATTTTAAGAAAATTGTACGAATTAAATTAATCAGTGGATAATTGTGACCTTAACTGACAAAAATCATTCACTGTAAATCAGGGTTTTTTAGGGTTAAAATTGTTTATATTTGCGCCTCATTTTAGATAGTCGAAATGCGTAAATTACTGGAAAAATTTGAATCCAAACGTCCTGAAATCGTTTTTGAATGGAAGGATAGTGAAACTGAAGCTGAAGGTTGGGTGGTCATTAACTCACTCAGAAATGGTGCAGCTGGTGGTGGTACCCGTATGAGAAAAGGTTTGGATAAACGTGAAGTTGAAAGTTTAGCCAAAACTATGGAAGTGAAATTTTCAGTTTGCGGCCCTCCAATTGGTGGAGCAAAATCCGGTATCAATTTCGACCCGGCAGACCCTCGTAAACAGGGTGTTCTTGAACGTTGGTACAAAGCAGTGTACCCTTTGCTTAAAAACTATTACGGTACAGGCGGCGACCTCAATGTCGACGAAATTCATGAAGTGATTCCAATTACAGCTGATCTTGGTATTCTGCACCCGCAGGAAGGTATTGTGAATGGTCATTTGAATTATTCTCCTGAAGAAAAATTAAAAAGTATATCCAGACTTCAGCAAGGTGTTTTGTTGCCAATTGAAGACGAACGCTTTACGCCTGATGTCAATAAAAAATACACCATCGCCGACATGATTACCGGATGGGGTGTTGCCGAAGCAGTGCGCCATTATTATGAATTATGGGGCGGTACCATGAATGGTAAATTTGCAGTGATTCAAGGTTGGGGTAATGTGGCAGCAGCTGCAGCTTTTTATCTGGCTAAAAACGGTGTACTCATCAATGGTATCATCGATAGAAATGGTGGTCTGATCAATGAAAAAGGATTTACATTCGAAGAAATCCGAGCTTTGTTCCTCAACAGAAAAGGCAATGAATTGTATCATCCTGATATGTTGAGTTTCGAAGAAGTCAACAATAAAATCTGGGATTTGCCAATGGAAATTTTTATACCTGGTGCAGCTTCCAGACTGATTACTCAAAATCAGGCTGAACGTATGATAGCATCGGGAGTTGAAGTAGTGAGCTGCGGTGCTAATGTGCCTTTTGCTGATAAGGAAATCTTTATGGGTCCGATTTCTGAATATATGGATAATCACACTGCTGTGGTTCCCGACTTTATTGCAAACTGCGGTATGGCTCGTGTCTTCGGTTACCTGATGAAACAAGGCTCAGAAGTGCAGGATATTGCTATTCTTAAAGATGTATCCGAGATCATTCGTCAGGCTTTAATGCGTGTACATCAGTTCAATCCTAAAGCAACAGGACTAAGCGCCAAAGGACTTGAATTAAGTCTGACTGATTTGGTGAGCAGTGCTTCAGTAGAAGGATCAAGAGCTTAGTAGAGCATAGTTTTAAGAGGAAACTGAACTCACTATTCAGTTTTTAACCCTCTGGAACCAGGCCTCTGTGATGATCTTTTTGAAGCGACGCTCTGATTTAGAATCTTTGTTTAGCAAATTAACTTCAACTCTTATTCTGGCTTTGCGGTTCATAACCTCCAGAAGTTTCAGTTTAAAAGTATTGACTTCAATATTGCTGTCTTCATTTAGTTTAGTGGTGAAATACTTCTCCAGGTCATCAAAACTGCCCAGATGGTCAGCATCTATGCTCAACTCCATATTCACCTGTGTGCTGCCGGATTTGCTGTAATTGATGATGTCCTGACTCAGTAGATTGGTGTTCGGGACAAAGATAATGTCATCTTCTTCATTCAGAATCTGAACATTTAATAAACTGATGTGAATGATTTTGCCCTTATGTTCTCCAATTTTAATATGGTCGTTAATTGATATTTGATTATTGAACATCAATATCATCCCATTGATGGCATTGGAAATATAATCTTTGGAAACGATGGCTATAGCAGCCGCAATGATGGAGATGGATGTAAAAAGTTCTTTAATATTGACCCGCATCACCACCATTATCAATAACATCAAAAGTATAAACAGGAAGATGTAGTAGATGGTATTGATGCCAATTATAAAATTATCTTTTCCTTTAATCTTATTTCGTCTTCTGTAAACGAACAAGGTAAAGAACTTAAGCATGTAGAGACCTAAAATAAGTATAAGCAGGGGATAAGTCTTCGGATGGTCTTGCCAAAACATAGAGCAAATTTAAGGAATTAGAAGGAAGTAATTAAAGTATGAGTTTTGTTAAGTCGTTAAGTCGTTAAGTCGTTAAGTCGTGGGGTGAGTCATAGGGACGATGATTGAGGAATGGGGAGTTGAAGAGAAGTGGAACGCAGAACAAAGGCGGAACGCACAGAAAACGCAGAAAATGTTAAGGCCTTTGACGCGGCGGTTGCTAAAGCAACTTAATACACAGAAATGGGCAGAACACACTGATGGGGAAGCTTTGCCGGTAAGTCGTAATGCTTGTCGATAGACTTTATTCTTCCCGCAATCCTTCTGCGCCTTCCGTTTGCGCACGTAAACCCCTGCCGTGTCAAAGGCCAATAAATTTTCTGTGTGTTTTGCGTGTTCTTACCCAGTTCTGTGTTCTACCTCCCCATCTACCGCGACACAATTCAGCTATTCAGCTATTCAGCCTTTCAGCCGTTCCCCTTCTGCGCCTTCCTGTTTGCGCAAGCAAACCCCTGCCGTGTCAAAGGCCATAAAATTTTCTGTGTGTTTCGCGAATTCTGTTCTTGTTCTGTGTTCTACTAACGGAAGCTTATTAATAATCTTTACTTCCCTCTGCCCTGAACCATGATGAGAATCGTATAAGCCATAATCTTGAAATCAAGAGCTAAACTGTAATTCTCTATATACAGAATATCATAATACAACCTCTGAATCATCTGATCCAGATTTTCAGCATAACCATATTTAACCTGACCCCAGCTAGTGATGCCTGGTTTTACTTTTTGCAGTCGCTTGTAATAAGGCGCTTTTTCAATGATCTGCTGTATGAAATAGGCACGCTCAGGTCGTGGACCTACAACACTCATTTCTCCTATCAGCACATTCCAGAATTGCGGAAATTCATCCAGTCGGGTCTTGCGCAAAAATTTGCCAATTTTAGTAATCCTCGGATCGTCTTCTCTCGATAATTGCGGACCCGCAGCTTCTGCATCCGGACGCATACTCCTGAACTTAATAATGTTGAATGGCTTTCCCTTCAAACCTATGCGCTCCTGAACAAAAAACACCGGACCTTTGCTGCTCAACTTAATCATGAGAGCTATCAGCAACATGACCGGACTGCTTAAAACCAATACCAATATTGAGAATGCGATATCGAATGCTCTCTTTGTGTGCTTCTGCCATTCAGGCATTACCTCAAAATCTACTTCAATCAATACAGCCCCCAAAATGTTATTCATCTTTACCATTCGTGTAAAAATCGAATACATATCCGGAATGATTTTGATGAAGATGCTTTCGTTTTCAATGACGTTGAAAATCGCATTCAGCTTGCTGTGTTCGGTCGTCTCAAGTGCTATTACAAGCTCTTCCACTTGCTTGTCTTCAATAAGTTTTGGAAGGTCTTTGTAGGTGCCGAGCAGAGGCAAATGTTGCTCCATCTCCCGACTATCCTCACCGTTTACGGTTACAAATCCAATAAATCTGAAACCATTGGTGATTTTTGCGTTCTTTAAATCTTCAAATAACCTGATGGCTTTCTCGTTAGAGCCAACCATAATGGTATTGAACCCGTAGATTCTTTTCTGAATTTTAGCATTGGTTTGGGTAGAAAGTATAAATCGACCCAGGTACGTAACAACGAGTTGAAGACTGAGCAACAATCCAAACGTATTGTAATAATCTCTGTAATTGCTCACACTGTCATCCAGCAACAGAGTGAAAAAGATGAACAATGTACCAAAGAAGGAAGTGTAAAAAGTTTGTTTGAGTTCTCTTAATCTCGAACGTCTGAAAATGTTGTTATAATAACCTGTCAGGTAATAGAGTACAAGCCAGAATGTAGGAATGGCAATGATGCCTAAAATGAGCTTGCTGTCTCTGCTTAATGGTATCTGATAATCGCTGTGCGCAGTATCGACATAGTGTTTTCTGAACCAGAAAAGTAAGAACCACACCAGAGCCGCTGCCAGGTAGTCGGAGATAAGATATTTGACGATTTGCCTTGTCTTATTCAATGCCTTGTAAACTTACTGCAAGTATACGAGTTTTAAATTGTCCAGATAAATATGTTTCTCGCCGGTAACAGTTTTGTCTTTGTAAGTACCGAAAAACACTCTGATTTTGGTGCCTGCGCTGAGGTCGCCGGTTTCAGGAGCCAGATTGACATAGATTTTTTTCCATACATCATTCGTGTTGTAAACGACCATCACTGGTGATTGTATGATATCGACATTGTTGTCTGAGTATATGCCTATCTGAACATCAATATTGGTTTTTATATCCAGTTCAACATAAACGGCAGCACCCAGATTCGGAACAGTGAATGGATTTAATGTACTGCGTTCAAAAATGAGTGCTGAATCTTGAGTCAGGGAGATTAACCCGCAGTAATTAGAACCTGAAAATGGTTGATCGACGCCAGGGGTATTGGTAGGAATGACCTTAATTGAATCAGGTGTATTGTCCATTCCGGATTGTATGAGCGATACGGCCTGGTCCTCAAAATCTTCAATCCAGTCGAAGGTACAAGCGCTTCTGTATTCTGTATGGGGTTGTATGGTGTCTATCCTGCCTTCTCTGAGCTCGAGAGTGTCGAGGAAGGATTGATAAACCTTGTAGTATTTCTGCTCGCTGGAAATGCCGTTTTCCTTGACATTCGGGAAAACCTCCACTTTGCAGTTCCCTTTGGCAAGTACCGGAATGGTTACTGGCAGTTCGAAGTTGCCAAGTTCTGCACCATTGACAAATACTTTGGCTCCAACAACTTCATTGGTGGGCAAACCTTGTGTGGTACCGTTAGATGAAACAGTAAATTTAGCGATGTGCAAATAGGAGGGGATTGGCTCTTTTTCCTGGTCGCAAGAATGAAAGAGTGTCGCTACAACAAATAGGGGTAAAATGGACTTAAACAGCGGATTCATGTTGACTGTAGGCAAAATTTTGCATCACACTGACCACATTCAGGGCTTCTTCAAGCGAAACCAATGGTGAAATGCGGTTGGTGACACAATCTACAAAGTTCAACAAATCTTTTTGAATTACATCAAAATAGAGTATTTTTTTTTCGAAGTGATTCATCTTCTGTGACAGTGAAGTATTGGATGAAACACTTTCAAATGGCAGTTTGTGCTCGAGGTCGTAATCCAGACGGGTTTCTTCAACCTTATAATCCTGTATATCTGCCGTAATAATCTTGCCTTTCTGATAAAGTGTCAAGACATTTTTGTGCGACTTGCTGATGGTGTTTAAGATGATTTCAGATGTCGAACAATTGTCGTAAGTAATATGAATTTTTACCTCGTCAGGTTTCTGGTTAAAGATGTATTGCTTGTTTATTTTTACCTTGTTGACATTGGAGTTCACACATCTCAAAACCATGTCTATCGTTTCGTACAGAATTTCCTTGGAGTTGTGGTCAGTAAACTTAATATTGAAAGGTATATTGATCTCGTGCTGTATGAAACTCGGTTTTTGCACCGACTGTCTGGCAGTTGTATAAACACATCCATTGCCGTGCACATTGGTGATGTAAAAAATGGTATCAGCTTCGTTGCGCAGCTTTTGCAATAAAGACAATTCGGTATAATTCAGCTCAGGAAACTTTTCAAACAAGATGTGTTTGCTGTTCTTGATACATTCAACTATGGTGTCGAATAAGTGCAAATGATTGAGCCCGCAGAAAAGTATTGCGTCTGCCCTTTTTACAAAATCACTCAGGGGCGAAATACCGTAAAATTGCTCAAAATTTCTCTCTTCGGTTGTGTCAAAGGAGCCCACCAACTCGTAAGTCGGGTTTTTATGAAGATGCTGAAGAAAGCTCTCCATAGCTTTTGGACTTCCTGCAATACCGATCTTTATTTTTGACAATTGTTGCAAAATAGATTTGGTACAAAAATGCATTAGTTGCTTCTTTGTAACATCATTTTGTTATTAACCGTGTACTAAAAGCCATACAGAAAGAGTGTTGCACAACTATCAGGATACATATAAACACAAGGGACAAAGGCGTCAGTTAAGAGAGGTCTTGCAATCTAAGGGCATCAAAGAAGCAAGCATTCTAGATGCCATTGAGTCTATTCCACGCCATTATTTTCTTCCGGTTGAATTCGAATCGCATGCCTATGAGGATAAAGCTTTTCCTATTGCAGCTGGTCAAACCATCTCTCAACCATACACCGTTGCCTATCAAACGCGTTTGCTAAAGGTCAACAAAGGTGACAAAATTCTTGAAATCGGCACAGGTAGTGGTTATCAGGCTGCAGTGCTCTGTTTATGCGGAGCTGATGTCTATACCATCGAACGCCACAAAGTACTTTCAGAAACCGCCATGCAAACTTTGAACACCATCGGATTGGCCAGTAAAATTCATTTTTATGTTGGTGATGGAACAAGAGGTCTGATTTCGGAAGCGCCTTACGATGGCATTATTGTAACGGCTGGTGCTCCTTCGGTTCCTAAAGCTTTGGTAGCTCAATTAAAAATAGGTGGTCGTTTGATTATTCCGGTCGGCAAATCTGCTGAAGTGCAAAGAATGGTGCGTATAACCAAAGTCAGCGAACTGGATATTCAAACTGAAGCCTTTGATGATTTTAGTTTTGTCCCATTGGTAGGCGACAATGGCTGGAGTCTTTAGTCGAATCTAATGAAATTCCAAAGGTCTTTGTAGCTGAAAAAAGCGCCTTCATGACTCTTTTTACCATTCTTATGTATCAAAATTGTAAAAGGAATCGAACCTTGCCAGGTAGGGTCAGCAGCTTCTATAAACTTGGCAATGCTGTCTTGTTGCATGAGGTAATGTACACCGGGAATCCCCATTTTTTTAATGAAACGTGCTGTAGATTTTTGCGAACGCTCAGGGTCGAGTGAAACAAAAACGAATGTATAATTCTCTCCCTTTAATGCTGTATCCGCTTTGTAGAAATATTCCAGTTCATCTAAGCACGGAGGACACCATGTGGCCCAGAAATTAAAAACAATATAGCCACTGTCTGGCGTTTTATTCAGCATCTCCAGAACCTGATCTTGTGTAACGATTTTAAGTTCCTGTGCTTTTAAATTTGTCATACCCAGCGTTAAACTAAGCAGTCCTAGAAATATCCATCTCATTATACCAAAGATAAGCTATTCGACTAAATTCTGCAAATAATTCAGTTAAGTGTCTAATAGACAATGGTTTTTATGATTTTTCGCTCTGCATTTTGTGTTTGAATGCTGAGATAGTAAATGCCGCTCGCCAGCATTTCTAAACTGGTTCGATTGTCTTTCGAATTACCTTCTTGAATTAAATGACCTTGCTCGTCGTAAAGCTGATACTGATAGGGCATAGGATAATCAATGACCAATGTGCCTTTGCTTGTGTAAACTTTTAAATTATCACAAGAGAGTTTTTCCAAACCAACCAAGGTATAGTCTTTTTTGGTGATAGACTCACAACCCAGATTACTCCTGACTTTAAGAGCGATTGTGCCTGTTTCAACTTCGATGGTATCCCTGATATTCAGATTGTTTTTTCCGGTGATGTAAATACTGTCTCCATTGGGCAAATACCACATAAAGGAATGGTCGATAGGATTGGTTTTATAGGCCGTAAACAATCGATACGAACACGAATCGGTGTATTTTATGACAGATTTAAAATCGCTTTCAGGTTTGGGAAAAATCTCGAGGTATTTCCACACCGAATCACGGCAATGACTGACAGAGTCGTATACCTTTAAAGTTATTTTTCTGTAACCTGCACCTTTAGAGTAACTGATTTTAGGGGCAAATTCTTCTGAATAACGACCATCTCCAAAGTACCATTGCCAGCGTATATGTTTCCCTTTGCTTAATGAGATATTGGCAAGACCAATGTCCTGACCCGGACAGGCATCAGCTGCAACAAAATTGGCACGCAGACTGTATAAACAGGTGTCGAAGCCTAATAGAGTTTGCAAACAACCAAATGAAATAATCAAAAGTAAAATACGCATGATTCCTGGGTCGGTTCTTATTTCTTTGACAGAATAAAAACACGATTTGATGCAGGCATGACGATTTTATGACAGAATTTGGTCGAAAGACAAAAGTGTTTAGTCGGGGAAAAAGAAAAAGCGCAGTGTTTAGACTGCGCTTTATATAGATTTTATAATGGTTTCAATTACATAGAAACGCTTGTTAAAGCAGCGTTCATGCTTCTTACAGCATCAGCAGATTTGTTGAAAGCTGCCTGCTCTGATTCGTTCAGTTTATAGTCGACGATAGATTCCCAGCCATTGCGACCAATGACTACCGGAACACCCATACAGATATCGTTTTGTCCGTATTCACCTTCGAGGTAAACACAGCAAGGCATTACCTTTTTCTCGTCTCTAACAATGGCTTCTACCAATGCAGCACCTGCGGCACCCGGAGCATACCAGGCACTGGTGCCAAGTAAACCTGTCAATGTAGCACCACCTACCATAGTGTCTGCTGCTACTTTTTGTAAGCTGGCTTCATCCAGTTTCTCACTTACCGGCAAACCATTGATGGTAGCAAAACGGGTCAAAGGAATCATGGTAGTATCACCGTGACCACCAATTACCACACCGTGAATATCGTTGGTTGAGGCACCTGTAGCCAATGATAAATAGCATTTGAATCTGGCACTGTCGAGGATACCACCCATACCGATGATACGGTTTTTAGGTAATCCGCTTGATTTAAGCGCTAAGTATGTCATTGTATCCATTGGGTTACTGATAACAATGATGATAGCGTTTGGAGAGTATTTTAAAATGTTTTCAGTTACACCTTTAACGATGCCGGCGTTGATACCAATTAACTCTTCGCGAGTCATGCCAGGTTTACGTGGAATACCGCTGGTGATTACCACAACATCGCTGTTGGCTGTTTTGGTGTAATCGTTAGTACTTCCGGTGATGCGGGTGTCAAATCCAAGAAGAGATGAAGTCTGGAACAAATCCAGAGATTTACCTTCACTGATACCTTCTTTGATGTCGAGAAGAACGAGTTCTGAACAAAGTTCTTTGCGAGCAATGTTGTCTGCGCATGTTGCACCTACTGCACCGGCGCCAACTACTGTAACTTTCATATTGTATGGTTGTTTTTGTTAAAAAATTTAAAGTTTTGCAAAGGTAGTAACAAAAAATGAAGTTTTCTTGACTTAGGTCAGGGAAAAAAAGGAAATTTATTGGGCTCTTACTGTAGGTTATTTTTTAGTACCCCATCTGAAAAAGTCCTCTATATACCACAAGGAAATCTCAGCAGCTTCAAAATGTGTGAAAATACTCCTTGGTATCTGGAAATTGCCTAAACGGTTTTGACCATAAATAAATGAGTACTCAAAATGCATCAACAATCCGGTCGAATCATTCATTACAGCTGTATTTACATTGCCTATTCTTACAGGGTCATTATAGACAGTATCTTTTCCTATTCTAGGGTCTTTAGCATCTGTGTTTAAAAAAACTGTTACCGGCGTGTAATACGTCTTGCCTATATCTTCCATTGGCAAACGGCGCTTGTTGTTCATATCCATTACAAAGTACTGATCGGGCTTTCCGGCTGAAAAATCCTGACTGATATCGCTGATGAAACAATAGTTGCTGCTTAGCATCATGCTGATTTCTTTGTATAATACTGAATCGGTTTTCACGATGCTCTTGCCATAAAATAAATTGAGGAAATAGGCATTTTCAAAATCATGCTGATATATCCAGTTGCGTTCACCCTCCGATGCAAAATTGTACAATAAAAGCAAGTACCTGAAATCAGAGGCATTCAATTTCGACTTGAGCTCATCGCGACTGAACCAAACCATGGGGTATGGATTAGCAAGTGCTCCTCCAAACTTAGGTTGAAACACCAGACAAAGTGCTTTCATTTCGGTGTTTTGTTGCTCGGTATTGAAATTTTTGTTGTAGGTTTTAAGGAACCAGATGCCTTTTAGGTCATTTGGACTAAATACCAGTTTGCTGCCGTCAATTAAAGTATTGGAGCCTCTTTCTGCAAACTCTTCTTTAGAATAGACGCTTGCCAGAGAATCGGTGCGATAGGGCGTTAATTCTCTTTTCAATGCCATTTCATATAATTTTTTCTGCAATCCGGCTGACCTGCTTTTGAAATAGGTTTCAAATTGTAGTCGTGAAGGATATTTGAAAGCTGTTTGAGCTTTTGCACTTAAAAGAATGCAACAACCAATTGTAAAAAGAGCGATGAAAGCTTTTGTTTTCGTCATGATTCAAAAATAAGGGTTTAAGAGTTCTGAAATAGAAATGATTTAAATTTAACTGATTTTCTAAGTCACATATTGTGGACCCATAATCAGAAAATGAAGTAGGTTTGCACACAATCAAACGAAAAAGTTTCAATTATGTCTCTTTAAAGCAAGTTAAAATTAATGTTTGTATTGTGTTCTGTAATAATCTTCCAGAAACCATATTGCAATTTCAGAGGGCTCGTATTTTAAAAACATCGCACGGGGAAACTGTAGTTCACCTTTCTGATTATTTTCATATTCAAAATTGTATGTGAAGTAGGCAATTAATCCTGTTGTTTCGTCTATAAATGTTTTTTGCAATGTCTCTGATAAAATCGGACTTAGAATTACAGTATCTACACCTATTGTGGGGTCGTTTGGGTCGGTACTTAAAAATATCTTTTCATTTCTATAAAATCTGTAACGAATAAGCTGCAATGGAACATATTGTTTTGAATATTTTTCAAATAACATATAGTCGGCTGTATCCCTTATATTATCATAATTGGGCAAATATCTCAGAAAACAGTAGTTAGAAGTCATCGTTTCGCTGATATGTTTTAATAACACTGAATCAACAATCATGTAAGTTTTTTTATACATAAGCCTTAAATAATAAGGATTATAACTGTCATAATATCTCTGGTGTCCCGGCTCCTCTAGCCCAAAATTGTATAATAGAAGTATAAACTGATAATCTTCATCGGATAATTTGAGTTTCAATTCTTCCGCACTCAAAAGAACTTTTGGTAATCCATAAATAACTAAAGATTTTATACCAGGATTTATAAATAAAGTCAATGCTCTGAATTGGTTGGAGGAACTGGAGGCATTGAATTTCCCTGAGTAGGAACTCACAAATTCTAAACTGCTAATCTTTGTGGAGGCAAGCGGTAGAATTGAATCTTCTTTTAAATACGCACCTACTCTTTTAATAAATTCCTGTTTGTTGTATTTACTGGAAAGTGAATCGGTTTTGTATAAACTGAACTCACCATTTAAAGCCATCATGTACAATTTAATTTTTAAAGCATCTGTCCGGTTTTCAAGGTAATTTCTGAATTGTTGACTGTTGGGTAAATCGTACTCCTTTAGAGCAAAGGCTGGGAAACTGATTAAAAGCAAATGTAATATGAATATAAGTTTTAGTATTATTTTCATTCTACAAAGTTAATGAATAGAAAAATGTTTATGGTGAAATTATACCTAATTCTCAACACCAAAAATTGCTTATAAATATAAATAAATGCCATTTGACAAAACGGTAACATTGTTTAGTAAATTAACTCCTTGTATGAAAACTGTATGTTGTAATTTGCAGTCTAAATAAAAGAAAACAGATATGAAAAAACTAAAATTATGCTTCTTTTTAGGCCTTTTGGCCAACTCTGCTTTTGCTCAGAATTTCGATTTAAATACCTATAAATTCCGTTATCAGAAATTCAGAGGTCTGCTTTATAATGTCAATCTGGGTGGATCTAACTCTTACAACTTTTCCAATAATTCGGATAATTATGATTTGAATAAGCTGGTCACCTATAAAACAAAATCACCGGGTTTTAATTTTGATGGCAACTTAAGCATGGATTATTTTCAAATGATCAATACCGATCGTTTACAACAGAATTTAAGTTTCGGATTATTTGCCCGTAATCAAAGAACTTCAAACAAATCAAAGCAGTCTGTCGATTTTGATGACAGAAATTCTCAGGATTATAGCAACTTTAATAAAAGTTCAATGCAGATCTACTCAGCCTATTTAAATTTAGACAACAGACTTTACTATAGAGGCAATAAGTTTTACTATTTAAATGTAAATGCGGATGCCTTTATATCAAAGAACTCAGGTAAAAGTGAATCCAATTATAATGGTCTGGTAAATGGTGCAAACGAGGCTGGTTCTATGAGTTCCAATTACGAATTAGGTTTGAAACTCGGGGCCGGAAGTGGAAGACTGGAGTATGTTTCAGATGCTGTATTAGCGAACTTTTTAATTAAAGATTTAAAAAGAAAAGCCATGATAGGAGAGGTGAGTGACCAACAATTAATGGAGGTGGCTAAGTCCATAACCTATATTAAAAACAGGCGTTATTTAGATATGCGTTTTCGCGTAATTGAGCAAATAGAAATGATGGATTCACTCTTGCAATTTAACGGTATTTCAAGCGAAAAGAAAGCGAGATATTTTACAACTATTTATGACAACTGGCTTTATGCCAACCAGATGGCACGATACAGTGGAAAGCGTTTCACTTACTTTATAACAAGTCAGAATATTACTTATGAAAACAGATTCAATTTATACAGCACCGAGTTGTCAAGAATGAAAAAAGTACATAGTAGTTTGCAGTCAAAAAGTGGAATAGGATTGGAGTTCCAGTCTTCAAAACAAATCAATTTAAACATTCAGAAGTTATGGGGAATTGACTTTGCGGCCAGTTACAGTTATGCTCCTGTTACAAATGTTTTTGAAGACAGTCTTGAAACCCCAAATTATACCAGAACTGAGACGAAGCAGGTGGTGAAAAACCTGATTGTAGATCTGGGAGGACAATATGAAATTCTCTACCAACCAAACACCAGAACATATCTGCGTGCATTTGTAAGACCGGAGATGTTTTTCATAAAAATGTTGGATGAAGAAATTGAAACTGTAAATAAAAATATCAGTGGCTGGTCATACACAGCCAAGCTCAATTCGGGACTCGACTTTTTCAGGTTTATCAATGCAAGAGTATCTTTTAATGCGAATGTTCAGTTGAACTTAATGGGTTACAGAGCTGAAAATATTTATCAGTTTAATCCGGATGGTACAGGAAAAAGATCCTTCAAGGAGACGCAAAATAATTTAGGATATAGCATCAGCTTGCGATATGCGATCTTTTAGAATTCAACCTGCCTTAAAATTCAACCTGGCAGGTTAAATGTACCTAAATCTCAAATATTCAGCGTTTCAATTCGTTAAAATAATTAAGTCAACCTAGCAGGTTAAATTTCCGAAAGTTCTAAGTCAACCTAGCAGGTTAAATGCACCTAACCCTCAAATAAGCAGCATTCTAATTCGTTAAAATAATTAAGTCAACCTGCCAGGTTGATTTTGACACTCCTCAAAAAAAAATTTGCACACTCCAAAAAATTCCTTTTACCTTTGCAGCAAGTTCTTAAAAACCCCATTCACTTATCCAGAAAGACGGAGGGAATTGACCCGTTGATGTCTTGACAACCTAGTCCTGCGCGCAGGAAAAAGGTGCCAAATTCAACCGCTAACGCGGAAAGATAAGTTAGAACCAGCTTTGTAATTTACCCATTACGGGATTATATAGGCTCTTCTGACTTGTCGGAAGAGCTTTTTTTTTGCTCTCCGATAAGCCTGCCCCTCCTCTCTGGCAGTGAATGTTTTTATGAAATTTTTAACATTAAACATTCAATACAATGAAAGAAACAAGTTCAATTTTACACGCTATCCCGGTCGACCCGCTCACCGGTGCAGTCTCCGTACCCATCTATCAAACCTCTACATTCGTGCAGGATGCTCCGGGTGTCAACAAAGGTTTTGATTATGCCCGAACCAATAACCCTACAAGACAAGTGTTCGAAAACCTTATCGCTCAACTCGAAGGTGGTGCTAAAGGTATCGCTTTTGCCAGTGGTCTCGCCGCTATTGATGCCGTTCTTAAACTTTTGGAAGCAGGCGATGAAATCATTGCCATCGACGATATCTACGGTGGTGCTTTCCGTCAGTTCACTCATGTCTATCAGAAATTCGGTATCAAAGTGCATTATGTCGATGTTTCAATACCTGAGAATATCATCGATTACATAACACCTAAAACCAAATTGCTCTGGATTGAAACACCCACAAACCCTACGCTTAAAATTGCTGATTTAAAAACGCTGGGTTCTATTGCTCAATCTTTTAATTTGCTGTTTTGTGTCGACAATACTTTCGCTTCTCCGGTATTGCAAAAACCACTGAGTCTTGGTGCCGATATCGTTATTCACAGTGCAACTAAATATCTTGGGGGACACAGTGATTTAATCGCAGGTGCTGTTGTAACCAAAACGGATGAACTGGGCGATAAAATAAAATTCATTCAAAATGCCTCTGGTGCTATTCTGTCTCCATTCGATTCATGGTTGTTAATTCGGGGTATTGAAACTCTGCATCTTCGGGTTTTCAAGCATGCTGAGAATGCACTCAAAGTTGCTCAGTTTCTTAATCAATCTGAGCTGATTCGAAACGTGTATTATCCAGGTCTCCCGAACCATCTTGGACATCAAATTGCCGCTTCGCAAATGCTGGCTTTTGGTGGTGTCCTGAGTTTCGATTTTCACGATGACGACAAAGAGCTTGCTCTGGCGTTTTTAAAACATTTGAAGTTGTTTAAACTGGCTGAAAGTCTGGGAGGAGCAAAGAGTCTTTGTTGTCTGCCTTCTGAAATGACACATAAATCTATTCCTCGCGAAAAGCGTCTGTCTTCGGGTGTTAGTGATAGTTTGGTTCGTTTGTCGGTGGGGCTCGAAGATGCAGCCGACTTGACTGAAGATATACAAAGGGCTTTAAACAAATTAAAAATAAATACCATTCAACATGATTAAGAGAAAACAATTACATATAGGTCTTTTCGGCTTTGGCTGTGTAGGTAAAGGACTTTATGATGTTCTGAACTTAAGTAAGCACCCCTGTGCCGAAATTGTAAAGATATGCGTCAAGGACAAAACTAAGGACAGGGGAGTAGCAAAGGATCTCATCACCTTTGATAAACATGAAATACTCAACGATGATTCGGTCAATTTAGTTGTCGAATTAATAGACGATTCGGAGGAAGCTTTTGATATTGTTAAGAAGGCCTTACTCGCCGGGAAGTCGGTGGTAACTGCCAATAAAAAGATGATAGCTGAACATTTTGATGATTTACTCAGTTTACAGGCTTCCACCGGTCAGGCATTGCTCTATGAAGCTGCGGCTTGCGCCAGTATTCCAATTATTCGAAATCTGGAAGAATACTACGATACAGACATTCTGAATCGCATAGAAGGTATCATCAATGGCAGCACAAATTACATACTGACGCGTTCGCTCAACGAAGGTTTAAGCTATAAGGAGGCATTGCAAATCGCTCAACAATTAGGGTATGCCGAATCAAATCCGGGTCTGGATGTGGAAGGACACGATGCCGCTAACAAACTGTCGATTCTGTCTGCTCATGCTTTTGGCCGTTTTATTTTACCTGAGGATTTGCCCAGAACAGGTATTCAAAATATCACATCTGCTGAATTGAAATTTGCAAGACAAAACAACTGGAAAATCAAATTGCTTGCAAAAGCTTATAAAACCAGCGAGGGACTTACAGCTTTTGTTATGCCTTCTTATGTCGATGATGATTCAGCTTTGTACAAAGTGGATGATGTATTCAATGGTGTTCAGACTGAAACAGTGTTCGCAGATAAACAGTTCTTTTCGGGCAGGGGAGCAGGTGCCTTTCCTACAGCTTCAGCAGTCTTAAGCGATATTTCGGCACTGAGTTACGATTACCGCTATGAATACAAAAAATTGAATCAGGGAAAGGATATTCCTTTGATAGATGATGTCATTCCGGTTTATTTGCGCAGCGAAGATGTCGATGAGTCTGTTTTGAGTGACAGTTTTGAACATATTTTTGAAGTTTTTAAATCAGGAAACCGATTACATATCTGCGGTCAGATAAAACTTAAGACAATCTTCACATGGTTGAAAACACATCCCAATATGGCAGTATTACATTTGCCTGAAACTTATGTAGAGATAAATTCGAAGGGATTACCGATACTTGAATTAGAAAACTTATCTGAATTATGACATTACAGTATATTTTTGAATTAACTGGCACAGCATTGTTTGCCGCATCCGGGGCACTGGTGGCTAACGATAAAAGCAATGCCGACTGGTTTGGGGTCACCTTTCTGGGACTGATAACTTGTTTGGGAGGAGGCTCTTTCAGGGACATATTACTGGGAGCTTACCCTCTGGCATGGATTAAAGATATTTCGGTATTAATAGCAGGCTTTACGGGTATTATTTTAGCGGCACTCTTTTACAATGCACTGAAACGCTATAGAAAAAATTTGTTCATTGTTGAGACATTTGCCTTGGGGATGTTTACCATAATTGGCACACAAAAGGCGCTCGACTTCGGTGTTCACCCATTAATAGCTGCAGTGATGGGCATGTTTTCTGCCGTCATGGGAGGCGTATTAAGAGATGTGTTAACCAATGAAATTCCGGTTTTGTTTAAGAAAGAAATCTATGCCACAGCCTGTGTTGCCGGAGCTCTGCTATATGTACTTTTAGTAAGGACGAGCAGTTTCCCTCAACTGAATCTGATACTTTCAGCTTTGCTCATAGTGTTTATACGTTTTATCTCTGTTAGGTACAAATTGAGTTTGCCAAAGTTTAGGAATTGAGTTTAGAACATTCATTGTTAAAGCTGGTCTTAAAATATCCTATAGACCAAACGGGTATTTGAAGTTACTGATTACACCTCTTCTGAATTAAATACTCGATTTTGGCTATATTTCCAATTCTTAAGAACAACTCTGGTGGGTTTTTAATTATTTGTTTGTCTTTTTCATCAGAAATCCTATTTTTGGAACTTTGATGAAAACTAAAGACTATCAAAAAGGCTTGCATATTTTAGCTGAACTCAGTTCCGAAAATCTCTCAAGGTTAACGGATGCTGCGCCTTTTATTCAATATGTGCAAGAGCAAATAATAAAAAACGGATTGAGTCAACTGGGTGATGTACAACACAACTTTGATGGTGGTGGATTTACTGCGGTAGTTTGTTTGACGGAGTCGCATTTATCTGTTCATACCTGGCCTGAATACGGCATAGTAACTACCGATGTGTATCTGTCCAATTTCATGAAGGATAATCAGGATGCTTGCAGAAATTTGTATAAAGCCATCAGAGATTTTTTTGAAGCTGAAGAAATTAATGTTCAGGAAGTATGGCGATAAGGGCATTAAGTACATCCACTTGCAGCAATTGCAAACAAGAATTTGAATTGTATTCAAGGCAAACAGATTTTTATATCTGCCCTCAATGTATTCAGGTATACACAAAGCAGGATTTAAATTTAAAGTTTTCTGCTAAATACATTCGCAAACCTGATACCATGTCTCATCTGCAAATAGGCACTGAAGGTAATATAGATGGCAGAGCTTTCAAGGTAATAGGATGTCTGGTTTTAATATTTGAAGAGAAATTCATTCAACTTTGGAGGGTAGTAGATTCTGATAAGCAAATGGACTGGATAATTCAATTTCCAGGTTATTTTCTGGAGGCTCGTTTTACAGAAATCAATCACAATGATTATAAAGACTTAGAGTTGAAGCTGGCATTGAGCGGGCACAATTTGCCCGGATTAAATATAAGCTATACTTTAAACTGTATCACGAGATATAAATACGCTTATGCCCTGGGTGAAGTCAATATGATCATGGAAGAGAATGACAAGGGTTTGTTGTATTTGTTTCAGTCGCATAAAGGTCAGCAATTTTTATTGTTTGTCAATTCTGCCGATTCGATGACTGCTATCAATGCTCAGCACAGAGAACTGTCGGAGTTTGGTTTATCAAAAACTAAAGAGCTTGGTCTATGGAGTATTTAAATACCATACCGCCTCCGGTTGAGTTTGATTGCCCAAAATGCAAGAAGACAAATATCAAATATCTGCATGATCAGACTCTGAATTATATATGCCCTCATTGTTATGTAGTCATTGATAATTTAAACAGAACTTATGATTTTGAACTGAGGAAAAATGTAAGGAAGTTTTATCTGAAACTGGGTGCTATTGGCATTGTTAAAGATGTGAAGTACATGGTAACCGGTATGCTCAATAAAAAGAGTGTAGAAGACCATTCGATATGGACTGAATATACTTTGTATAATCCTGAGAAAGGATACGCATGGTTGACAGTTTACGATGGCAACTGGACTTTTGTTGAAGAGATGTCAGTGCCTCCCTTATATAAATGGCCTTATTACCAAAAGGATTACAGCCGGTATATCAATTATGACAATGATGTTTATACAAAGTTTTTGATATATAATACTTTAGTAATTGCCGGAAAAGGGGAGTTTCATTACGACCTGAATTCAGTTGAATCGGCTCTCACCGTTGAATACATCAAACCTCCGTACCTGATTAGTTTTACAAAAACTGAAAACGAAATCATGTGGTTTAAGGGCGAATACATTGAAAATGATTTAATACGCTCAGGCTTTGATTTAGATGAACTACCGCGCAAACAATCCCAGGGTTATCTGGAAGAGTACAAAGATCAAAACAGAAGCAGAACAGCACTCACCTTATATCTGATAACGCTTTTGATTGCTGCTCTGTATATGCTGGTTGACAACTCAATTCGTGATAGTACCAAAGTATTGAACTATTCTGAATTTGAAGTTTTGCCCATCGCTATGGACCATTATAAAAAAGTGGGGGAATTTAAATTACATCAAAACCATCAGGTGCTTGAATTTAAATTCAGATGTGCTGAACTACACAATGAATGGGCTTATATGGATGTAGAACTATTGGAAAAGAAATCAGGAAAAACCACATATTTCAATATGCCTGTTGAATTTTATTCAGGATATGATGGAGGCGAATCGTGGACTGAAGGGGATAATGAAAATAATGCCATTCTTTCAAATATGGAGAAGGGCGAATATTCGGTTGGTATTAAAGCGATAGGCTCAGGAAATACGCCATTAACAGTGAATTTGAGTGTAGAGAAAAATATTCCGATTTTCAGAAACTTTTTCATGCTGGTACTCGTTGCCAGTATTGTTCCGCTTTACCACCTCTATAAATCCAGAAAATTCGAAATTAATCGATGGTTACATAGCAATTTAAACGATGAATAAATTAATTAACGATATCCGTTTGGGCATTCGACTCAATAAATTCTATACAATCTATCTGTTGATTGTATTGGGATTTTTTGTTTACTTGCAATATTCCGGTTATGCCTTGTTTAGTTCTCCAAACGACAAGGAGGTTAACACTGGTGGCGGTAACTCGGGCCGATCATCTTATTTTTATCATAAATAATATTATGGAAAATTATATACACATAAAAGCAATTATAGCATCTGTTACCTTTTCAATTATCGGAACAGTTTTGCTCCTCCTGATGTTTTGGATTGTTGAGAAATTAACACCTGAAAACCTTTGGAAAGAAATTCTTGTCAATCAAAATAAAGCTCTTGCTATAGTTATTGGAGCTTTCGTGCTTGCAATCGGTATCATCATTGCATCTGCTATTCATTGAAGAACTCTGTCTTACTTCTGATCTCTGTATTTGTTATCGCAACCTGTGGCTTAATCTATGAATTGGTCGCAGGCACTCTTGCAAGTTATTTGCTGGGTGATTCAATTACTCAGTTTTCGACTATCATAGGTCTGTATTTGTTTTCAATGGGTATAGGGTCCTTTCTGTCCAAATTTGTAAAGGGAAATTTGCTCAGTAAATTTATTCAGATTGAATTCCTAATCGGTTTTCTTGGTGGTGTAAGTAGTGGTCTTCTATTTTACTTGTTTAATTATGTCGACTCATTCAGGATAATATTATACGCACTGGTTGCTATCACTGGTACTTTGGTCGGGATAGAAATTCCCTTAATCATGCGAATACTGAAAGATAATTTCAAATTCAATGACTTGATTTCAAATGTCTTTACTTTTGACTATATAGGAGCACTATTAGCATCTTTAATTTTTCCTCTGATATTGGTGCCTTATCTCGGATTGATTAAAACGTCTTTGTTGTTTGGAGTACTAAATGTTTCTGTAGGATTGGTGCTGTGTTTCAGTTTGGATAAAGCCCATGTTTGGGTAAATAAATTGAAAGCCATTGGTATGGCAGTTGTATTGCTTTTAATTGTTGGTTTTGCTTTTTCTGATGCTTTAACTCAACACAATGAAGAAGTTTTCCTGGGCGAGAAAATTATAATTGCACGCTCTTCTCCTTATCAAAGGGTTATAGTGACTTCCAATAAAGGCAGATTCAGATTGTACCTCAATGGCAATCTCCAGTTCAGCAGCGATGATGAATACCGTTACCATGAAGCTCTGGTACATCCGCCATTTAGATTTAATTCAGACATTAATCGTGTTCTGGTTTTAGGTGGTGGAGATGGTATGGCAGTGCGTGAACTACTTAAATACAAGCAGATTTCATCCATTCAATTGGTGGATCTCGACCCGGTCATGTTGAAATTGTTTAAGGAAAATTCTCTGCTGGCCAAACTCAATCAACATGCACTCAGCGATAAAAGGCTGAAAGTGTACAACGATGATGCAATGAAGTGGGTAGCGATTTGCAAGGATTCATTTGACCTGATTTGTGTTGACTTCCCTGACCCCGGAAATTATGCTATTGGTAAACTCTACACCAATACTTTTTATAAATCGATTCAACCACTGTTAAAATCTAAAGGTCTTATGGTGGTGCAATCTACTTCTCCTTTTTTTGCACCTAAATCGTTTTGGTGTGTAGAACATACCATTCAATCTGTCGGATTTAATACACTGCCTTACCATATATACCTGCCTTCTTTTGGCGAATGGGGTTTTGTGATGGCTAGCAAACAATCGATATTAAACCATTCAGGACATTTTGCAGATGGTTTAAAATTTATCAACGACGAAACCTTTCAAACTGCCACTGTTTTTCCTGCTGATATGAAAGCAGATAAGGTAGATGTCAATAGATTGGATAATCAGGTTTTGGTCAATTATTTTGAAGATGAATGGGGTAAAATTCAATGAGTGATTCCCGGAAAATATCCAGAAAAACTTTCGTTAAATTGGGGCTCCTGGCCAGTGCAGGCGCAGGTATTGGTATTTGGTCGTGGTCGAAGTCTCAACCTGAAAAATCAAATCAATGGTCTCTTAATTCGGTCAACAACAATGCCGATATCGCTCACATGATGCGGGATGGTATTCATATAGTACCCAATCAAATTATCGAAATGCCTGTAGTGATTTTAGGCGCGGGTGTAGCAGGTATGTCTGCAGCTATGCACTTATCTCAGGCTGGTATGAACGAATATGTCTTGCTCGAAATGGGCGAACAAAACGGAGGCAATTCTGTTTCCGGGAGCAATGATACAAGTGCTTTTCCCTGGGGTGCTCACTATTTGCCATTGCCCAATTTAAATCAACCTGAACTTATCGATTTTTTACATCGATCTGGAATCATCACTGGTTTCGATGCCAATCAATTACCGGTCTATGATGAAATTAATATTTGTTTTGACCCTGAAGAACGGTTATTTATTGATGGGAAATGGAGAGATGGTATTGAACCTGAATCTGCACTTTCTTCCAAAGATATTGAGCAGTTGGAATCTTTTCATTCTATGATGAAGGACTACCAGAACAGTATCGGAAGCGATGGTAAAGAAGCTTTCTGTATCCCTGTTCATCTGTCTTCAAGAGATGAAGCGTTTCTGAAACTGGATGAATTATCCATGGCCGATTTTTGCAAGAACAATGGCTTCGATTCCGAATTTTTGAAATGGTATGTCAATTACGCTTGTCTCGATGACTATGGAGCTGATGCAGATACAGTCTCAGCATGGGCAGGTATTCATTATTTCGCCTCAAGAAAAGGAAAGGCAGCCAATGTTAAGACCGGGCAATGCCTGACCTGGCCTGAAGGCAACTACCGTTTAATCCAAAAACTTCAAAACAATATTAAGGGTCAATCATTGTCGCATCAGTTGGTTTATAAAGTAGATAAAGTCAATGAAGTTTACCAGATAGATGTTTATGATTATAAACTGAAAACATACAAACGCTATCAAACCAAACAAGTTATTGCAGCTCTGCCAAATTTTGTTTGCAAACGTATTTTTAACTCAGCTCTGATACCAGTTGAATCTGTGAGCTATCAGTACTATCCCTGGCTGGTAGCCAATATGAAAGTGGATTACAGAAAGCTAAAGTCTAATGGTGTCAGATTGAGCTGGGATAATGTGGTATACGGCAGATCTTCTCTTGGATATGTGAATGCCTGTCATCAACATTTGAATTACTCTGAATCTTTGTTGAATTTAACTTTTTATCTTCCAATAAAAAAGGGAGAGGCGTCTGAGTCGCGCCAATGGGCCGGGTCTCAGACAAAGGAGAGTTGGAAACAACTTATTTTAAATGAACTCGAAGTAGCTCATCCGGATGTAAATGAGGCCATCATCGACATGCAATACAAATTATGGGGACATGCCATGATAGCGCCTGTTAAGGGGTTTATCTCTGCAAAGTTGAGAAAAACAAAAACGCCATCTCAGGGATTGTATTTTGCACATAGCGACCAAAGTGGAATTTCTATTTTTGAAGAAGCTTTTTATCACGGTATTAAAGCCGCAAAATCCATTTTATCTCACGTATGAAACAGGCTTATATACATCATGCAAAGTTCGACTGGTTCTTTATAATCGCGCCTCCCTTTGTGTGCCTGTTCATCGTTTTGTTGATGCCTTCATTGTTTCATTCTGGCAATGAAGTAGCTGGATTCTCCTGGCTTCTGTTAATAGTGCTCATCGATGTCGCGCATGTCTACAGCACAGGTTTTAGAACTTACTTCGATAAAGAGATGTCTGATAAGTTCAGACAGGTTTTTATAAGTGTTCCAATTATATCATTCGTTATTGGTGTGTTGGTATATGCAGTACAACCCATGTTGTTTTGGCGTGTCCTAGCCTATCTCGCAGTGTTTCATTTTGTCAGACAGCAGTACGGTTTTATGCGTCTTTATGGAAGAAACGATAACATGCCCGCATACAAAAAACGGATAGATGCTATAGCCATATACAGTGCAACTTTATATCCATTGTTGTACTGGCATTTCTCCAATGACCGAACATTTAACTGGTTCTTAAAAGGGGATTTTGTTCTATCAGATATACCTGAAATGAGAACTGTTTTGGGAATAATTTATGTGATTATTTGTCTCGTTTATATCATCAGCGAAATTCATTCAGTCATTCAGAAAAAATATATCAATTTGCCTAAAAACGCGCTCTTGCTTGGTACTGCTTTGTCGTGGTTAGTGGGTATTGTTATTTTAAACAGTGATATTACCTTTACTTTTCTCAATGTTGTTGCGCATGGTGTGCCATATATGGCGTTAATCTGGATAAAAGCGCAAGAAAAAGCACAGAGCAATCCAATGAATTTTCCATCGCTTATCAGAAAAGCTTTGACCCGATTTGGTTGGCCTTTGTTCCTTCTGTTTTTGATTTTACCTGCAATATTTGAAGAGGGTTTATGGGATATTTTTGTCTGGCACGAACAGATTGAACTCTTATTTAAACGTGATTTGAATTTTAAAACACCTAAATCTGTATTAAATCTTCTGGTACCTCTTTTGTCGGTTCCTCAAATAACACATTATATTCTGGATGGCTTTATCTGGAAAGTTTCTGCAGAGAAAAAAAGTATATAGAACAGATATTCCAGATTATAAAAGAGATGTGTGAATATAAAATCAATCTCACCTCAACACCGTCAATGTGCCTTTAAACTGATAGGTTTTGCCGTCAATGAAGGTGAATTCGATGAGATAAGTGTAGGTGTCCTGCATCACGAGTTCGTTGTTGTAGGTGCCATCCCAGCCTTGTGTCGGATCGTTGGTGAAGAAAATCTCTTCTCCCCAGCGATTGAATATGCTCATTCTGTAAGTCTTTGTTGCGCCTAATCCTACCGGCTTAAATTCGTCGTTCAGTAAATCGCGATTAATGGTAACTGCGCTTGGTATATAGACGTTGAAATTGTTCGGATAAACATATTGGTACTTTTCAGAACTGTCTCTGCATCCAAACTGATTGATTACGATTAACTGGGTATTGCCTTTGAATAGATCCTTGACGATAAAGCTAGGCGTGTCTTTTGCACTTTGTGTGCCATCAGGGAATAGCCATAAATATTGAGTATAGCTAAGATTTGCAGGTATAAATTTTAACTTCACCTGATTGATGCCGAAGTCTTCAACGTCTGTGTAATAAGTGGCATCCGGCAATGGACGAATATCTCCACAAAAATGGTAAGTTTAGTGTCTTTACTAACTAGTAAATTATAATATATGGGGATTATTTACAAAATATTAATCTCTACAGCAATCAAATTTTAAAACAATTATTTCATATTGTAAATTAATTGGAGAAAGTAAATTTAGAGTATTCGTACCATATGTAGTATTACCATTTAAATTGCCTACAATAAATGTTCTGTCTTTGTAATAATTATTTATTATTGTTGTTCCAAAGTCAGAACTACTCCCACCTATTACACTAGCGCAATCTATTTCAAAATTTGAATTTAGCCTAATGGTAATAAGGTCTCCAGCGCCGTAATTACTATATAAAGAATGTGAATTGTAAAATTCAATCTGTCCATTTATTACCCCTGTTAGATATATTTCTCCATTCTTCACAAAAATGCTATTTATTTCCATATAATCATTCAATACAGTGCCTAAGCCTTCTGAAATTTGAGTTGCACTTAAGACCGTACCTGATAAATTATATTTAATAATAATATTTGAAAAACCAATATTGCTCGTTGCGTGGCCGGGTAAAGTTATTGTACTATTTGAGAAAGAAATATTTTGACCAGTTGCATCAACGATACAATATAGTTCATTATTATCTTCAAAAATATCCTTAGTAATAGCAATTCCTCCTGAAACATCAATGCTCTTAGCAAATAAATTATTGCCTGAATTGTCATATTTAGCTATAAATCCAGATGTTGTAAGTGTGTTAAGTGATGTTAGAGTTATCGCTCCTGGGTTTGATCCGAAAGTAGTAGTTCCTTGATATAAACCTATTAAATAATAACTATTACTAAAAGAGTTATAAATTATTTTAACTGGCTGTTCATCATAATTATTATTACCAATTCCTTTTAAGAAAGTTGTAATACCAGATAAATTAAGTCCAATTAGAAAGATATCTGAAAATCCTGAAGAACCACTACTGTTACTTATTGATAATCCAGAATTACATGGATTACTGTAGAATACAGAACTTTCAAAGTTCCCTACAGCGATAATTCCTGTTGAAGATACAGCGATACTTGTTAAACCGTCATCTCCTGCCCCCCCAATATGCTTAAACCATATTATATTTCCATTTGATTTGTCTAAACAAGCTATAAAACAATCACTAGTTCCACATGAGTTGTATGTATTTCCATTAACAGTAATTGAACCGTAGAAATTACCACCAACATAGATATAATTGCCTTGTTCACAAATTGAATTTATGTATTCATCTGAATTTCCGGAAATAGGTGTTGCCCAAACGATCTGGTCTAAGCTATCAAATTTTAAAATTATACCATCAACTCCATTTGATGTAGTGTTAAAAAAACCTCCGCCACTTAAGGGAATATTAGGGGTGCCACTGTAATTGCCAACAATGTATTGATCCATAGCATTGATTTTTTCTGATACAGAGTTAACTCCAATATCCATGCTTGTGCCTGAAAAATTCCGAATATTGGAATAACCATTGCAACAATTAAATCCTAAAAGTAAACCATCTAAACCAGTGTTGTTTACAGTTGTGTTGTTAATTACGTGGGTTGAAGAAAATGAAGGGAATATTTTATTAAAGTTGTTTTCACCAATAGCAATAGCTAAGTTGATTTCATCATTTAATCCACCATTGTTGTAATAACATGTAATATTTGATAACGGTTTAACTAATGTTGGGTTAGAAAAAGAAACATAATAATAGTCACTACCTCCATTTGAAGTCAAGCCAAGAATTTGAACGCCGTTAGACTTACTTAAAGTTGCAGTTGATTGAAATTGACCACAAATTGCAAATCTTTTAATAAGAGGAGTTGAACCATTTAACATATTTTGATCAAAGTAATCAGAAATGATATCATTTACAATGTCATAACCAATTCCTCCAACTCTATAACAATCAGGAACAAGTAAAATATTTGATGGAGTAAATGTGCCAGCATTATAATTCCATTGTATTGTCCTTCTATATGTAGCTATAAAACCATCTGTTGAACCTGCAGAAGTTAAATTATGAGGAGAACCTATTGTAGGTCGAAAATTTACAGTACCTTCAAAAGACCCAGCAAGTAAAATATAGTTTTCTTGATTATATATTTTTGTGGAAATATCATTACCTGTAGATCCAATTCTATAAATATAACTCCATCTATCTAAACTATTACAAGGTAATATATTTGGCGAATTTATTGGGAGTTCTCCAATGAAGATATCATTTGCGCCACCATTAGTTAAACTTATACTTTGATTTGGAAGGTTAAAATTTGATGTAGGACTTTCAAAATAACCAGTAATCATTAAATTTTCATTTTGATTATTTGAGTTTGCGAACATTAATGAAGATCCTATATCGTTTAATGCCCCACCAAAACTATATATCCAAATATTATCATTTGGATTTTGAGTTACTTGCGCTCCCGAATAAAAAGGTCTATCCAACATTATTAGAACAATATCTTTTAAACCACTTGAATTTATAGATTTATTGCAATAAGGAGTTGTGCCAGTAATATTTATTTGATTTTCAAAATATCCGGTTATTGCTATTTTGTTGTTTTTTCTTGATATAGAAGTCGCCTCTTCATTACCATTGCCACCGATAGATTGAGCAGTATAGAATGGCCCCCCGCTAAATAAAGTTTCACCAAGTAGATTTGCGTAAAAAATGTCTTTTTGGCCTAATGATGTTAAAGTAATATTTGGAAAATTATTAGAACTAAAACCATAATTATTGTTTGTATTATTATAAAATATACACGAATTTTCAAAACTGCCACAGATTGAAAATTCAGGTGTAGAGTTTGTTGAGTTTTTAGTGAATATTTCATCTATACTATTAACCTCATCATCCCCAGTACCTCCAATTTGATATATTATTATTTGAGTAATTTCGGGCATAGTATTTGTCGGTACAACTTCGTTATATAATATTTGCATGACAAAGCCATCTTTTCCTCCTGCACTAGAAATTGTATAATTTCCATTATATGTTAAGGCTGGTACCGAAATTGTACCTTTAAAATATCCAACAGCAAAAATTGAATTTGCAGGATAAGGGAAATTATAAGAAATTGGGCATTCTTTCATATCTTTTACAACAAATTCATCAGTTGTGTTAATAATCTGATATGCATCATTAATATTAAAACTCTGAGATTTCGCAAAATAAGATAAAGATAAAAGTGTAATTAAAAGTAGAGATTTGAATTTCATGATAGTGTTTTTTTTTTCAAAAGAAATTAATATTAATCAAATTTAAATTAAAATAATAGAAAAATTTAAAACATAATATCAACAAATTTTCAATTCAATTAAAATTACCATTAGAATTGAGCAAATTTGCAAACAATTGCATCATTAAGTCTTTAAACTTGATGAACTGTTAAATTTGTTTGACTGCAAGGCAAAGCAAAACAATCAACGACTCATTACCTCTTGACAAAGACAAAAATCATCAACGATCCTGTTTACGGTTTCATCACCATTCCCGGTAAACTGATATTCGATTTACTCGAACACCCTTTTGTGCAAAGACTCCGTCGTATCAAACAATTGGGTATGTCTGAACTGGTGTACCCGGGTGCTACTCACTCCAGGTTTCATCACGCTCTCGGTGCCATGCATCTGATGCAAAAAGCAGTTCAGACCTTGCGGCAGAAAGATGTGGATATCAGCGATGCAGAAGCGGAAGCGCTCTATTCTGCTATTCTTTTACACGATTTAGGACATGGTCCCTACAGCCATTCCCTCGAACATACCCTCATTCACAATGTGGCTCACGAAAATGTGTCGCTCATGATGATGAATCAAATGAATGAGGAAATGAATGGTCAACTGGATTTATGTATTGAAATTTTTACCAATCAGTACCATAAGAAATTTCTACATAGTCTCATCTCCGGTCAACTGGATATGGACCGTCTGGATTATTTAGGCAGAGATAGTTTTTATACCGGCGTAAGTGAGGGTATCATCGGCGCCGACCGCATTATCAATATGCTGGATGTTTACAAGGATGAACTTGTTGTGGAGGAGAAAGGCATTTACAGCATCGAAAAATTCATCATCGCCCGCCGCTTAATGTACTGGCAGGTGTATTTGCATAAAACAGTCGTGGCAGCCGATTTACTGCTTACCAATATCATGCGAAGAGCTGCTGAATTATCCGAAAATGGGGTACGATTGCCAGCTTCTCCAAGTTTAGCTTACTTCCTTGAAAATAAAGTCAGCAATAAACAGTTCAAGGAAAATCCGGAAGTTATGAAGCATTTTATTCAGTTGGATGACAATGATGTCTTTTCGGCTATAAAATCCTGGCAATTTGTAGAGGATAAAGTTCTGGCTTTGTTGTCAAGACACCTTGTTAACCGCAAACTGCCCAAAATGCTGGTGTCTACCAAACAGTTCAGCGATAAGGAACTGAAAGAAAAAGAAGAAGGTGTGGCAGCTGTTTTTCAGTTGAAACCAGAGGAAGTGCATTATTTTGCCTCTATGGCCATGATAAAAAACGATGCCTATAAGGTTGAAAAAAGCACCAGTATTAAAATTAAAATGAAATCGGGAGAAGTACTGGATGTTACAGATGCAAGTGATAACTATAATCTTAAATCTTTGAACCAGACCGTTAAAAAATATTATTTAAGCTTTTACCGCTAAATCGTATCTTCGCGGCATTGTAGTATGCAGATTACAGCCGCCCAGATAGCACAATTAATCAATGGAGTTGTAGAAGGCAACCCATCCACCGTCATTACTCAAGCCGGTAAAATCGAAAGCGCCGGCCCTGATGATGTCAGCTTTCTGGCCAATCCCAAATACCTCAATCATATTTACGATACCCAAGCCGGAATTGTCATTGTAGGTAAGGATGTTGTCTTTGAGAAACCGCTCAATACCACAGTTATCAGACACCCTATGCCTTATTACGGATTTTGTATAGTACTGGATACTTATTTTAATCCGCATCAGGACAGACAAGGGATTCACCCTACTGCCATAGTTGCTGCATCTGCTCAAATAGGTGAAAATGTATTTATCGGTCCTTATGCTGTTGTTGAAGACAATGCAGTTATAAGCGAAGGCGCCCAGCTATACGCTCACGTGTTTGTAGGTGCAAACGCTAAAGTGGGTAAGAAATGCATTTTGTATCCGGGTGTTCATCTTTACGCAGAATGTATCGTTGGCAATAATTGCATAGTACATGCTGGCACAGCCATAGGCTCTGATGGATTTGGATTCGCTCCAACCCCGGATGGTACTTATGCCAAAATTCCACAGATTGGAAATGTTATTGTGGAAGATAACGTCGAAATAGGAGCTAATTGTTGCTTAGACAGAGCTACTATGGGCTCTACCATTATCAGAAAAGGTGTTAAACTCGACAACCTGGTTCAGATTGCACACAATGCGGAAATAGGGGAGAACACGGTCATTGCCGGACTAAGTGGTGTTGCCGGTTCTACGAAAGTTGGAAAGGGTTGTGTCATTGGTGCGCAGGTCGGCATTGTTGGTCATATCACCATTGCCGATGGCACTCAGATTGGTGGTCAGAGTGGAATTCCAAAATCCATTAAAGAACCCAATCAGCAATTTATTGGCTCACCTGCCATGCCATTAAAAGAAGCGTTCAAAAGTCAGGTATTACAGAGAAATTTGCCTGCACTCGAAGAGCGTGTCAGAGAATTAGAAAGAATCATCAAAGAACTTAAGTCAAATAAATGAAACAAACGACTATTAAAGAAGCTGTGACGGTATCAGGAGTTGGCTTGCACACAGGTGCAAATGTTAAACTTACCTTTATGCCGGCTCCCGCTAATCATTGGTACAAATTTCAACGTGTCGATCTAGAAGGTCAGCCTATCATTGAAGCCGACTGTGAACTGGTGACTGATACCAGCAGAGGTACAACATTGGAGAAAAACGGTGTGAAAGTGTCTACTGTTGAGCATGCTTTGGCGGCTTTGGTAGGACTTGAAATCGACAATGTACTCCTTCAGATTGATGGTCCTGAAATGCCTATTATGGATGGCAGTTCCATTCAGTTTGTTGAGAAACTGCAAGCTGTAGGTGTTGTTGAACTGGATGCAGAGAGAGAGTATTTTCATGTACCTGTCAATGTCCACTACAACGATGCGCACAACAAAGTGGAGATGGTCGCCATGCCATTGGATGATTACAGAGCAACTGTGATGGTAGATTACAACAGTCCTGTACTGGGCAGTCAACATGCTACTATTACCAATCTGTCTGAATTCGAAAAAGAAATTGCCAGCTGTCGTACTTTCTGTTTCTTGCACGAGCTAGAAATGATGCTCAGCAATAACCTGATTAAAGGTGGCGATTTGAATAATGCTATTGTGATTGTCGACAGAATAGTGGAAGATGGTGAAATGGACCGTTTGGCTAAAATATTTGATAAGCCTAAAGTAGAAGTAAGAAAAGAAGGCATTTTGAACAACGTGGAGTTGAGATTTCAAAATGAACCTGCTCGTCATAAATTACTCGATTTATTAGGCGACTTAGCTCTAATCGGAATGCCGATAAAAGCTCAGATTATGGCGGCTCGTCCCGGTCATGCATCGAATGTGGCTTTCGCTAGAAAAATTAAAGCATTGATTAAAAAAACAAAAAAGAAATCGAGCAACGATGCTCCGGTATACAACCCGAACGTCAAGCCTCTTTATGAGCACAAGGAAATATCCAAGTTCTTGCCACACAAACATCCGTTTTTGCTGGTAGATAAAATCATGGAGAAATCTGCCACTCATGTTTTAGCTATTAAAAATATAACAGCAGACCAGTATTTCTTTAATGGTCACTTCCCGGGCGATCCTATTTTTCCGGGTGTATTGCAGCTGGAAGCCATGGCTCAGGCTGGTGGTGTACTGGTGCTAAGTGAAGTGGATGATCCTGAAAATTACGCTACATTGTTCCTTAAAATTGACAATGCGAGATTTAAGGATAAAGTTGTTCCGGGTGATACCTTGATTATGAAACTCGAACTGACAGAGCCAATCCGCAGAGGAATCTGTCTGATGAAAGGCCGTTGTTATGTTGGAGAAAAATTAGTCAGTGAAGCTGATATGATGGCTCAAATTGTTAAAGTGAAATAAACTTGGGGGATATGACCTCAAAAATTGTATTGAATAAAAACCTAATAAGATGATTCAACCTCTGGCATATGTCCACCCGCAAAGCAAAGTAGCTGAAAACGTTGTAATAGACCCATTTGTAACCATTCATAAAAATGTTGAAATAGGAGAGGGCTCCTGGATTGGTTCGGGAGTAACCATTTTTGAAGGTGCCCGAATTGGTAAAAATGTCAGAATTTTTCCTGGTGCTATTATCTCTGCAATTCCTCAGGATTTAAAATTTGATGGTGAAGAATCTCTCACTATTGTAGGTGATGGCACGACTGTCAGAGAATGTGTAACTCTTAACAGAGGGACCAAAGACCGCGGTCAGACTGAAATAGGAAAGAACTGTCTCATCATGGCCTACTCGCACGTGGCACACGATTGTCAGATTGGCGACCATGTGATATTGGCCAACAGTACTCAGGTGGCGGGTCACGTCGTGATTGGAGAACATGCCATTTTAGGAGGAGCAACACTGGTGCATCAGTTTGTACATATAGGCAAACACGCCATGATCAGTGGCGGTAGTTTGGTTCGTAAAGATGTACCACCTTATACCAAAGCAGCGCGTGAACCACTGAGTTACGAAGGCGTGAATTCGATAGGATTAAGAAGACGCAATTTCTCCCCGGAAAAGATTGCCGAAATACAGGAGATATACAGAACATTGTATGTGCGAGGATTAAACAATGCCAAGGCCATCAAGCACCTCGAAGCCAACATGCCGGCAACACCTGAAAGAGACGAAATTCTGCAATTCATCAAAGCCTCCGACCGCGGTATCATGAAGGGGTATATTTCTAAATAAGGGGTATCTGAATATTCCTTTGTTCGGATAAATTAATAGTTTCATCTTTTAACACAGATTTCGCAGATTTTTATTTTGTGCTTTTTAAAGCCAAATATATTTATGTAGGAATCGTTTTTTTCGAACTATCCGCCATAGGCGGTGGGATGGCACAGAAAGATTCGCAAATGATTGTGGATTTTCTTTCATTATTTCAGGAATAACACAAATATTTTAGCGAAAAAAAAGTTCTGTGTATTTCTGCGTTAAAAAAGTCCAAAACTAATTAAGAGTATCAACTGTTGCTTTCCACAAAGCTTTCGGCGTCATCTGCCGGTAACCTGCAAAGCGGGTATACCGTAACTAATCGAAAAAAAGAGAATTATTAAATAAAAAGTTTTGCGCAGTTCTGCGTTAAAAAAGTCCTCAACATTCACATACCACACCACTGTCAACTCGACTGCGACACAATTCTGCTTTTCAGCATTTCAGCAGCGTCAGCGTTCAGCCTTCCCTACGACATAAAACCATATTATTCGTCGCGATAAATCGACGACGCCTACGGAAGCGACAAAAATGATTCCCGACTTTATTTGCAGATAGTTTTTAGTCTATCGACAAGCCCCACGACTTAACAGCGTAGCTTCCCCATCAGTGTGTTCTGCCCATTTCTGTGTA
>CAUJCT010000048.1 GCA_963169345.1 Bacteroidota bacterium
TTGTGGTAGATGCAAGCGACAAAGTATTGGGCCGTTTGGCTTCACAAATAGCCGCCACTTTAATCGGAAAGAACAAAACCGACTACACTCCTCATTCTGATAATGGAGATTGTGTCATCGTTTTGAACGCTGGTAAAGTAAAACTTTCAGGCAGCAAATTGGCTGATAAAGAATACATCACTTACTCTGGTTATCCAGGTGGACAAAAGCGTGTATCTGCTTCAGACCTCGTCAACAAAAAGCCTATTGCTCTTATAGAAGAGGCTGTAAAAGGTATGTTGCCAAAAAACAGACTTGGAGCTGAAATGTTCCGCAGTTTGTTTGTATACGACAGCGACCAGCACCCTCACCAGGCTCAACAACCAAAAGAATTAAAGTTTAAATAATCCATACAAGCATTTACATGGAAGTTACAAACACATCAGGTAGAAGAAAAACATCAATTGCCCGCATTTATGTAAAAGCAGGTAATGGTAACATTCTGATCAACGATAAGCCATACGACCAGTATTTCACTACACTGGTTAACCAATTCAAAGTGATGCAACCATTGCAATTAACTGATAACGTTGGAAAATACGATATCAAAATTAATGTAGATGGTGGCGGAGTTACCGGTCAAGCCGAAGCAGTTCGTCTGGCCATTTCCAAATCACTTTGTGAAATTAATCCTGAACACCGTCTGACTCTAAAACCAATCGGCCTCCTGAGAAGAGACGACAGAATGGTTGAAAGAAAGAAACCAGGTCAAAAGAAAGCAAGAAAAAGATTTCAATTCAGCAAACGCTAATACATCATACAAATGTCTTCAGTATCACAAGAACAATTATTGGAAGCAGGCTGTCACTTCGGACACCTTACCCGCAAATGGAATCCAAAAATGGCTCCTTACATTTTCATGGAGCAGGATGGCATTCACATCATAGATTTGAATAAAACTGCCACCAAATTGGATGAAGCCTCTTCTGCAATTAGAAATATGGTGAAATCTGGTCGCAAAATCCTTTTCGTAGCTACCAAAAAACAAGCTAAAGAAATTATTAAGGAGGTTGCTTCCCAAACCAATATGCCTTTCGCAACTGAAAGATGGCTCGGCGGTATGCTGACCAACTTCAGCACCGTGCGTAAGTCAATCAAAAAAATGCAGACCATCGACAAAATGGCTACCGACGGTACTTATGCCAACATCAATAAAAAAGAAAAATTGATGCTTGAGCGTGAAAAAGCTAAATTAGCTAAAGTATTAGGCGGTATCGCTGATATGTCTCGTCTCCCTTCTGCTCTCTTTATCGTGGACGTTAAAAGAGAACACCTTGCAGTTGCAGAAGCCATCAAATTAAATATCCCAACTATCGCTATGGTAGATACCAACAGCGATCCTACTAATATCGACTTCCCAATTCCTTGTAACGACGACTCTTCTAAATCAATCAAATTGATCGTTGACGTTATCGCTAAAGCGATTGAAGAAGGTCAGATGGATAGAAAAAAAGAAAAAGATTCAGCTGAATTAGAAAAATCTAAATCAGAAAAAGAAAACGCAGCTGAAGCTTAATCAACCCCTAATACCAGAAGAAAGATAAATGAGCAGTATGTCAACAATTAGCGCAGCAGATGTAAACAAACTTCGTCAATTGACCGGTGCCGGTATGATGGATTGTAAAAAAGCCCTCACCGAAACTAACGGCGATTTCGAAGCAGCAATAGACTTTTTAAGAAAAAAAGGTCAGAAAATCTCTCTTAACAGAGCTGATAGAGCAGCTAAAGAAGGTGCAGTTATCGCTTTGACTTCAGCCGACCGTAAAGTTGGTGTTGTAGTCGAACTTAATTGTGAAACCGACTTCGTTGCAAAAAATGAAGACTTCGTTAAATTCGCTAACGAAATAGCTAACCTGGCTCTTACCAATCAACCAGCTGATGTAAACGCCCTTAAGGCTCTTAACATTGGCAGCATTTCTCTTGAACAAAAATTGTTGGATGAAATGGGTAAAACAGGTGAGAAAATGGATATCTCTAAATACGAAATTGTTAAAGGTAATAACGTTGTAGCTTATATCCACGCCGGTAACAGAATGGGTGTCCTTGTTGAAATGAACAATGAGCCTAGCGATGCTAACATGGCTGCAGGTAAAGATACCGCTATGCAAATAGCTGCTATGAATCCTATCGCCCTTAATGAAACTCAAGTACCTCAGGAAACCATCACCAGAGAAATTGAAGTTGGTAAAGAACAAGCAATTGCTGAAGGTAAACCTGCTGAAATGGCTGAGAAAATTGCTCAAGGTCGCTTGAATAAATTCTATAAAGAATATACCCTGCTCAATCAGGAATTCGTTAAAGATGGTTCTAAAACTGTAGCTAAAATGCTTGCTGATGCAGAAGCTGGTCTTACAGTATTGAGCTTTAAACGTATTGCTCTGGGAGCTTAATCCGTTAAAATATTTTGAAAAGCCGACCTTAATGTCGGCTTTTTTATGTCTTATTTTTCTTCTTATAGGTTAAAAATGCAATGATACATACCAACTCATCTTGCGTTAATTGTGTCTCATTTAAATTGTCTTCATGCTTTTTATTTGCAAAGCGGAATTCGTAATTAGATAATTGCTCCGGACTAAAATCAGGAATCACTTCTTTTCCTTTAACTGTATCTGAATGGCATTTGGCACAATTTAATCTGTATAATACCAGTCCTTTCTCACATTGAGCCTGCACAGCTGTCCGAACGTCTGTACTCATCTCTGCTGGTAATTCGTAATAAACAATTTGCTTGCTCTTACATTGTGAAAACACCAGGCTTAAACCTAAAATAATACTGCTTAATCTATACTGCTTCATTTAATATATTCCTCCAACTTGTCTGTTCTTTATTTTCTTTATGCTCGAAACTGGTAATTCTTTAGGTGCCTCTTCTAGCTGAATATTTTCATCGAGACTATTTAAAAAAGCGACCAAATCCGCAATTTCCTGTTTATTTAATCCCAGTCTTTCTCCTGATAATGTTTGATTCTCTAACTTTAATCCTCTGCCCTGAGCGCCTCCGTTATTATAAAACTCTATCACTTCGCTTAAGGTCCTGAAAACACCATTGTGCATATAAGGCGCTGTTCTGCTAATATTCTTCAAATTCCCGGTTCTAAATGCAAACATGGTTTCACTAGCAGGATTCACTACATATCTTCCTGAATCCTTTCCAAAAAGATTAAATCCCGTGTCATCCGGTACACCTAAAACTTCAAACTCAGAACCTATATAAGGCGGTTTCACACCATTAAAATGCGGCACAAAATGACAAGTTGCACATTGTGCTTTCGACATAAATAAATTAAATCCTCTTAGTTCCTCATTTGTTAATCTAGCTTGCCGCTCAATTGCCAAATCAAAACGCGATCTGTAACGACTGAATTTTGAATAGTAATAAGTCAAAGCCGAAATAATATGCTCCAGGTCAGGAGAATTTAACTGTGGGGTCAGTTGGGCTAATTCATTGAGCAATTTCTTATACGTTTTACAACTCATTACCTTCTTCAGAATTTCGTCTTGCTTTGCGCCCATTTCCTCAGGATTAATCATGACTGCTATTGCCTGCTGTTGCAAACTGATGAATCGGCCATCCTGCATGATTAAATGGTTGTACTCAGCATTAATTGTAGATGGGGTATTTCTGGACAATCTGCCTTTGTGGTCAAATCTCTCTGCAGTAGAAAAACCTGTATCAGCAAAATATTCACCGGGTTTATGACATGAGGCACAACTCCTTTCGTTGTTTCCGGATAAAATTGGATCGTGAAAGAGCAATTTTCCAAGCTCTTCAATTTTTTTTAAAGACTCTGAATCCGATACTCTAAGAAAAATCCCCTTAGTATTCTGGGCAAAATAGATAGATTTATCAAAAATAGACTCTGCCTTCTTGTTCAATGCATAATCCATATTGCTTTTACTCCTGAAATTATTCTCCTGCATCCAACGGCTGTTTATTCCGTATAGTGGATTGACATAGTTCGACAGAAATTCAAAATGGTTAAAATCGCTCCAGTACTTGTTACTTTGAACAAACTGAATCATATCATCATATTGTTGGATGTAGTCGGTATGCAATTGCTTTTCCGGAAAACTGCGGTTATATGCCTCGTAAACATTTCTTACCAATGTCAGCATAGACTTTAACTCAGGTAAAATCTTAGCGGTATCAGGACATTCAAATCCAGTCGTATAAATAGCCGCAAGATTGAGTAAATACAGGCGATTACAATGCGCAAAATGATCGGCGCTTTCTAAAAATAAACGCATCGAATCGGGTCTGAAATGTTCAATGGCAGCTTCAACTGGCAGCAATAATTGAAGTGCATAAGCATGGTCACCCTCATCCAGAGCTTGTTCTGCCAAGGTCAATCCATATCCAATTCGTTTATAGGGAGGTTCGTATTTTTCAAACACTTCAGTTTCCCATTCAACAGGCAAAGGACCATTAATAATTTTATATTGAATGGGGTCAGTATATCTCCACCAGAAGTCAAGAGATTTAAGATTGATGCGCATCTCAGCAATCCAATTATTTAGAGCTAAAGTATCTGCGCTACTGATTGTTTTAAGCTCTTTCAGCTTATCATCAAACTTTTTATATTGTAATTGATACAGCTCAGTATATGCGTCTCTCTCATTTGTTCTAAAAGCTCCAAATATTAAAAGCAATACAGGTAGTACTAGTATACAAATCCATTTAATTTTCATGTGGTTTATAAGCTAAAAAACAGTGTGCTCCAATCAAGGAACACACTGTCGAGCGTTAAGAAAAGGAATATTGTTAATGTATCACTGCCAAACGGTATCTTGTAAGTACACCATTCACATTAAACTCAATTATGTAAATCCCGCTTACCAATTCTGAAGTTGGGATTTGCAAGGTGTGTTCTCCACTCTCCAATGTCAATGCCATTTGTGGCATCACATCTTTGCCTTGCAAATCAACCATTCTTACAATGACTTCAGAAGTGTTTATCAAGCCTAAATCAACTGTTGCTTCTGATGAACTTGGGTTAGGGTAAATATTCAGATTGCTGATGTTTTTATCCGTAATATCAGTATTAGAGTATCCTGTACCCTGCAATGCGAAGGAATAAACCAATTCATCTACATCATTGCTCTGAATTTTAAGAGTAGCCAATCTTACACCTACTGCTGATGGATTAAATTTAACCGTTAAAGTTAAAGATGCTCCACTAGCTAATGTTTGTGGCATAGTAGGTAAGTTTTCGAAAGTAAACTCACTGGCATTAACCCCACTTATCGCAATTGATTTAATATTCAGATTACCTAAAGCAGTATTCTTAATTTCGAAAGTCATTACTTTCTGAGTGCTTAGTTTTACCTGACCAAAGTCTGTATTGTCAAATGATTTTGCAGTTGCACTACCATTTTTAATGACTTCACCATTACCACTCACTTCAATTTCTGGATTTTTCAGATAGGTATCAGGGTTGTAATAAGCCAGAATCTGACCGCCTTCAACTAATTCACCCGGTATACTGTAATGTGCCTGATCAACAAGAAGGAACATACCAGGACCAAGAATCTTTTGAACATCAATAATACCAGAAGCTTCTTCGTCAATGGTTAAGAAATTAGAACTGCCTGTGATAAATCTGGTTTGATCGTGTTCTGCTACCAATTTTATTTTATCAGTATTGACGTCGTACTGCCAGATTTTACCATTGTGAATATTACCTCCAACATCTTCCTGAATCATGATATGACCGAAATTATCAATTCCAATATTGTCCATCATTTTAGGACCTTCTGTGCCATCCAGAACTGCGGTAATAGTACCTCCAAGCTCAGGATTATTGATATCAGTGAAATGCAGTTTCCACATACGGCTAGGACTGCTGAAAGAGTTTGTTGTTACAAAATAGAAATCATTAGGGTTCATTGGATCCCAGGCACCATCTTCTGGTCTGAGGAAATTGGTAACACCTTTTGTATTGCTATTGGTGTTCAATGTTGAACCGGTTGTATTTTGAACTTGTCCAAGATCAGCCAATGTAAATGCTGTACCTGCTGCAGGTATAGATGAACTCGACTCACTGGTCAATCCATTTACCGCAATACCAAATAGTTTACCACCTGTCAACCCTGCTTTTTCAATAGTACTACCAGTACTTGTTTTTGTTCCAACATAAACATAAACCTGACCCGGGGTAGCATCGTCTAAACCAACCACGATTGTCTTATCAGAAGCATTCGGACAAGCTACAGAATTTTCCCATGAGAACTTACCCAGATATGGCAATTCATAAGTTGAACCTGCTTCAGAACCAGTAAGAATGTGAGCAAAACCACGACCTTCATTACCTGACTCTTCACCATTCATGAAGATACGCTCTTGTGTACCTTTTCCTGTAGTCGCATTGTAAAACGCAGTCACTTCAGGTAAATCAGCTGAACAGAATCTTGAAAAAGCTGATTGAGCAACAGGATTTGTTGCATCATATTTCACATATTTAGAACCATCCCACAGATAAACCGATTGAATTAAATCCGATCCGCTTAAAACACTTAAATCTGATTTATTAACGATCCATTTTGAAACAAAAGCACCTTTATTACCATGTGCTCTTACAGCTCCGGCGGTATTTCCAAATTCGTGATTGACTACAAGGGTAAATGTACCATTGCCGTTATCAAACGCACCGGCTCCGTCAGGTGTACCGCACATTCTGTAATTATTAATATAGTCACCAGCAGTCAAAATAGAAGTAAATTTACCACCATTGGTTACCGCAACCAGATATGGTGTCTGTGAGCTGCTTGGTCCAGTTAAACCAGCGTCTATACCTGTTCCCTGAATGCTGAATGTAAAGATACTTTCATCCACATCATTTGAATACAAATTGACAGAAGCAGTTCTTAGTGCTTTTTGTAATGGGGTAAACCTGACAACCAGATTAATACTTGAATTTGCTGGAATTTGCAAAGGCAATACAGGCGCATTCTCAAATGCAAAATCCACTGCTGCTGCACCTTTAATTTCCAACTTTTTAAGTGTCAAAATTCCTTTGCCGGTATTTTTGATAACAAAGGTTTTTATTTGAGTACTTCCAACTGTACCAAAATCTGTGTTGTCTGTTGTAACCGGTGTGTTATCACCATTCACGATATCGATATTGTTTCCGGTAAGTGTCAATTCAGGATTTGAATTAAACGTTTCAGGATTAAACATTGCCAAGATCTGACCACCTTCAACTAATTCACCTGGTTGACTATAATGTGCCTGATCCACCAATAAAAACATACCAGGACCTAATATAGTCTGAGCATCAATAATACCAGATGCTTCTTCATCCTGAGTCAGGTAATTCGAACCTCCGGTTATAAATCTGTTTGCATCATGTTCTGCAACCAATTGTAATACATCTGTTGCAATGGTGTACATCCATACTTTACCGTTGTGCACATTGCTTCCAACATCTTCCTGAATCATAATGTGACCAAAATTATCAATTCCGATATTGTCCATCATTTTTGGACCCTCGGTGCCATCTAATACTGCAGTAATAGTTCCGCCAAGTTCAGGATTATTGATATCATTAAATCTCAATCTCCACATACGACTTGGACTACTAAATGAGTTGGTAGTGACGAAATAAAAATCATTAGGATTAGATGGATCCCACAAACCGTCTTCAGGACGAAGGAAGTTTGTTACTCCTAAATTATTGCTTAAGGTATTGATATATGAACCTGTGCTGTTTTGTATGGCACCTAAATCCACTAGTGTAAATCCTGTTCCTGGTGCAGGTATAGATGAACTGGATTCTGTTGTTAATCCATTGACACTAATACCATATAATTTACCCCCTGTCAAACCAGCTTTTTCAATTTCATTACCAGAATTTGTTTTATTGCCTACATAAATATAAACTTGTCCGGGAGTAGCATCATCCATTCCGATAACAACAGTTTTATTTTGAGGATAAGGGCATGCTACCACGTTTTCCCATGAACATTTACCCATAAATGGCAATTCGTAGGATGTTCCGGCATTTGCACCGGTTGAAATATGAGCGAATGCACGACCTTCATTTCCTGACTCTTCACCATTCATGAAAATTCTTTCTGAAGAACCTAAACCAGTAGCTGCATTATAAAATGCGGAAGCTGATGGCAAATCGGCAGAACAAAATCTTGAGAAAGCGGATAATGCATTTGGATTGCTTGCATCATAAGTATCATAGCTTGTTCCATTCCATATCTTGACAGTTTTAATCAAGTCAGAACCACTCACAACAGACAAGTCTGATTTATTGATAACCCACTTAGATACAAAAGCACCTTTTGAACCATGCAATCTGTTAATTCCAGAAGTGTTTCCAAATTCATGATTAATCAACATGGTGAAAGTACCATCTCCATTATCATAAGCACCGGCACCATCTGGTGTTCCGCACATTCTGTAACCGTTAATATAATCTCCGGCAGTAAGAATTGAAGTAAATTTAACGTCTTTAGCTACTCCATTCAAATATGGAGATTGTGATGAATTAGGTCCAGTTATACCAGAAATGATGGTGTAGTTTAAAGGTACAAAATTCTTTAACTTATTGTTGCCCTGTAAACGATACACCGCAACGTGACCAACATTAGTTGTGGCAGTCGCTATTCCATCTTCATTTGGTGAATATTGTCCATAATCATTATCATTACATACTGCAATAGTACTGTCATTGATGATTGCCAGACCTTCAAGTTTATCCAGTTTAGGATCCCATCCATACTGAAAGAAATTCATAAATAAGGTCTTTTTAACAGGTTTGATGCTTTGTGCAGTCAATCCCGTTGAATCAACCAATGCTTCGAGTGTTAATCCACCATAGAGTCCTGAGTTAACATTTGTAGCACCATTGATGTTAATCATATACATTTTTTTGACATCAGTAGTACCTCTTAAGGCAGCTTCCAAAACCAAAAACGTACTGTCATTAATTGCAGCCATGTCTCCAATTTTCCAGTCTCTCAAACGAATTTGATTACTACCTGATCCTATGATACCATCATTGAGATATACATACATTTTTTGTGCATTGGTAACCGGATCAATTTCAAGAATCCTGTGTATTCTTGTACCTTCACCAATAGATTTACTAGGGTATAAAATTGGGCTTTGAATAATCGCATATACTTTGCCATTTGGGGCTATAGTTATACCTTCAAAACCACGGTTGTTTTTTCTGTATTTGAAGCATGAATCAATCATGATATCCTGAGGCTGAGCACCAGGTAAATTTGCATAAGGTGTGTATCTCTTTAAAACAACACCTGTAGGGCTAACTACCCAAATAGTTGGACCACCTTCTTCACATATCCAGAAATTGCCCATTTTATCTAAAGCTAAACCTTCGGCATCAATGCCCCAAATGTCTTTAGCAGCAACTTTTAAATTAAATCCTGCACAGTTTAATACAGTATCTGTTGATGCTACCTCAGCAGATGTACTTCCAAATCCAGTTGGATTGATAATACCTGTAGCATTTGTTCCATTTGGTCTTTTAATAGTAATAGTTTGTAAAATTTGAACTGAATCACCTACTATTCTTACCCTGTGAATTTTGGGAGCATAGTTAGGGAAAGCATAGATTTTGTCGTATGTAGGACGACATAAACTTGAGTTAGCGTTAGCAGCATCGATGTTAACGCCTCTGTCGGATACAATCCAGAATTCTTTTCCATTGGTTCCCGGTATCATGTACATACCCGAAAAACCACTTTCGCGAAAAGTAATACCCTGGAAGGTACCGATGGTTGAGGAATACTTATTAGCGTAATCCTGCAGCAGAACAATTTGAGCATGTGCCGCATCCGGCCAGAATAACCATGCTAAAAGTCCTAAAATTGTTGTAGATATTTTCCGTTTCATCTCTATAAGATTTTCGGAACAAAATACCCCTGCCAAAATTAAGGCTCTGTGCAGACCATATTAATTATGAATTATAAAAATGTGTATTTACACTACCTTTTAGCTTTGATATGGTAAAATAAAATTTACAATTTAACAACACGCGCCTATTGTTAGAAAAAGTAATCTACTAAAAATAAGATACAAGTATCAAATCCCTAAATCGAGATTTTTCCCTTCAGGTGAACCGAACTCGTCTACGTCCCCTCCCGTTCCAAAATCACTGCATCTGAATTCAATACTTAATTCATGTTGTGGTGGATCAATTGGCAATAATCTTATATCCAGTTTGGGGTCTGCTTTAGCCTTCTTTATAAAATAGGCAAATATTGGAAGTGCAGCATGAGCACCCTGACCATAAGCTGTATTTCTAAATCTGACTTTACGACTATCACAACCCACCCAGGTAGCACAAACTAAATCTTTAGTGACAGCCATAAACCATCCATCACTGTTACTTTGTGTAGTTCCGGTTTTACCTCCAATCCATCCTTCCACACCGTATTTGTATCTTAATCTCTGACCGGTACCATACTGAACCACACCCTGAAGCAACTGACACATTACATACGCTTTTTCTTCTGTCATTATTTGCTTGATATTTGTTGGAGCAAATTCTGCCAGAATATTGCCATTCTTATCTTCTATGCGGGTCAAATAGGTTGGTTCAATCCAATAACCTTTATTAGCAAATGTGCTGAACGCTCCTGCCATATCGAATGGAGAAATATCAGTTACACCTAAACAAATAGAAGGATAAGGATCCAGTTTAGCCGAATCGATACCCATTTTTCTTACAAAATCCACCACATTGGCCGGAGCATGTTCTCCCATGGCATGTAAAACCTGCGCCACTATACAGTTAGTTGAAGTAGCAAGACCTCTGTACATATTCATTGAACCTCCATAAGATCCATCGCTGTTGCTGACTCTCCAGTTTGGATATGGTGGTGGAGTATTTGGAAACTGTGTACAAGGCGATAATTTATTATCAATGGCTAAAGCATATACAAATGGTTTAAAAGTTGAACCAACTTGCCTTCCAGCGCTTTTATTGACATGATCGTACTGAAAGTAATGGTGATTTATTCCTCCTACCCAGGCTTTCACCTGACCAGTTGAAGGCTGTATGGCTATAAATCCAGTGTGAAGAAAACGCTTCATATACTTGATTGAATCCAAAGGACTCATCATCGTATCCACATCGCCATTCCAGGAAAAAACAGTCATCTTAACTTTTGTTCTGCATGCCCGCATGATTTTAGTTGTGTCTTTTCCATATACTTCTTTCAAGGCAGCATAACGAGGAGTCTTTTTTAATTCCTGAACAGGGTAGTTAGGCAATACCTTCCAGTTTTCGTCTCTCCATGGCTCTTTATTTCCCCAGGATTTATCAAACTGCCCCTGTAAGTCTTTTAAATGCGTTGCTGCAGCTTGCTCTGCGTAAGTTTGTAATTTATAATTTATAGTGGTGTAAATCTTTAATCCATCTTTGTATAGGTTATACGACTCTCCATTAGGTTTTTTATGTTCCTTACACCATTTCATCAAATCCTTCTTTAACCATTCTCGGAAATATACCGCCGGACCATCGTTGTGGTCTTCGTACTGATAATCCAAAACTATTGCCTGAGTTTTCAGTTTCTCCAGATCTTCTTTACTCAAATCCTTATTTCGGAGTTTATCCCAGTTTCTGATCATCTGACCAATCACAACATTTCGTCTGTTCATCGAATTATTTGGATTGCGTTTAGGATTGTATGCACTGATTGCTTTAAGCATCCCTACCAAAACTGCACATTCTTCAACCTTCAGATCTTTTGGCTCTTTATTGAAAAACTCTTTAGCCGCTGACTTTACGCCATATGAACTACCTGAAAATTGAACTGTATTTAAATACATAGTGGCAATTTCCTCTTTAGTATATCGTCTTTCCAATCTGACTGCAATAACCCATTCTTTTAATTTTTGAGCTAAACGAACCACTACATTAGGTCTGTGCCCATTGTCGTAATGAAACAAGTTTTTGGCTAACTGCTGTGTTATTGTAGATGCACCACCTGAAGACCCCAAACGCAAAACTGCTCCAACTAAACGCTGAGCATCAATTCCCGAATGATCATAAAATCGCTCATCTTCAGTCGAAATAAGTGCATCAAACATCTGAACCGGAATTTCGTTGTACCCTAAGTATGATCTTTTCTGGATAAAGTACTGTCCCAGTAAAACGCCATCTTCACTGTATAATTCACTTGCCAAAGCGCTTCTCGGATTTTCAAGTTCTTCTATGTCTGGCATTGAACCTAAAATACCAAAATTAACAAGTATGAAAAATACTGGAATGAAAAGGAGAAAATACAAATAGTATTTCCAGAATTTCTTTATAAACGATTGTTCCGTTTGCTGCTTACCCATTTGTGCTGCGCTTAATTCTTATAGTATGATTTGTAGAATAATATATAATCGCTAAGTACTTTGTCGCTGATTAGTACAGAGAAATTTTCTTTGCTTATTACCATATGGTCATCTGTGTTGACTGATTTTATTTCATCAAGAAATTTCTTATCTGCAGTTATTTCCTTGAGATAGGCTTTCACAGCTTCGAGTGATTTGAAATTATTGACAATTAAAATTTGTGACTGGTCGCCAAGTAATGAGGTGGTTACCCTTAAACCGTCACTGCCATGGTAAGTTTTGTTGTAATTGATAAATGCTAATTTTAGTTGAGTCATATCAACTCCTTTAGGCACTATTAATATATAAAAATGATCAGATGCTGCATTGTAATTGTATTTACCAGAACCTGAGCTAACCTTTACTTCACCGGTTTTTACTTTTATAAGTTCTATTGTCTTAAGACATTCTTTAGCAATATCTGAATTAGGATAATTTTCAACTATTGCTTCAAGTTTTGACCTGAAAACTTTCAGCTCTCCGGTCTTGCCTATTATAAGAGCATCGATATAATCGAAGTTAACCTGCAGCGGACTACCCGGAAATCTGCTGTCATGTTCTTTCTTCTGATTTAAAGCTTCAGGATAATTACCCGCTTTATAGGCATTGAAACATTTCTGATAAATTTTTTCAACTTCATTGTCAACTTTTACCAGTTTGCTGGAGTCAATTCCTTTGTTTTCTAAAACATTTAAGAAATTACTGTTCGAGTCAACAGCCTTAATCAATCCTATATAATACTTCGCTTTCTCTTCATTTTTCAAATCGCGGTAAATTCTTGCGAGTAAATACCATGAATTAATTTCATACTTGCTCTTTGGATATTTTCTATTCAATTCCTCCAGCATGCCTTTCGCCTTATCATATTCTTTTAAATTTTGATAATAAACATTGGCTCCAAGAAAATAAGATTCAGAAATTTCATCCATCATCTTTTGCTTTTCGGCTTGAGTAAATGGAATATTGGTATAGTATTTTTTTCTCTCTTCAGGTGCTTTGCTAATAATCCCTTCCTTTATCACACTTCCTTTATCATTTTTGGTTTGCTCATCGTCTATTTTCTTCCAGACTTCTTTTTGTCTGTTGCTGGCTATACCCCAAAAATCAGTCAATTCAAAAGTCCCCCAGATTCTCTGAAAATTCTGTATACCTTTGTTTTTTGCAGCCATATTGTAAAATGGGAAGCTTCCACTGACAGTTGTAGACGGTTGCTGCATACTCAAATTATTCTGCTGTTGCTTGCGAATTTCCTCCATCTGCTTCTCCTTTTCAACCCTGTCCTTTTCTTCTCTAATTAATTTGTCAATTGTCTTTTCTCTTAATTTCTCATCATTGGATAATCGCAACAAACTATCTTTCTCCTTGATATTGACCAGATGTTTGATAAGTTCGTTTAGCACCAGATTTTTCTCCTGAACCAACTCAAAATTAGGATTGGATTTATCAATTGTTCTTGCGGCGCTATCGTAATAGAGCTGAGCGTTCTCATAGTCCTGATATCTAAAATACAAATCTGCCAAAGCAAGATAGGCATTACTTTTTATTGCCAGATCAGATGATTTGCTTCTAAGTGCATTGGTGTACTCAGCTATAGCGCCTCTGTCATTTTTATCCGCTATTTCAAGATTGCCGAGCTCATAATAGATCTGATCAAAATAGTCGATATTTTTATCATCTCTCAACATGTCCCTTAAAACCATTTTGGCATTCTTAACCTCAGAACGATTTTTAAGATTAATCGCTTTAGCCATGTTGAGCTTGGCATTGAATGCGAATTCATAAGGAGGATTGAGTTTAATGACTTTCTTATACCTTTCAAGAGCTTGAGGGTTTTGCTTAGTTAAAGCATACAATTGCGCCAAAACAAAATTGTAGCGAATCTTCTGCATTTTGTTCTTAATTTTTGGAATAGCTTCTTCCAATAATTTTATTGCTCCTGGATATTTGCCCTGTTTGATGTTTACTGCCGCCCCAGCTATATCCAGCTGCGTCTTTAATTTTTCAGGAAATTCCTTTTTACTGTTGAGTTTGGTGTATAGAGCTTCTGCATCTTCAAATTTCTCTTGCAGAATATAAGTGACAAGAATGTTTATTTCAGCTTGTTTAGCAGGTAGTGATTTTTTAAAAGTCCCTGCCACATATTCATAAACTTCAATTGCCGAATAAAAATCACCCTTGAATAAATGAGCATCACCCATTAAAAGATAGCTATCGTCTACCCATTTGCTTTTAGAATGCCTCTCAATAATATGAGAACATTTCTTCAGCACTTCATCCATCTTTGTTGCATTGCCTTTTAAATCGGCTGGCGTCGGAATTGGATAAAGAGCTAATACATTTTTATAATTGTCTTTAAATGCAATAAGCGATTCCTCCCTGATATCTGAAATCATCAGGTTGGCGTTATAATAATAGTTGTAGTGAGAAACACTGTTATGCCATTGTCTGGATAGCCAACTTTGAGCCATCAAATTTTGCGCAAGAAGCAGCAGAATTACACTGAGTTTTTTTGTACTAAACAATTTTATTCTTCGGTTAAAACCTATTAACTTTGAAAACGCAAATTTATTATTTGTGGACCATTTTTTTACATGGAGCGTAAACAAAACAGGCGAAAGTTACTCAAAAAACTCAAAAACAGATACAGGTTGCTCATTATTAATGAAACCAACCTGCAGGAAAAGACGTCTTTAAGTCTAACGCCATCCAACGTTTTACTAATTGGTTCAGCAGGTCTTTTAATATTTTCCCTTATAAGCTGGGGTATCTACACTTTGTTTCCGGGTGTAAAAGATTACGCACCAGGATACAGCCAGACATTTGATGGTAAAATGAAAAATGAAGTTTTACGCAAAATCAGTACTCTGGAAAGTGAGCTGGAAATGTCCAAGAAAAGGGAAATTGCTATGAAACAAATCATCAGTGGTGAGGATGTAACAGCATACGATATTCCTTATAAGGCCGACAAAGGCAGAGATAAAGAAATTGCCGTCAACGAAAATAAAGCTGAAAGCGAAGTAAAACCAAAAGAAAGCAGAAGTACAGCACCAATTGCATCGACCGGTTCAGTTGGCATAGATGAAAGCGATGATCTGGATAACGACTTTTTGTTTTTTACACCACTAAAAGGCAGTGTCTCAAATGCATTTAATAACCGAACTCACCCTTCTATCGATATAGTTCCTGTTATTGATGAAACGGTTAAAGCAACAATGGATGGGACAGTTATTTTTAGCGGATGGACACCTGAATACGGTTATATCATTTCTGTACAGCATCAAAACAACTGGCTTTCCATTTATAAATACAATGCGGCTGTATACAAAGAATTAGGCTCTTATGTGAAAGCCGGTGAAACGATTGGTGTTATAGGCTATGTAGACAAAGACAACCCAAAGAAGCAACTGCGATTTGAACTTTGGCACAATGGTGTAGCTGTCAATCCTTTAAATTACATTGTTTTTTAATATACTTGCAACATGTTGAACAAATCTCCCAAAAATGAAATCAGCCAGAATTCGGCATTAAATATGATAGGACTAGGCACCGTTATTAAAGGTGACTTAAGTTCTGATGGTGACTTGAGAATTGACGGTAAAATTGAAGGAAAAGTAATCTCAAAATCCAAAATTGCTATGGGTGCCGGTGCTGAAATTAAAGGAGATGTTAATGCCCGAAGCGCTGATATCTCCGGAAAGATAGAAGGTGATATTATTATTAGTGAAACGCTATTTTTGCGTTCTTCTGCCAAGATTAATGGCAATATCAGCTCTTCGAAACTGGTTATTGAGAGTGGTGCCGAATTCAATGGCAATTGCAATATGAACAGCAAATCGACAGGAGCCAAAATCAGCGATTGAAACCAAGAAAACCACTACCGGATTATGCCAGATACTCAGGTTTAGGTTTGCAAATGGCCGCCTTTATTGTGATATGCACTTTTGCCGGCAGATATATTGATAAATTTCAGATTGTCCGATTTCCTCTTTTTACCATCATCGGCATAATGTTTGGCGTTTTCGGAGCAATGTATTACATGATAAAACAAATAAAAGACAAGTGAAGAGTTATTTAAACTTCGTTTATGCCCTTATTGCACAGTTAGCAATAGTTTGGTTAGTACCGGCTTTGACAAAAGGGATGGAGGATAAAATAATCCTGTCGGCTGTTTTGATTATTTTTTGTGCCATTTTTATTCTTGGAGCCCGTAAAATAAGCCATTCTTTAAAGGTATCTCAGTCGCAGTTCAATGCAAAATATTTTGGGTCCATGGGACTAAGAATTGTTGTTGCCCTGTTTTCTATTGCCATATACCTAAAAATCAGCACAATAGTCAATAAAGCCGGAGCTATATTTTTGTTAATATCATATTTTGTCTACATGGGTTTTGAAATTAAGATTATCCTTCATAAATTGCGCCTCGATTCAGAAAAATCACAAAATACTGATGATGCCCGAAAATAAAGGACTTCCCGTTTTTCAAAGAATACAATTTTTGTTTCTTTTAATCATTTTTACGCTTTTTTCATTTCAAAATGTGAGAGCTAATGGTCACGAAACTGCCTCGGACTCTGTCAGTGTAGCAAATTCAGAACACCATGCCAACCACGAAGCTAATCATGAGGGTGCTCATGGTGAAGAAGCTTTCAATCCTGGTAAAATGATTCTCGACCACGTAAAAGATGCTCACGACTGGCACATTATGGATATCAATGGTCATGCTGTCAGTGTTCCATTGCCTGTGATTTTATATGACAATGGTCTTCATTTCTTTTCTTCCTCCAAATTCGAACACGGACACGCAACTGTTGAAAGCAACGGTAACTTTTATAAACTGCACAATGGCCACATCTTTAAAACAGATGCCAGCGGTGAACTACAGTTAAACGAAAAAGGTGAAGCTTTAAATGATAAGCCACTTGATCTTTCAATTACAAAAAATGTGTTTGCTTTATTATTAGGCGCGGCTCTTTTACTTATCATATTCTTAAGTGTTGCCAAATCTTACAAAAAGAGAGGCACTTCAGCTCCAAAAGGATTACAGTCTTTACTGGAACCACTGATTCTTTTCATGAAAGATGAAGTGATTAAGCCATCTGTTGGTAAGCATTATGCTAAATTTCTTCCATTGTTACTGACCATATTCTTCTTTATCTTCATTAATAACCTGATGGGATTGATTCCAATTTTCCCATTCGGCGCCAACTTAACTGGAAATATAGCTGTAACCATGGTATTGGCGGTAATAGTCTTCATAGTTGTAAACTTTTCAGGAAACAAACATTACTGGAAACATATATTCATGCCGGATGTACCAGTAGGATTATGGGTATTGTTAATTCCAATTGAAATACTGGGAGTAGTATTAAAACCATTTGTATTGATGTTGCGTTTGTTTGCAAACATCACAGCAGGTCACATCATCATACTTGGTTTCTTCAGTTTGATTTTCATTTTTGGGACAAAGAATGTTGTTGCAGGATACGGATCAGCCGTATTTTCAGTAGCTTTCACATTGTTTATGAGTGTCCTTGAACTACTTGTAGCATTCCTGCAGGCATATGTATTCACATTATTAGCTTCTTTGTACATTGGATCGGCAACAGAAGAACACCACCACGCAGAAGAACATCATTAATCCGTCAATAAAATACAATAAAATAAAACCCAAATAATATGTCAATTTTAGAAATTCTATTAGAAGCCGACCCATCTAAATTAGGTGCTGCAATCGGTGCTGGTCTCGCTGCTATCGGTGCTGGTATCGGTATCGGTAACATTGGTAAGAGCGCATTGGAGAGCATTGCTCGTCAGCCAGAGTCAACAGGAGACATCAGAGCAAACATGATCGTTGCTGCTGCACTTGTTGAAGGTGCGGTATTCTTTGCGATCGTACTTTGTCTTTTGATATTGTTTGTTTAATCAATCATATCAGAATAAACGAATTGGCAGGGGGTTAACGAAAAACCCCTTGCCTTAAATTAAAAAAAAACATTCAATAACAATAAAATGGAATTAGTATTACCTGGCGTCGGGTTAACATTCTGGATGGTACTGGTATTCGGTATCCTTCTTTTCATGCTAAAAAAATTCGCATGGAAGCCAATCCTGACTGCCTTGAGTGAAAGAGAGAATTCAATTGAAGAAGCTCTTAAATCTGCTGAACAGGCACGCGAACAAATGGCTAAACTTAAAAGTGACAATGAAGCACTTTACAAAGAAGCCAGAGAAGAACGCGATCAGATTTTAAAAGAAGCTCGTGAGATGAAAGAAAACATCATCAGCGAAGCTAAAAAATCTGCTGAAGAAGAAGGTAAGAGAATGATTCAAAAAGCATCTGACGAAATCAATAAGCAAAAAGCCAACGCAATTGCCGAATTGAAAGGTCAGGTGGCTAGTCTGTCTGTTAATATTGCAGAAAAACTGATCAACAATCAGCTTTCTAACAATGAAGAACAACAGAACATCATTGCTAAACAAGTCAATAATCTGAACAACAACCAACAAGCTATCGCTTAAGATGTCTGAAACAAAGATTTCAAATAGATACGCTCACGCCCTGATGCAACAGGCTAACACCGACAGCAAGCTATCTGCTGTTGCCGCTGATATGTCAGTCATCAGCGCTACTTGCAAAAACAGCAAGGACCTGCGTAATGCGTTGAAAAATCCAATTATCAACCCAATCCAAAAACAGAATGCAATTCTGTCCATCTTTTCTAAAACAGATAAGACTACACAGGATTTTCTGAAATTGGTTTGTCAAAGAAACAGAGAAAACTTTCTTCCAGATATTGCCGAAGCCTTTCTGACATTATACAGAAAAGCTCAAGGTATTGAGAAAGTGCTGGTACAATCAGCCGCTCCAATCAGCGAAAGTGATAAAAAAAGCATTGAGGCATACGTTCAAAAACATACCGGAGCAAAAGCTATCGAGATGCATACAGAAATCCAGGCTTCCGTAATTGGTGGTCTGGTGATAAAGTTTGGTGACAATTTATTGGACACCAGCGTATCCGCTAAACTAAGAAAACTCAAAAAAGAATTAAACATAGCATAAAAACAATAAGTCATGGCAGAAATAAGACCTGATGAAGTTTCAGCAATCCTGAAACAACAAATAACAAACTTCAAGACCGAGTCCGAATTGGAACAGGTCGGAACGGTGCTCCAAGTGGGTGACGGTATTGCCCGTATCCATGGATTGACTCAAGTACAATCCGGTGAGCTTATCGAATTTGAAAACGGTATGAAAGCTATCGTTCTGAACCTGGAAGAAGACAATATCGGTGCGGTATTGTTTGGCAGCAGCACTCAGATTAAAGAAGGTGATACCGTAAGAAGAACTGGTAAAATCGCTTCCATTGAAGTGACTGAAAGCATGCTGGGTCGTGTTATCAATACACTTGGTGAACCAGTTGACGGTAAAGGTGCATTGACTGGCGAAAAATACGAAATGCCACTTGAGCGTAAAGCACCGGGTGTGTTGTTCCGTGAACCGGTTAAAGAACCACTTCAAACTGGTATCAAGGCTATTGACGCTATGATTCCAATCGGTAGAGGTCAGCGTGAGTTGATCATTGGTGACCGTCAGACTGGTAAAACAGCTGTGGCTATCGATACCATTATCAATCAAAAAGAATTTTACGACAAAGGTCAACCGGTATATTGTATCTACGTTGCAGTAGGTCAGAAAGAATCTACTGTTAAACAAGTAGTGAAAACTTTGGAAGAAAAAGGTGCAATGCCATATACAGTGGTAGTTTCTGCTCCGGCTTCATCTCCAGCTCCATTGCAGTTCTTTGCTCCAATGGCTGGTGCTGCTATCGGTGAATTTTTCCGCGACAGAGGTCTTCCTGCTCTTATCGTTTATGATGACCTTTCTAAACAAGCTGTAGCTTATCGTGAGGTTTCATTGTTGTTGAGACGTCCACCGGGCCGTGAGGCTTATCCGGGTGACGTATTCTATCTTCACAGCCGTTTGCTTGAAAGAGCATGTAAATTGAATGCTTCTGATTCAATCACAGCTAACATGAACGACTTGCCTCCATCATTGAAAGGTAAAGTTAAAGGCGGTGGATCATTGACTGCATTGCCAATTATCGAAACTCAGGCAGGTGACGTTTCTGCTTATATTCCAACCAACGTAATTTCGATTACAGATGGTCAGATTTTCCTTGAATCGAACTTGTTTAACAGTGGTGTTCGTCCAGCTATCAACGTTGGTATCTCTGTATCACGTGTGGGTGGTAACGCTCAGATTAAATCAATGAAAAAAGTGGCCGGTACATTGAAACTCGACCAAGCTCAGTACAGAGAATTGGAAGCTTTCGCAAAATTCGGTTCTGACCTCGATGCTGCAACCAAATCGGTTCTGGAAAAAGGTTCAAGAAACGTGGAAGTATTGAAACAAGGTCAATATTCACCATTCAGAGTAGAGCAACAGGTAGCTATCATTTACTTGGGTACTAAAGGTTTGTTGAACTCTATTCCTGTAAACAAAGTGCGTGAGTTTGAAGCTGAATACCTTCAGGTGCTTGAAAGCAAACACAAAGATGTATTAAACAGTCTTGCTTCAGGTAAAATTGAAGACAGCATTACTTCTGTTTTAGAAGAGGTTGCAAAACAAGTAGGAAATAATTACAAAGCTTAATCCATTTTAAATGGCCAACTTAAAAGAAGTAAGAGTCAGGATCAGTTCAACCATCTCAACACAGCAGATTACAAAAGCTATGAAGCTTGTATCTGCTACAAAATTGAGAAAAGCCCAATCGGCTATATTTCAAATGCGCCCTTATGCCGACAAGCTGAATGGTGTATTGAAAAATCTCGGTGATTCTGTTGATGATGAAAAACTATCCAAATACTTCAGAGAGCAAACACTCGATCGCGTATTACTGATTGTTGTAAGCAGCGACAGAGGTTTGTGTGGTGGTTTCAACGCTAACGTTGTTAAACGTACCCGTACTCTTCTGAATAATGAATACGCCGAATTAGTCGCTAAGAAAAAAGTTGATTTACTTTTTATCGGTAAAAAGGGATTCGAGATGCTCAAAAAGTTCGAATTACCAACCAATACTGAGTTCATGGGTACGTTCGGTCAATTGAATGCTGATAGTGGATTTGCCATTGGTGATTATGCAATGGATAAATTCCTCAACGGCACTTACAACAGGGTTGAGGTTGTTTACAACAAATTTAAAAATGCCGCTACACAGATTGTAAGTAATGAGATTTTATTGCCGGTTAGCATTAAGAAAAGTGCAGCAACCAAGAGTGTCAGCAACGATTATATTTTTGAGCCTAATAAGGTTGAAATATTAGAGGAGTTGATTCCAAGATCAATTAAGACTCAGCTTTACAGAAGTTTGTTGGATTCATTTGCCAGTGAACACGGAGCCAGAATGATATCCATGGATAAGGCAACCGACAATGCCGGTGAGATATTGAAACAGTTAAAATTGCAGTACAACAGAGGCCGTCAGGCTGCTATTACGAATGAAATTTCGGAGATAGTTGGTGGTGCAGCAGCTTTAAATGGCTAATTAAAAATAAGAAGAAGAATGAAAAGAAGCCCCCGGAGAGATTCGGGGTTTTTTTATGTATAATTTTTTTAATCCTCTTTACCCTGCTAGGGTGTCGGAAATTAAAATAATTTCCGATCATCCATTTCCATTCAAAAAGTTTTCTTTATCACTTATTAAAAATTGTGACGGATTAGATAAAGTGCACTAGGAAAATTGATTTAAATAATGGATATGAAATAAGGAGTAATTTTTTTAATTGTATTCACCCTGCTAGGGTATCTGGAATTAAAATAATTTCCGACCATCCAATTCTATTCAAAAAGTTTTCTTTATCCCTCATTAAAAATTGTGATGGATTAGATAAAGTGCACTAGGAAAATTGATTTAAATAATGGATATGAAATAAGGAGTAATTTTTTTAATTGTATTCACCCTGCTAGGGTATCGGAAATTAAAAAAAATAAAAAAGCCTCCCCGAGCTTTAACAAAAAAAAAGCCTGAATCAAAAGAAATATTGTCTACTTCGTTGATTCAGACTTTTTAATTATAAATAAATTGATTATAACCTCGAAGGTTACATTAAAATTTAATCTGATGAAGACCTAAGCTAATTTTCAATAATCCCAATCTTCACCAGCTGGTCGATTTAAGTGAAATTCCATCATATTTTCCAGACCATTAAATGCCTGCAAAATCTCAGATTGAACAATGAAACCATCTCTTCCGAATTTAAAATCCAAAAAAGATGACCAATGCCAATCTTCATATCTGGCAACAAAATTATGATGCACAGGGTTATAATGAATGTATCTCACAGAATTCAATAAATAACCCAGACTATCAATTTCAAATACTTTATAACTCTTTTGAAATAAATTGCCTTTACGCTTAGTCATAAGGTTAAATGATTGAGCATAACTGTTAAATAAATTTGAAAACTGCTGATTCACATGATAAAATGGATCTATCGCTTTTAGTTTTAATAAAGATTTTTGATGCTTTGTCATAGCCAACAGTTTTTGAACTTCAAAATCTTCCATCAGTTTGAGTCTTATGTCTTGTTCTTCATGGATTTTCACAAGCAGATGTATGTGGTTAGGCATTAAACAATAAGCGTGAATTCTGGCTACTGGTGCGAGCTTTACAACCGCTTTCTGAAGAAATAAATTATAATGGGCGGGGTCTTCAAATAAATTATCCCAACCATTAGCACGACTCACCACATGATAAAATTTTCCATGATTCATTCGCTAAAACTAATAATGCGAAATGATATAAAATAGTTCACTTTATCGAATCTAACCTTATTTTTTGCAAACACCTTCCTTTTTTTTCCTAATTGAAAATGTTCGGAAATAATTTATTTAATTTGAAACACCCTAGCAGGGTATAAATCGTTAAAAAAATGAAAAATCTCCTTACAATATTCCTTTCATGTCTGGTTTCTCAGGCTTTTTCACAGATTATTTTAGAATCTGCACATGTCATCCCAACCGGAAGACAATACATCATGGCAACTGATAATAAATCGCAAAAATTAGCACCTGCCGGACCTAATCAAAACTGGAATTATGCCTCTCTAAACAGCTCAAAGAAAGACACCACAAGAACAGGCATGCCTTTTTGGTACAAAGGTTTTTCTAATTTCCCTCAAAGCAACTACGCCACAATCAACAGCACGGATAATAATACGGTGAATTTCTATGAACTTAATGACAATGCTTTTTACAATCATGGTGTATATGCATCAACTGATACTTCACTGAACATCGTTAAAATGAAAACCCAAATTTTCCAGTTCCCTGGCCATTTTCAAGATGCTTTTAACGAATCTGATACAATTTTTGGATTATCTCTGGAACTTGGCTTCGACCCAGATACCGCCGGGCCAATGCCGTTTCTGGATTCTCTGCGTATCTCCACCAGATTTGACAGATTAGTTGAACTAAACGGTTGGGGTAAATTAACTACTCCTATTGGAACTTTTGATGCTCTGCGACAAAATACCCGAAATATCATTTCTCAGTTTGTTATGATATACTCTAACGGCAATTGGATTTCAGCACCAAAATCTGTTATCGATTACTTCGGTTTATTTATCCCTCAGCCTGATACTGTTCACAATGTTATTTTCATGACCAATAGCGGCGCTTATGGAGCACCCCTGCTGACTTACAGCAATAGAAATAAAGATACATCTGCTACGATGAAATGGTTGTTTCAAACTCCTACTAAAAGCTCAGTTGCCAGCTCTAATACTTTCGAATTGAATATTTATCCTAATCCATGCAGTGAACATCTTAAACTTGAAATTCCTGGCCTGACTGCACATTATAAAATTGTCAATGTACTGGGACAGGTATTTATAGAAGGGGATTTCCAGGACAATACAACAGTCGATATTCAGGATTTATCTGAAGGTATTTATTATGTTCAGATTGAATCAGAAAGTGGTACTTTGCTGACCAGGAAAATAATAGTTACAAATTAATCTCAGATTTTACTTGCAAACAGAGCGTCAAATCTGTTAGCAGATGACATCTTCAGATAACTTTTGTTGGGATAATAGGCGAAGAGACAAGTACCATTGGCTATTACCGAACTAAGTTCGTCTATCACATCCATTGAAACAGCTGGACAACCCAAACTTCTACCAAGTCGCTTGTTTTGCTTTATGAAATCGTAGCTAACATAATCAGCGCCATGAATAACAATTCCTCTGTCCATTGCATTGCTGTTAAATTTACGTTCAAGTCCCTGCATTTTAATACTTCTTTCGTGCTTGCCATTGTAAATTTCTCCGGTTACAAAGAAACCCAGACTAGTCTGAAATGAGTTTGTAACATTTGAGAATTTTCTGGCATATTCTTCACCAGAATTTCTACCATGAGCAACTAACTCATGAAACAAGACTTTCATTTTACCCAAATCAACTACCCATAATCTTTTGACATTTGAGGATAATGAATAATCGATAAAAGTTAGAATGTCTTTCTTGGCCAACAAGCCTTGAGCGGCATAATGAGCATAGCCTTTTAAAGCCATTTCAAACATTCGCTTAGTCGGGCGGTTCGATGAGTTAAATAACTGATTATAAACCGTATCACAATAGGTTCTAAATCTTAAGGAAGAAGTGTAGAAATACTCATACACTTGATTGTCACACACATTGTCACTGGCGTTAGTTGCCACATTTTCAGTTGCATTTGCTTTACCACCTTCTCCACTGTCCGGAAAAGTGAACGCTACTAAGCAAAAAATACCAAAAATAGCTGATAATGAGTTTTTTACGCGCATTGTAAGAGGGCAAATATAGACCTTTCAAACGAGTTTATCAACACTTTATTGTTAAAAACAGTATTTTTATAACACATATCCATATTTGTTAAATCTATTAGTGTTTTTCTATTGCACTTACAATTAAAATTTCAGTTAGGTATTCAAATGGTTATTTCGTCCCAAAATCTTTAGTTTTTATAGGCAATTCTAAATCTGTATTTTTGCAGTAATTTCACCATGTCTTCAAGTAACACACCTAATGTCACATTGATTTCTGCCATCGAAGAAGAAATCATCAAATTGGAGAGAAAACTCAATCCTGAGAATAAAGATTTAATTAAAAACTGGGATAGTCTCGTCGAAAAATATAAAAACGAGGATTACATTTTTAAAGTCAGAGACAAGGAAGTCAGAATAAAAACACATACTGAAAGCCTCAGTCATACTCCGGTTGCAAAAGTTGCGATGCCTAAATTCAAAGCTTGGGGCGACCGTTTAAAATGGCAGTTACAGGAAAATGTTCCAGGAGAGTTTCCTTATACATCCGGTATATATCCATTTAAACGCGAAGGTGAAGACCCAACACGTATGTTTGCTGGTGAAGGTGGACCGGAACGCACAAACCGAAGATTTCACTATGTGAGTTTAGGCATGCCTGCTAAACGTTTGTCAACTGCATTTGATAGCGTAACCCTTTATGGCAATGACCCACACCTGCGTCCTGATATTTATGGAAAAATTGGCAACTCAGGTGTTAGTATTTGTTGCCTTGATGATGCCAAAAAACTATACAGTGGCTTTAATCTGGCCGACCCAAAAACATCTGTGTCAATGACCATTAATGGTCCGGCTCCAATGTTACTTGGCTTTTTCATGAACGCAGCCATCGATCAGCAATGTGAGTTGTACATCAAAAAGAATGGACTTGAAAAAGAAGTTAAAGCTAAAATCGAAGCCATTTACAAAGAAAAGAAACAGGCTATTCCAGTATACCAGGGCGAATTACCTGAAGGCAATGATGGCTTGGGCTTAATGTTACTGGGCGTTACAGGCGACCAGGTTCTACCGGCAGATATTTACAATGAAATTAAAGCGTATACATTGTCTCAAGTAAGAGGTACTGTTCAGGCAGATATTTTAAAAGAAGATCAGGCACAAAATACATGTATATTCAGTACTGAATTTGCCCTGCGATTAATGGGTGATGTACAAGAGTATTTCATCAAAAATAAAGTTAGAAATTTCTACTCTGTTTCAATTAGTGGATATCACATTGCAGAAGCTGGTGCAAATCCTATTACACAGTTGGCCTTCACACTGGCAAATGGTTTTACCTTCGTTGAATATTATTTAAGCAGAGGCATGGACATCAACGAATTTGGTCCAAATCTCTCCTTCTTCTTCAGCAATGGTATCGATCCTGAATATGCAGTTATTGGTCGCGTTTCAAGACGTATCTGGGCCAAAGCGATGAAACTAAAATACGGTGCTAACGAGCGTTCTCAAATGCTTAAATACCACATCCAAACTAGTGGAAGAAGCTTACATGCACAGGAAATTGATTTTAACGATATTCGTACAACCTTGCAGGCGCTTTATGCTATTTATGACAATTGCAATAGTTTGCATACCAATGCCTACGATGAAGCTATAACAACTCCTACCGAAGAATCGGTTAGAAGAGCGATGGCTATACAGCTCATCATCAACCGTGAACTTGGTTTGGCAAAAAATGAAAATCCTATGCAAGGTTCTTTCATAATTGAAGAATTAACCGACCTGGTTGAAGAAGCTGTTATGGCAGAATTTGACAGAATCACAGAAAGAGGAGGCGTTTTAGGTGCTATGGAAACCATGTATCAGCGTAGTAAAATTCAGGAAGAAAGCTTGTATTACGAAACACTTAAACACACAGGTGAATATCCGATAATTGGCGTCAATACTTTCTTAAGCAGCAAAGGTTCTCCAACTATCCTTCCTAAAGAAGTCATACGTGCTACAGAAGAAGAAAAGCAGTATCAAATCAATATGTTGAAACTGCTTCACGACAGGAATGAAGAAAGATGTCAAAAAGAATTGAGACAAGTCCAGGAGACCGCTATAAAAAACAAAAACGTTTTTGAAGCACTTATGGAAGCTTGCAAAGTGTGCTCACTTGGTCAGATTACTTCAGCATTATTTGAAGTAGGTGGCCAGTACAGACGTAATATGTAATTCCATTGAATTTTATTATTTTTAGGTTAAATTTGTTTAGATTTAGCTTAAACTATGAAAAAATTTCTCCTATTCCTTTGTTTACTCCTGATTTTTAAGGTTTACAGTCAGAACTCCGTTTTCATCACCAATAAGGGAGATGTTTATTCTAGTAAATTGTATGGCCAATACCTGTATTTTATGGTTGGAGGCAACAATGCATACTATAGTCAATTGTACCGAATGAAACTACCAGATGGCGCCCCTGAAGCCATCGATACCAATATTTTATTCGGTCAATCGGTTATCATGGGCGATAGCGGTGTATTTTACATTTCGTTTGCATATGATGCCAATGGAAATGATGGCAAACATACGCTGAATTTCATGCCTTCTAACAACACTCAAAAAAGAGAGCTCAAAGTGATAAATGATTTTGTTGAGCATCCATACCGAACTTTACCTTTATTGCCTAAATTGCTCAATGGTAAATATTACATTTCAAGCTGGTTTAATAATAAAAATTGCATCTGGGAAAGCGACGGCTCATTAGACGGAACAAGGATAACCTATACAAGTACTTCAGAAATCAAAGACTATTCTATATATCAAAACAAACCAATAGTCATCGCCGGCAACAACCAAAAATATTTTGTTGTAAATGATCAAAATCAGAAACTAAGTCCTGAATATAGCTGGAAAAATAATTCTCCATTTTATTTCTATTATACCAGTAATTCCGTTTGTATTTATACAATCAACAAAAAGTTATATTTATGCGGCGAAGTTGGTAAAGTTGATTCCCTGTCGTTAAACTTTAATGGATTCAGAACTTTCACAATAGTTAAACAAAGCGACAGCATTTTGCAGGGGTATAATTACGTTGGCAATACCTTATATACCTATTCGATGCGTATAAAGGCTCCATTTACTTACGACAGTTTACCTCCATCAGCAGCTATATTGTCGATGCAAATCCCACGATTTGATTTAACGAATAACAGCTTTTTAAGTTTCTGGAATTTCTCTACTGGTTGTGAAATGATTTATTCGTCTTTCGATGACAGCATTCGTCTGATTAAAGATCTTAATCCCGGTCATAGTTCAGGAATCTCCAATATTACACGTAGTGGCGATTTGTTTCAACAGGATGGCATCGCTTATTTCAGCGCCAGTAATGGTTCGGATGGCAAAAACTATCTGTACACTAGTGACGGGCATTATATGAAAAGTCATTTCCCATGGGGAAACATTTACAGCCATACTCAGGGATTGTGTATTAAAGACAGCCAGTTTTTCTGGTGTTCATTTTACAAAGACACCTTATTGATTGGACATCAGAACCTATATGGCAGGGATACTCAATTAGCCCCTCATCCGAAGATTAGAGAAAGAAACAATGGAGAATGGTTAAGGACGCTTTCTCCTGTAAGTGTCCAATATCAGTATCCCAATAATATATACAACAATAATCTGACCAGTCAAATGGTTGCAGCAGACCCTTCAGGGAATGTCTTTGTCTGCGGTTTGGCGACAAATTATGACCGTGACTATTTAATTCGTTTTTCGGATACGGATGCCATTCAACCGTTTAATGGTGATTATTTTATCGCAAAATATGATTCATCCGGAAATCTGTTATGGTTTAAATCAGTAGGTAAATACGATAATTGGTCATCCAGAGATGCAGCTTTTAATCTTGACCGAAATGGTGATGTGATTATATTCAGCAATTACTTTCAGCATTCTGATTTCGATAGTCTTCAGCTCAATACTTCTCGCTCAGCCATGTTTGTCTGTAAGCTGAATGGTTTGGATGGCAAAGTAAAATGGGTGAAACAGTTTAATCCTACGATGTACAGTAACGACAATACAACAAATAAAATTGTCAGCGACCACTCCAACAATATATACCTGAGTTTTTCATTCCGAAATTTTGTAGCAAATATTAACCAACTGCAAATAATATCAGACCGAAGTCCAAGCAATGGTTTGGTTAAACTTGATCCAGACGGTAATGTAATATGGGCAAAAGCCAATTCAACACCATGGACTGATAAATATGGTATCAGCCGGGATATGGCCTACGATTCAGTAAGTAACAGCATCTATAATTTGATTGGTCAGGGATTTTACAATTGGTCGGCCTCTTGCAGATACGCTCCTTTCAGAAGTATACTATACAACATAAGTACCGACGGCGATATCCAGTCTTTGCAAGCTCTTGAAGGCAACGACTTAAATGCATCAACTATAGCAGAAATTACCAAAAGTAAATCTGTATTCGTCAGCGGATACTATCGCAGCAATTTTGGAACTCCTCCATATGCAGTTGCCAGCCCTTATGACAGCAAAACAGGTTGCTACAAATGGGAACAGTATTATGCTAATATTGAAGCTAAAAATGGCCATCTATTGTCTTTACATAGTACACAAAACGATGCATTTTATCCTTTTGACGCTTGCTCTGATGCTCAATATATTTATGTCCTTGGGGCGCAAAAATATTCGACAAACACTACATCCGGCAATTACATTTTATGTATCCGGAGATACACGCACCTTGGGCGATATAAAGGCAGCCGCCTTTTTGTAAATTGCTATACCTATGACCCATTTGATTTTAATTTTTATTACAACATTTCAAGTAGCGGTTCTTACCTTCTGCTCTCCATGAATAGTATTTCCAGGATTTCCCCCTTCAACAATTTCGTTGAAAATTATGAAGGACTTTCCGTATACCGTCTCCTCAAGGAAAAAGATTGGAGAGATGAGCAGAATTTTAACGAGAAAATCCCGGAATCAGGCATTCTCATAGCCCCTAACCCTGCGTCTGAGTATTTAAATCTTCAATTTTATAATCCTGGAGATTACAAACAACTCGAAATTTATGACGCGCTTGGTCGTTTAGTCTTATCCTCAGATTTAAGCGGCGAAATGTATGAACAGATTTCGATTTCAGAATTAAGTTCAGGCGTATACACCATACTTTTCAAGGGCACAATGAATCATACAGAAAAACTCATTGTAAGGTAGTAAAAAGCTTCTTCAATTATTTGGACTTTTTAATATTTACATTAATAGTCCTATCACCAGCGCATTATTTGAAGTAGGTGGCCAGTACAGACGTAATATGTAAGCTTTTCAATTAGTACTCAATTCTTCTGTTTTGCTGCTATTGCGCTTTAATATAAATGCAGCAATTAATGAAATAAGTAAACCTACCGGTAATATTTCAAGATAAGTTGCCAATATCCTGTACCAGGCATTGTTTTTATACATAACGCCCTGTTCCTGCATTTCCTTCAAAGTTTTATCAATTTCAATCTGAGGAGCACCACTTTCTTGCATCTTCTTGATACAGGCTGCTGTGTATTTCTCGAAAAAATCTGGGATGAAAAACTGAAATTCTATCATCCAGGTAATGACATAAATTGTCGAAGCAATGAGTGAAATTAATGCCCCAATCTGAAATGCCTTACCAAATGATATAATTCCATTGTTCTCATTGTTTCTAAATTTAATAATTGCAACAAAAATGAATGAAAAGGCTAATATCATGGTTGCGAAACCAAGAATCATCCCTATATCCATCATCTGATCCATAGAAATTGCCGCACTGAAAAACATCCAGATACTGCATAAAAAACCTGAAAGCAGGCCGTAAACGAGAATAAGTTTTTTCATAAAAAATAAATTTGATTGGCGCAAAAATGATTCAAATCCCAGTTTCAAATATCATACTTAAGTAGGAAATTATGTAATTTTTCTGAATCCTACTTTAGTATTATGGTATGATTTTCAAATATTTACCTCTTTCAACTGCTTGAGTCCTTCTTTTGACATCCAGTTTTTCAAATAAATTGGATGCATGACTTTTTATAGTTGGTACAGACAAATGCAACTTATCTGCTATTTCCTGATTACTTAATCCTAAAGACATAGAAGTTAATACTTCCAATTCTCTTTCTGTTAAACCACTTTCCAAAAAAGCACTTTCATTAAAAATAAATTCAGGGCCTTTCTCAACTATAACTTCTTTCTCAACAACTACTGTCTTAATTTGGGGTTTTGTCAATTTTGATGACAACCAGATACCCAATACTGTGAAAACAACCGCGACTGCGCCTATCATCACTTCAATAGAATGACTGTAAAGTAGAAATTTAACTTCGAACCATTTTAAAAGAAACAGCAATAGTGCCAAACTGGCTCCATAAATCAGAATATCACTGTATCGGCGAGTCATATTTGCAAATTTACCCAATAATATCTTAGTATTTTAACAATTTGTCATAAGCCTTATATTCCAATAATCCGAATATATAGCTCAATGAATGGTGTACAAACCTTTCAGCTCCTCTAGCGTTTCCTGAGCCCTGTTCATTCCGTCAACCGACTTGACTATCAATATCACCGTTTTTGAACTCTGTTTCATTTCAAATCGCATAGGATTTGTTGCCACATATTGCATAATCTTCATAAATGCCGGGCTGTCGTAGAGCGCTGCTTTTTCATCTGCAGGAAAATATATCTTCATGATATTCTTCTCAAGTGAAATCTTCTCAAAACCCATCTGTTTGCCCATCCATTTTAACCTGACAGATGACAATAAAACACTGACTTCCTTCGGATATCTTCCAAATCTATCTATTAATCGCTCACCAAATTCTTTAAGCTGATCATCGTTTTCGACTTTACCTAATTCTGTGTATAAACTCAATCGTTCAGGCATATTGCGAACATAATCGTCGGGAATTAACATATCCAAATCTGTATCCACCTGACAATCCCTGCTGCTCACATCTTCTTTGAAATCCGCAAACAAGTCTGCAAACTCATCATGTTTCAGTTCCCTGATTGCTTCATCCAGAATTTTATGATAAGTATCAAAACCAATTTCGCTTATGAATCCGCTTTGCTCGCCCCCTAGCAAATTACCTGCACCTCTTATATCCAGGTCGCGCATTGCCACATGAAAACCTCCTCCCAAATCACTGTATTCTTCGATAGTACTTAATCGTTTTTTTGCATCACCTGTCAATGAATTCAAAGGTGGTGACAACAGATAGCAATAGGCTTTTCTGTTACTCCGTCCCACCCTTCCGCGCATTTGGTGCAAATCACTCAAACCAAACATGTGAGCATTATTAATGATGATGGTATTGCAATTAGGAATATCCAAACCCGCTTCAATAATGGTAGTAGCAATTAAAACATCGTAGTCACCTTCAATAAATCGCACCATTACATCTTCCAGCTCATGCCCTTCCATTTGTCCATGCGCCACAGCCACCTTTATCCCCGGAATCATCATTTCAAACATGGCCTGATAATCATAAATATCTTTAATTCTGTGATGTACAAAATAAGTTTGACCACCTCTGCTAAGTTCATGTGAAATGGCTTTATATATAATCTCCTTATTGAATGTATGTAGTTCTGTTTTTATTGGAAATCTGTTAGGAGGTGGCGTATTGATGACGGATAAATCACGCGCCCCCATCAAGGAAAAATGCAAAGTCCTTGGTATAGGCGTTGCAGTAAGAGTGAGGGTATCAACATTGACTCTTATCTCCTTTAACTTGTCTTTTACGCCAACTCCAAATTTTTGTTCTTCATCAATGATCAATAATCCCAGGTCTTTAAATTTTATATCTTTACCTACTATTCTGTGTGTTCCGATTAAAATATCCACTTGACCTTCCTTCAATTTTGCTAAGGTCTTCTTCTGTTCTGCTGCTGATTTAAAACGGTTGATATAATCGACATTCACAGGGAGTCCTTTAAGTCTCTCCTTGAATGTTCTGTAATGCTGATGAGCAAGTATTGTAGTAGGAACTAGTACGGCCACCTGTTTACTATCTGCTACCGATTTAAATGCAGCACGAATAGCCACTTCTGTTTTACCAAACCCAACATCCCCACATAATAACCTGTCCATTGGCTTCTCACTCTCCATGTCGCGCTTAATTTCCTCGGTAGCTTTCGCCTGGTCGGGTGTATCTTCATAGATAAATGAAGCTTCCAACTCAATTTGCATATAGCTATCCTGACTAAATGCAAAACCTGGCTGTGCCTTGCGTTTAGCATACAACTTTATAAGTTCACGAGCAATGTCTTTGACTTTCTTCTTCGTAGATGCTTTTTGCTTCTCCCAAACACCTGAACCTAATTTATGAATTGTTGGCTCCGTGCCCTCTTTACCTGTAAACTTGGATATTTTATGAAGTGAATTGACATTTACAAATAGCAAATCCCCATCTCTATAGGCTATTTTTACAGATTCCTGAATGACACCATTGTTAATGTTTTTTTGCAGACCCAGAAATTTTCCTACACCGTGATCAATGTGTGTTACATAGTCTCCGGGCTGAAGTTCACTTAATTCTTTTAGCGTTAATGCAGTACTTTTGGTATAACCTCTCCTGTTAGTCTTGAATCTGTAATATCTTTCAAACAGTTGATGCTCGGTGTAACAAGCCATCTTTAAATCATTATCCAAAAAACCTTCTGCTAAACCATGATAGATAGGAACAATATTGATTTGCTTTTGTCTGTCCTGAATAATTGAGATAAGACGTTCAATCTGTTTGCCAGTATCGCTGAAAACCAGGTTCATGATACCGCTTAATTCATTGCCCTGCAAATGATTCATGAGCATCTCAATGTTTTTCTGAAACAAAGGCTGTGGCACAGTATTGAACTTGTAAATTTTACCGGATTTGAATGCCTGCATCGCCCCAATTTCAATAATTGAACGACTGTCCGAAATTAAATCCCTTAAATCTTTTGGTGAAAGCCAAATATTCTCAGGGTCTTTCCCTTCATCCTTTAACTTTTCCCATTGTTTGACCAGATATTGAAACTGATCTTCGAAATGACGCAAAACAACAATGGCAGATTCATCAAAATATTTAAATAGCGCGACTTTTTCCCCTGCTATTCCGGCACTTTGAATGTTAGGAACAATACTTAAATGATTGATTCGGGCAACAGACAACTGACTGTCAATCTCGAATGTTCTTATGCTTTCAATCTCGTTGCCATCCAGTTCAATTCGATATGGTTTTTCATTGCTGAAAGAATAAATATCAACTATGCCCCCACGAATGGCGTATTGACCCGGTTCATATACAAAGTCTTCCCGTTCAAATTCATTTTCATCGAGAAAATCTCCCAGGAATTCAAGATCGAGTTTTTCTCCAATTCTAATTTCAAATGAGTTCTTTTTTAGTTTTTCATCGCTAATAACTTTTTCGATGATGCTTTCAGGTGTTGCCACAACGATGTGTGGAGCATCCGATTTTTGCAATCTGGTAATCACTTCTGCTCTCGACTGAATTGCATCATTATCAATCTCTTCATACTCGAAAGGCCTTTTAAAACTTTCAGGTAAGAGCAAGACTTCATTTTCAGTTAACAGGTTGGAAAGGTCGCTTTTGAGAAACTCCGCTTCCTCGCTGTCAGGAACAAGGATCAGAATATCAGATTGCTTTTGTACGAAAATAGAGGCAATTGCCATTGCTACTGAAGAGCCAGCCAGACCTTCAAATCGGGCAATATGTCGGCCTGATTCCCGGAGATTATCCAGGAATTCCTTAACTTGGGTATGTCTGCCGAAAGATTCGACAAGTTCCTTAACCTTCACAAATCCCGACTGCTAAATATTGGAGGTGCGAAGGTAGTATAAAACTTTAAAAGTAAATTGTCAAGATACGTTTTGTGAACAGGAATTAATTTTTATTGAAAACAGCAGTTTTTTTTATAAAGGATGAAGAGAGTTTCAGAATTATTTTAATTTCCAACACCCTGGCAGGGTATTTTAAATTAAAATAATTCATCCATTCCCCCGTTTACCTTATTTCAACATTCAGTATTTAACTCTATGAAATCTAAATTCCTGACACTTATTCTAACCCTTTGTCTGTCACAAACATTTGGACAGAACACTAACAAAAACAACGTAGTTCAATTGGCACTGCTACTCGATGTCAGCAGCAGTATGGATGGTTTAATCAATCAGGCTAAATCTGAACTCTGGAACATCGTTATTGAAGTTTCTAAAGCCAGTAAAAATGGTCAGGCCAGCAGTCTTGAAATCGCTCTGTTCGAATATGGTCGCAGCACTAACGACCGAAACAAAGGATACATAAAGAAACATCTGGATTATACCAATAATCTTGACACAATCTCGAAAGTGCTGTTCAGCCTTACCACCAATGGCGGTGATGAGTATTGCGGAATGGTTATTGACGATGCTTTAAAACAATTGCAGTGGCGCGAAAATGACTCGATTTATAAAGTCATTTTCATAGCAGGCAACGAACCATTTAATCAAGGAACGGTTAACTATTCAGGACCTTGTCAACAGGGTGCTGAAAAAGGGATTTTTATTAATACCATCCATTGCGGTGATTCATTGACCGGTGTTAGAACCTTTTGGAAACACGGTGCAGAACTGGGAAAAGGTGAGTACTTTTTTATCAATTCTAATCTGGTTAAAACTGATATTGCCACTCCCTATGACAGCCTGATAAATATATATGGCGACAGTTTAAACAACACTTACTGGAATTACGGTAGCTATGGAACAACCGCTAAAGCCATGCAATTAGAAGAAGATACAAAAGCCAAATCTTATAGCAAGACCGGAAATGTTAAAAGGCAAATAGCCAAATCAAAAGGCAATGTTTACAAAAATGATAAATGGGATGTTGTTGATGCTAATTTATCAGACTCATTCTGGTTAATGAAAACTGACGAGAAAGCACTACCGGTTTACTTGCAAGGAAAATCTTTAACCGAAAAGAAATTAATTATTGATAGTCTTTCTAAAGAAAGAGTCCGTTTAAGCAACACAATTGGTGAACTCGGTAAAAAAAGAGATGAATACATCAAAACCAATACAACAACTGACAGTAAAGAAAAAACTCTTGGTGATGCTTTGATTGAAGTGATAAGAAGACAAGCAGGTAAAAAAGGATTTGTATTTAAAGAAGGTTGATGTAATTTTGCTTTGATGCAAAGATTATTTCGTCTTATTTTCATTTTTATACCCCTTCTCCTTAAAGCAAATGACGGTAGTTTTTATGTCAATGGGAATCACCTCATACCCATGAATGAAACGCGCATCAGTATCAAAAAAGAGATTCTTAATATAAAACTTATAGATGACCATTTCTTCATAGAGGTTAATTATGAATTTTACAATCCGGATAATTTACGAATACTTGAAATTGGATTTGAAGCCGAAAGTCCGGAAGGTGATGTAAACCGCGAAATTCCTGATAATAAAAGGCACCCTTATATTTTCAATTTCACAGTTTCTGTTAATGACACAGACACAAAATACAATACCACTATAGTCAACCGTGATGACTATTATAAAAACGGTATTTATAAAAAAATGGACTTGAAGAACATCAATTATGAAGATGATCCTGATTTTTATCATCGTTACGTCTACCACTTCAAAGCCAAATTTAGAAAAGGGATAAACACATTAAGACACACTTATCAAATAATAGCATCCACTTCGGTTATCGATAAATACTCATTGATGTATGTTCTGACAACAGCTATGCGCTGGGCAAACAAACAAATTGATGATTTTACACTCAATATTGACCTGGGCAATTCGCAAACAACCTTAATTCAAAACAGTTTTTTTAATTCTGTCAGCGAATGGACTTTCAAAGGAAATGGCACAGCTTATGACACCTGCCACTATTTTCAATCTGATGAATATTTGAATAAATGTGAATTTAACATTCTGAGTGGAGCTCTCTATTTCCATGCTTTAAACTTTAAAACTAAAGGCGAACTAAATCTCTCAATTCCTCATTCCATTTATTACAACAACTTTTCGCAAAACCACAACTTTGATTATTCAACAAATTGGTTACCGCTTGATATGAATTTAGACTCTTTTTCATCGGCAGACAGCATTTCCTTAAAAATTCTGAAAAACTGGCCCTATGCCAGAAGAGGCTACATTTTTAAGTCTCAAACTCTTCAAAGCTATTTTGAGAAAATGCCATGGTATGTGCGGGATCCTGAATACAAAGCTGAACTTTCAAATCTGAGTGCTGAAGAAAAGAAATGGCTAAAAAGTCTTAAGTAAAACCACCGTAAACTCAATGGTTCGGTTTAGGCTTTAAACCACTCTGCATCAGGCTTCCTGTCTTTTTCTCGACAAATTCCCAAATTCAATGTACTTTTGCGCCGTGAATTTCAATCGCAGAAACCTTAGCAACGAAGAACTGTTAAGTATCTACAAAGAATTACTGTATCCTCGTATTATTGAGGAAAAAATGCTTATCCTGCTGCGTCAGGGTAAAATTGGCAAATGGTTCAGTGGTATTGGTCAGGAAGCAATATCTGTAGGCGCTACCCTTGCTCTCGAGCATGACGAATATATTTTGCCCTTACACAGAAATCTGGGCGTCTTCACTTCACGTAAAATTCCGTTTAAAAAACTCTTTGCTCAATGGCAAGGTAAAAAAAGTGGTTTTACAAAAGGACGCGACCGTAGTTTCCACTTTGGTGCCAACGAATACCATATTGTCGGCATGATATCTCATCTGGGTGCAATGTTGGGTGTTGCAAATGGCATTTCTACAGCACATCTGCTGAACAATGACAAGAAAATTTCTTTAGTTTTCAGCGGAGATGGTGGTACAAGCGAAGGTGATTTCCACGAAGCTATGAATGTGGCAGCTGTTTGGAGTTTGCCGGTCATTTTCTTAATCGAAAACAATGGTTACGGACTTAGCACGCCAAGTAATGAGCAATTCCGATGCAAGCAATTTATAGATAAGGGCATTGGTTACGGTATGGAAGCCTATCAGGTTGATGGCAATAATATACTTGAAGTGTATCATAAGGTGAATGAACTCGCTTCAAGTATGCGCAATGCACCAAGACCAATTTTGCTTGAATGTATGACCTTCCGTATGCGCGGGCATGAAGAAGCCAGCGGTACTAAATATGTCCCTCAGGAACTTTTTGATGAATGGGGCAAGAAAGATCCAATTTCTAATTTCGAGAAGTTCTTATTTGAAGAAGGCATTCTGAATGAAGCTGTCAAACAGCAGGTCTATGACGAATTAAAAGCCGGCATGGATGAAGATTTGGCCGAAGTGTTTGCAGAAGCTGAAATTACAGCTGATACTGAAGAAGAACTTAACGACGTTTATGCACCGCATACTCAAATTTTGACTGCTCCTTCAACGAACAACGTATCCAACAAACGATTGGTGGATGCTATTTCTGATGGATTGAGACAATCTATGGAAAAATATGACAACACGGTTGTAATGGGACAAGATGTCGCTGAATATGGAGGTGTTTTTAAAATTACCGAAAACTTCTATAAGATGTTTGGTAAAGCCCGTGTTCGCAACACCCCTATTACTGAATCATCAATTCTGGGAGCTGGCTATGGTCTGGCGATAAAAGGCTATAAGGCTATTGTAGAAATGCAGTTCTCCGACTTTGTAAGTTGTGGTTTCAATCAAATAGTCAATAATCTGGCGAAAAGCCATTACCGCTGGGCTCAGGCTGCAGATGTAGTAGTGCGCATGCCTACTGGTGCCGGTGTTGGTGCGGGACCATTCCACAGTCAGAGTACAGAAGCATGGTTTTTTCATGTTCCGGGATTAAAGATTGTATATCCAAGTAATCCATACGATGCAAAAGGATTGTTGTGTGCTTCAATAGAAGACCCAAATCCTGTAATGTTTTTCGAACACAAAGCTTTATACAGAAGTATTGAAGCTCCGGTTCCTGATGATTACTACACTTTGGAAATTGGAAAGGCAATTTCGGTACAATCAGGTGATGAATTAAGTATTATCACGTATGGTTGGGGTGTTCAATGGGCAATTGAAGCTTGTAAACATTTGGGAATAAGTGCAGAAATAATTGACTTGAGAACTTTACTTCCATGGGATAAAGACTCAGTAAAACAAGCTGTGGAGAAAACCGGGAAAGTATTGGTATTACACGAAGATACTATGATTGGTGGTATTGGAGGTGAAATTGCAGCATGGATTGGCGAATATTGCTTCCAACATCTGGATGCACCTGTAAAACGTGTGGCAAGTTTGGATACGCCTGTTCCTTTGGCAAAAGATCTAGAAGAAAACTTTCTTGCCAAGAAGCGTTTAAATGCTGCTTTGGAAGAGTTAAGAAACTGGTAACAGTAAAAAAAACATTTAGAGATTTAGAAAGAAATTTCCAAGTCCTTCTTATCGAATCTTACTTTATTTTTTTCGAAACAACGTGAATTCTTTTTAAAAGAAAATTTAAGACTTGCATTTTTTTTAACTTCAAACACCCTGGCAGGGTGGAGTAAATTAAAAAAATTCAAAACCCTCCCAATTGGTCAGCCTATTCCCTCTCCTGGCCATTCTGTATAATTGTGGAAATTCCTTAGCTTTTTTTTCCTATCTTCGCGCCTTATATGGCTTATCGCTGGACGGCTTCCCCTAAATTGAATGATCAAAAGGTTGAACAACTGGCTAACAGCATCAATGTCTCACCTGCAATAGCCACACTCCTGCTTCAAAGAGGAATCGAAACCTTCGACCAAGCTAAAAAATTCTTCCGTCCCCAACTCAACGATTTGTACGACCCTTTCCTTATGAAGGATATGGATAAAGCCGTTGAACGAATTAAATATGCCATCTCAAATAAACAAAGATTTTTAGTCTATGGCGATTATGATGTTGATGGTACTACATCCGTTTCCATCGTCTATTCGTTTTTCAGGAAACTAACGCCCAACATCGAATACTATATCCCCGACCGCTACAAAGAAGGATATGGTGTATCAAAAATCGGGATCGACTATGCCATTCAAACCGGAGTTAATCTCATAATAGCACTCGACTGTGGCACCCGTTCCATTGAGCTAATTCAATATGCGAAAGACAATGGGATCGATTTTATAGTCTGCGATCACCACCTTCCGGGAGAAGATTTGCCAGATGCCATAGCATTGCTTAATCCAAAAAGAAAAGATTGCGAATATCCCTATAAGGAACTCTCTGGTTGTGGTATTGGATTCAAACTTCTTCAAGCTTATACCCAGGCTTCAGACATGCCAGATGAGGAAGTATACCGCTACCTCGATCTTGTAGCTGTCAGTACCTGCAGCGATATCGTCGAAATTAGAGATGAAAATCGAATTCTAGTTTACTACGGCTTAAAAAAAATCAACGAAGACCCATGCATTGGGCTTCAAGCTTTATTACAAAGTTATGCCATCAAACAGGAATACGACGTCTCTGATATCGTATTCGGAATTGGACCAAAAATCAATGCGGCAGGCCGTATCGCCGATGCTCGTTCTTCTGTCAAATTACTTATCGAAGAGGACTTCCATCAGGCGCTGACTCTATCCAAAACGCTGAATGAGAACAACTCCGAAAGAAAAGATATTGACAACGATATCACTAAGGAAGCGATGGATATTCTCGAAACCAGTGAGGAGCTCAGATCACGTAACAGCACTGTGCTCTACAGCGAGAAATGGCACAAAGGTGTGATAGGTATTGTTGCTTCCCGTTTGATTGAAACTTACTACAAACCTACTATCATCTTCTCTGAAGTGAATGGTATGCTGACGGGTTCGGCAAGAAGTATTAAAGATTTTGATGTCCATGAAGCCATTGGTGCCTGCGGCGACCTTGTCATCCAATATGGAGGTCACAAATACGCTGCTGGTTTAACCATTCGCAAAGAATCATTTGAAGCTTTCACAAAAAAGTTTGAAGAGATTGTTACGCTCAACACCTCCGAAGAATTACTTACTCCCGAAATTGAGTATGATATGGAACTTAATTTCTCTGATATAACTTCCAATTTCTTCAAAGTTCTCGACCAGTTCAAACCACATGGTCCGGGTAATATGGTGCCTATTTTCAGAACCAACAACTTGTTAGACGCCGGTAGCCGGGTAGTCAAAGAAAAGCATTTAAAATTGGTGGCCATTCAAAAGGGCATAAGATTTGACGGAATAGGATTTAATATGGGTGATTTCTATTCTATTATTGGCAAAAATCAACCCTTTGATATTTGTTATTCTCTGGAGATGAACGAATTCAAAGGCAATAAAAACCTCCAACTGAAAGTTAGAGACATCCGGCCATCTTTATGAAACTAAGAGCAGAAAAATTAGTCAAACAATACAAACAAAAGAGAGTCGTCAATGATGTTTCTATATATGTAGAGCAAGGCGAAATCGTTGGATTACTCGGACCTAATGGTGCCGGAAAGACAACCTCTTTTTACATGACTGTTGGCTTGGTAAAACCGGATGAAGGCCATATTTATCTGGATGATGAAGACATCACTGAACTTCCTATGTACAAAAGAGCTCAGAAAGGTGTTGGCTATTTGCCGCAGGAAGCTTCTGTGTATCGCGACTTATCTGTTGAAGACAATATACTGGCAGTTTTAGAACTCACTAAAATGACCAAGGCTCAGCAGCACGAAAAATTAGAAAGTCTACTGGATGAATTCAGTTTGCACCGTGTCAGAAAAAATCTGGGTAAAGTATTGAGCGGTGGAGAAAGAAGACGTACCGAAATTGCACGCGCTCTCGCTACCGATCCAAAATTTATTTTGCTGGATGAACCTTTCGCAGGTGTTGACCCCATAGCTGTTGAGGATATTCAAACGATAGTTTACAAACTCAAAAGTAAAAATATTGGCATTCTGATTACCGATCACAATGTTCAGGAAACATTGAGTATTACCGACCGAGCTTATCTTCTTTTCGAAGGTAAATTGCTGAAACAAGGTACTGCTAAAGAATTAGCTGAAGACGAATTAGTTCGAAAAGTTTATCTGGGTAAAAACTTTATTCTCAGAAGAGCGTTGTCTATAAATAAACCCGAAGATTGAATCACCTCATTATAGGACTCGGAAATGTTGGCTTGCAATACGACGGAACCCGCCACAATATTGGGTTCGATGTAGTTGATGCATTTGCCAAAGAACTTAATTGCACGTTTACATTAGGCAAAAATGCCATGATTGCTGAAGGTCGACTTAAGAACAAGACTTTTATGCTTATAAAACCTACTACTTTTATGAATCTGAGTGGTAAGGCAGTAAGTCACTATTTGCAACAAACTAAGGTGCCTTTAGAAAACATATTGGTTATTACAGATGATCTGGCACTGGATTTAGGCACTATTCGCATAAGAAGCAAAGGCAGTCACGGAGGACATAATGGTTTGCGAAATATAGAAGAAGTGCTGGGTACCCAACAATATCCCAGAATGAGATTTGGCATTGGCAACCAGTTCGACAAACACCGTCAAATCGACTTTGTTCTTGGTAAATGGAAGTCAGATGAACAGCCTGTAATTAATGAGAAAACCACAAAAGCTGTTGAGGCCATTCAATCGTTTATTTTAGAAGGTATTTCACAAGCAATGACCAAATACAATGGATAAATTTCAATACGATCACGAACTGAAATTTAAAGTAAGAGACTATGAACTGGATTTACAAGGTATAGTTAACAATTCGACTTACATGAATTATCTGGAACATGCCCGACACGAATATCTGGATGCAAAAGGAGTAAACTTTAATCAATTGCACCAGGATGGTTTTGACGCTGTAGTGGTAAGAGCTGAAATTGACTATAAGAAATCACTTAAAAGCGGCGATCACTTTGTTGTAAGAACCGGGGTTACAAGGGAAGGCAGATTAAGACTGGTTTTCAATCAACAGATAATCCGGGTTTCAGACCAGGCACTCATGATCAATGCCAAAATTTATGCTGCCTGTATACACAACAACCGACCAATAGAGCCTCTCTTTATTTTAGAAAAAATCGGCCTTCTTTAAATAATTATTTCTTCGATTAAAAATACTTCCGATTTCTGTTTTTAAATTGACATTAAAACTGCATTAAAATCAGTTAGCATGATTAAGGTCATATTGATGCTTAAAATTTAAGAAGACACACCTCAGCAAACCGCCTGAAAATATTGGATTCACAGAATGTCTGACTGAATAGAATTTACTCTTATAGACAGTTGTTAAAAAATATGAAAATAAATTCGTTCAGACCTATGAGATTACATAATAAAATGTAATTTTGCATCCATTATTTAAATTAAGCGTTTAAAAATGACTTTTCTAATTGTTGATGGAGGTTTACAAACCTACCTACCGATTCTCTTCATGTTTATTGCTGCAATGGGCTTTATTGTCACCTCCATGTTTGCCACGCACTATCTTGGTCCGAAGAGAAAATCAAAAGTAAAAGATGAAGCTTTCGAATGTGGTGTTGAATCACAGGGTAATGCCAGAACTCCTTTTTCAATCAAATATTTTTTAGTTGCCATTTTGTTCGTGTTATTCGACGTAGAGGTTATTTTCATGTATCCCTGGGCAGTCAACTTTAAAAATCTGGGTGTTTTAGGATTGATTGAAATGTTTATGTTTATGGGTTTCCTGGTTTTAGGACTCATTTACATCATCAAAAAAGGTGCTCTTAAATGGGAATAAGTTAAAACAGATAACGCTTAGTTTTGTTAATTTAAGAAAATAATTCAATGAGTACAGTCGATATAAAACCAGAATACAAACCTGAAGGTGTAGAAGGTGCAGGATTTTTTGCCACTTCACTCGATAAGGTAGTTGGTTTGGCCAGAGCAAATTCTCTGTGGCCTCTTCCCTTCGCTACTTCCTGTTGTGGAATTGAGTTCATGGCAACAATGGCCTCTCACTACGACTTATCAAGGTTCGGTTCAGAGCGTTTAAGTTTCTCTCCACGTCAGGCAGATTTATTGATGGTAATGGGTACCATTTCTAAAAAACTGGCTCCGGTGCTTAGACAGGTTTACGAACAGATGGCAGAACCAAAATGGGTACTCAGCATGGGTGCTTGTGCCAGCAGTGGTGGTATTTTTGATACTTACAGCGTTTTGCAAGGTATAGACAGAGTCATTCCGGTGGATGTTTATATCCCAGGCTGCCCTCCACGCCCTGAACAAGTATTGGATGGTATCTTAAGAATACAGGAATTATCTAAAAACGAAAGTCTGAGAATGAGAAATTCTCCTGAATATAAAGCTAAATTAGCCCTTTATGGTATCGAATGAGATGACTATACAACTGAAAGAAAAGATAGAGACGCTGCTTAAAGAGAAATTTCCAAATGCAGTATTAAATGTCTCTGTAGAATATGATTTTCCGGTTTTTGAAATTGAAAAAAATGCCATGCTGGACGTCATTACTTTTCTGAAAAATGCTCCAGAAACCGGTTTTGGATTCCTGACCACCATGGCCGGACTTCATTATCCTGATAATGCTGACAAAGAATTCGGCATGATGTATCAGTTGCATAAACTTGAAACAAACGAACGCATACGACTTAAAGTCTTTACATCTAAAAATGATTTAAAAATCCCAAGTCTTACTCACTTGTGGCCAACTGCAAACTGGATGGAAAGACAAGAATACGATTTCTTCGGTTTTAATTTTACAGGTCATCCTAATCTTGTTCGTATTCTCAATATGGACGAGATGAACTATTTCCCATTGAGAAAAGAATATCCTTTGGAAGATGGCTCCAGAGATGACAAAAACGATAAGATGTTCGGCAGATAAGATCACTTCAAATGACTAAACAAGCAGAATCCAACCAAACGACTGAATCAGAGAAAGTCTATAACATAATCAACCTTGGTCCTACTCACCCGGCTACCCATGGTATTTTCCAGAATATCCTTAAAATGGATGGTGAAATCATCATGGATGCAGAGCCAACTGTTGGTTATATCCACCGTGCTTTCGAAAAAATAGCTGAACACCGTCCATATAATCAGATTACACCACTCACCGATCGTCTAAACTATTGCTCTTCCCCTATTAATAATATGGGCTGGCACATGACTGTCGAAAAACTGATTGGATGCGAAGTACCTAAACGTGCACAGTATATGAGAGTCATTATTATGGAACTCTCGCGTATTGCCGACCACGTCATTTGTACTACCATTATAGGACAAGATACAGGAGCAACAACTGGTTTCCTTTATTTCTTTCAAATGAGAGAGAAAATATATGAAATTTTTGAAGAAATATGTGGTGCTCGTCTGACTACCAATATTGGCAGAATAGGTGGAATGGAGCGCGATTTCAGTGAAACAGCCTGGAAAAAACTGGATATTTTCATGAAAGAATTTCCGGAGTACTTGAGCGAGTTCCAAAATCTGATTGAACGCAACAGAATCTTTATGGACAGAACCATAGACTGCGGCCCTATTAGTGCTGAGCGTGCTCTGGCTTACGGATTCACTGGTCCAAATTTGAGAGCTGCAGGTGTCGATTATGACATACGTGTTGCTATGCCATATTCCAGTTACGAAGATTTCGAATTCAATATCCCGGTTGGTCAAAATGGTGATACCTACGACCGCTTCATGGTGCGAATTCAGGAAATGTGGGAAAGCTTAAGTATCATTCGCCAGGCTGTAGAGAAAATGCCTGAAGGACCATTCCATGCGGATGTACCAGAATTTTACCTGCCAAATAAAGAAGATGTCTACAGTAAAATGGAAGCTTTAATTTTCCATTTTAAAATTGTAATGGGAGAAACCGATGTTCCCAAAGGTGAAGTTTATCACTCTGTAGAAGGAGGCAATGGTGAACTTGGCTTCTATCTGGTCAGTGACGGAGGTAGAGCGCCATACAGACTTCATTTCAGAAGACCATGCTTCATTTATTATCAGGCCTACCCGGAAATGATCATTAATGGATTGCTCAGTGATGCTATTTTAACACTCAGCAGTCTCAACGTAATCGCAGGTGAATTAGACGCATAATGAATAACACAATGATGACAAATTCTCAAGATATACAATTCAGTACCGAAGCTATGGAGAAAGTCCGTAAAATTATCAGTCGTTACCCGACTGGTAAACATAAGTCGGCCTTAATTCCCATACTTCATATCGCACAGGCTGAATTTGGAGGTTGGTTGAGTTCTCAAACAATGGACTATGTGGCTTCTATCCTAGAAATCCAACCAATAGAAGTATATGAAGTAGCTTCTTTCTATTCCATGTTTAATCTTCAACCAGTTGGCAATTGCCTGATAGAGGTTTGCAGAACCAGCAGCTGCTGGCTGTGTGGCGCAGAAGATATTATCGACCATATAGAAAATAAATTAGGTATCACAGTTGGTGAAACTACTCCGGATGGCATGTTCACTCTAAAAGCTGTGGAATGCCTTGGTAGCTGCGGCACTGCTCCTATGATGCAGGTTGGAGCTGATTACCATGAAAACCTTACCATCGAGAAGGTTGACAACTTACTTGACCAATTTAAAACCGATAACAAAAAGAGCAGATATTGTTAGGCATGAGCAGAAAACTCCTTTTAAAGAACGACCATATTCAAGGCATAAATACCCTGAAAACCTATAAGGAAAACGGAGGTTATTCGGTACTTGAAAAAGCGCTTAAAGGCATGAGCCCGGATGCAATAGTTGAGGAAGTAAAAAAATCCGGCTTAAGAGGTCGTGGTGGTGCAGGCTTCCCTACTGGCATGAAGTGGAGCTTCCTTGCAAAGCCTGAAGGTGTGCCTCGTTATCTTGTTTGCAACGCAGACGAAAGTGAACCTGGTACATTTAAAGACAGATACCTGATGGAACGCATACCGCATCTTTTGGTAGAAGGTATGATTCTCTCGAGTTTTGCTTTGGGCGCAAATACATCTTATATCTACATACGTGGTGAATATTTTTATGTTTCACGCATTCTGGAGCAAGCCATAGAAGAAGCTTATCAGGCTGGTTATCTAGGTAAAAATATTTTAGGTACTGGCTTTGATCTCGACTTATATGTACAGGTGGGAGCCGGAGCATATATCTGTGGTGAAGAAACAGCCTTGCTTGAAAGTCTGGAAGGTAAAAGAGGCAATCCTCGTATTAAACCTCCATTCCCTGCAGTTGCGGGTCTTTATGGTTGCCCTACTGTCGTCAATAACGTTGAAACCATAGCAGCTGTCGTTCCAATTATTGAAATGGGAGGCGATGAGTACGCTAAGATTGGTATTGGCAAAAGTACTGGTACAAAATTAATTTCAGCATCAGGTCATATCAATAAACCTGGCGTATATGAGATAGAACTTGGACTTCCAGTGGAAGAATTTATATTTTCAGAAGAATGGTGCGGAGGTATTAAAGGTGGAAGGAAATTAAAAGCAGTTGTAGCAGGAGGTTCTTCTGTTCCAATCTTGCCGGCTGACTTAATCCTGAAAACTGCTAATGGTGAGCCTAGATTAATGAGTTATGAAAGTTTAGGTGAAGGTGGATTCGTTACCGGTACTATGTTAGGTTCCGGTGGATTCATAGTGATGGATGAAGATACCAGCATTGTGAAAAATTTATATACTTTCTCAAGATTCTATCACCACGAAAGTTGCGGTCAGTGCAGTCCTTGCCGTGAAGGTACAGGATGGATGGAGCGCATCTTAAAAAAGATACTGGATGGAAGAGGTTCCCTAGCTGACATCGATTTACTCTGGGATATTCAAAGCAAAATTGAAGGTAAGACTATTTGCCCTCTTGGTGAAGCTGCTGCATGGCCTGTAGCTGCTGCTATCAGACATTTCCGTCCTGAATTTGAAGCTTATGTTACCAATCCAGACAGCATCAAAGACATCAAACATTATTACAGATTGAAAAACTAAAGAGTCATTTAATACATCGAACAATGCCTAAAATTACCATAGACGATATTCCAATAGAAGTTCCTGAAGGCACTACCATACTCCAGGCTGCAAGAATGATTGGTGGAGATATAGTTCCTCCGGCCATGTGTTACTACAGCAAACTGGAAACCAGTGGTGGCTATTGCCGTACTTGTATTGTTAAAGTAGAACAAGGTTCTGCCAAAGATCCCCGTCCTATGCCTAAACCTGTGGCAAGTTGCCGTACAACTGTCATGGATGGCATGGTAGTCAGAAACATTACTTCACCAGAAAATCTGGAAGCCAGAGCAGGTGTTGTTGAGTTTTTACTTTTGAATCATCCTTTGGACTGTCCGGTTTGTGATCAGGCTGGTGAATGTCATTTGCAGGATTTATCATACGAGCACGGTAAAGAAGCTACCAGAAACGAATTTGAAAGAAGAGAATACGACCCAATAGATATTGGAGATAAAATCAAATTGCACATGAACCGCTGTATCCTTTGCTATCGCTGCGTTAAAGTAGCCGATCAGCTTACAGATGGCCGCTGCCATGGCGTCATCAACAGAGGTGAGCATGCTGAAATTTCTACTTATATCGAGAAAGCTATTGACAATGATTTCTCTGGAAATATGATAGATGTTTGCCCTGTAGGTGCATTAACAGACAGAACTTTCCGATTTAAAAGTCGTGTTTGGTTTACTAAACCAGTTGATGCCCATCGCAACTGCGATAAATGTTGTGGTAAAGTAAGACTTTGGAACCAGGGTGAAGAAGTATTGCGTGTTACAGCAAGAAAAGATCAGTGGGGTGAAGTAGAAGATAATGACGATGGTTCAACAGCCTGGATTTGCAATGAATGTCGCTTTGAAAAGAAAAATCTCAGTGACTGGACAATTGAAGGTCCGAGTGATATCAGCAGACATTCTGTTATTTCAGCTAACCACTACGAAACATTAAGATCAATTCAAACCAACACATTGAAAATGATGGGTGCAAAACCACATGGTGTTAAGGTTGAACTTGGAGAAGGTGCACTTGACCCAAATAATCAGAAATAGACAAATATGGATCCACTGCTTATAAAAGCCATAATCGTATTAATAGTTTTCGCCATTACACTTCTGGTTGCAACATATTCGACCTGGGGTGAAAGAAAAGTGGCAGCTTTCCTGCAAGACAGGGTTGGACCAGACCGCGCCGGACCAGCTGGTTTATTTCAGCCATTGGCAGATGCTGTGAAAATGTTCATGAAGGAAGAAATTATTCCTTCTGTTTCAAATAAATGGCTATTCGTCCTGGGCCCTTGTATTTCCATGCTCACAGCTCTTATGACGGGTGTTGTGATTCCATGGGGTGGTGAACTGACAATTGCCGGTCAAACATTTGATTTGCAAATAGTCGATTTAAACATCGGTATACTCTACTTATTTGGTGTTGTATCACTTGGAGTATATGGTATAATGATTGGTGGATGGGCCTCTAACAATAAATACTCTTTGTTAGGTGCTATTCGTGCTTCATCTCAAATGATCAGCTATGAAATAGCCATGGGTCTGGCAATTGTAGCTCTTGTTATGACAACAGGAACACTTAGCCTGAAAGAAATTGTCCAACAACAGGACGCAGGATTTGCTAATATAGTTTATCAACCTTTGGGTTTTATCATATTTTTAATTTGTGCTTTTGCAGAAACCAACAGAGCTCCATTCGATTTACCTGAATGTGAAACAGAATTGATAGGTGGATATCATACTGAATATTCATCCATGAAACTCGGATTCTTTCTTTTCGCAGAGTACATCAATATGTTTGTATCTTCCATGGTTATTGTCAGTTTCTATTTTGGTGGTTACAATTTCCCATTCCAGCATGAAATTGGACTTGAAGGCAATATTCTGACATTTGTACAAACAGGATTTTTCTTCCTGAAAGTTTCCTTCTTTGTATTCTTCTTCTGGTGGGTGAGATGGACTTTACCGCGATTCAGATACGATCAACTAATGAATTTGGGCTGGAAGGTATTATTGCCTTTAGCTCTTGTGAATATTTTCGTTACCGGTTTAATCATGTATTTCACCGGCAACCTATAAACCCCTAAGTACGAAAAAAAATGCTAACGAACAGAAGCAAACAAGTAGTAAAAAGAGAAATGACCTGGTTTGAGAGGGCTTATTTTCCTGCCATTCTTCATGGTCTGAGTATTACTATAAAACACTTCTTTATGAAGAAGGCGACGGTGAAATATCCTGAGGTTAAAAGGGAATTTGCACCCGTATACCGCGGTCAGCACGTATTAAAGCGCGACGAAGCAGGTGCTGAAAGATGCACAGCTTGCGGACTTTGCGCTGTTGCCTGTCCTGCAGAAGCTATTACCATGACTGCTGCGGAAAGGAAAAAGGGTGAAGAAAATCTCTACAGAGAAGAGAAGTATGCATCCGTTTATGAAATCAATATGCTGAGATGTATTTTCTGCGGATTGTGTGAAGAAGCTTGTCCTAAAGAAGCCATTTTCTTAACCGATAGAATTGTGCCAAGTACTTTTGAACGTGACAGCTTTGTTTATGGTAAAGACAAATTGGTAGAGCCAATTGACCAAAGAGTTGATGTCAGCAAACGTCAAACTCCCGCTGTTCTCGAATTTAAAAAAGATAAACATCACAAGCACAACCTGACCTTTATGGATAAAGTGCTTGGAAAAGCTAAGAAACATTAATAGTGGAAAAACAAGCAAAACATAAAACAACAAAATAATTTATTTCGCATCAGCTAATGAACATTACTCAATATATTTTTTGGTTCCTGAGCTTTCTGGCTTTGCTGAGCGCATTGATGGTAGTCTTTTCCAAGAACCCGGTTTACAGTGTGCTTTACCTCATTATCACTTTCTTTGCAATTGCGGGTCATTATGTGTTAATGAGTGCTCAATTTTTGGCAGCAGTACACATTATAGTATATGCAGGTGCTATAATGGTACTTTTCCTCTACACGATAATGATGTTGAATCTCAACAAGGAAACAGAACCACAAAAGAAAACCTATATACAGATTATAGCGATAGTTGCCCTGGGCTTACTAATGGTTACAATGATTGGTAGTATAAAGGGAGCAGAAGCAGCTCAGCCAATAGCAGATGCTGCCGGAATAGGAACTGTAGAAAAATTAGGAGATGTGTTGTTCAATAAATTCCTCCTGCCTTTCGAAGTATCGTCCATTTTATTCCTTTCAGCAATGGTAGGAGCAGTTTATTTATCTAAAAAGAATTTACAATAATGCAAGAAGTTATATCCGGAATTCCACTTGTCAATTACATATATATAAGTGCTGCCTTGTTTGGCATTGGTGCATTGGGCGTAATGGTCAGAAGAAATGCCATTGTACTGTTTATGTGCATTGAATTAATGCTGAATGCTGTTAACTTATTGCTGGTAGCTTTTTCGAGTTATCTGGGCGATACATCTGGTCAGGTGTTTGTTTTCTTTATTATGGCAGTTGCTGCAGCTGAAGTAGCAGTCGGTTTAGCAATACTTATAATGATATATCGCAACGCCAACACAACGGATACGGAAGTCCTTAATCAACTTAAATGGTAAAATCAGTCGATAGCTATAAATAAAGAATGGAACAACTCGTCAAACTCGTCCCCTTATTCCCGCTGATTAGCTTTGCTATCATTGGATTGCTCAACAGAAAACTCACTAAAATACACGCAGCTATATTTGCCTGCACCGGTGTACTTCTGAGCTTTGTTGATTCAATAATGATTTTTATCGCTCAACTCAATCATGGTCCGGTTGAAGTCAAAATTTTTGATTGGATTGTGGCAGGAGATTTCAGCGCAAGTCTAACCTTTCTGTGCGATCATTTGTCCTCTATATTCCTTTTAGTTATAACAGGTGTAGGATTTCTAATCCACATTTTCTCGGTTGGCTATATGATGGAAGACGATGGATTCAGAAGATTCTTTGCTTATTTAAACTTGTTTATTTTCTTTATGTTGTTGCTGGTTTTAGGCAATAACTTCTTAGTCATGTTTATAGGTTGGGAAGGTGTAGGTTTCTGTTCCTTCATGCTCATAGGCTTCTGGTTCAAAGAAGAAGCCAATAACAACGCTGCTAAGAAAGCTTTTGTAATGAATCGTGTTGGTGATCTGGGCTTCCTTATCGCCATGTGTCTAATATTTGTAGCTTTCGGAACCTTAGATTTCACAAAATTGTTTTCAGGTGGTTTACTTGCCAGTACCTCTGTCAGCAATGAAATGATGACCATAATTACACTCTGCCTATTTGTTGGTGCAATGGGAAAAAGTGCTCAGATTCCATTATACACCTGGTTACCTGATGCAATGGCAGGACCAACTCCGGTATCTGCACTCATTCACGCAGCAACAATGGTAACTGCCGGTATCTATATGGTTGCCCGTACCAATTTTATGTTTAATATGACACCAGCTACTCTTGAATTTGTGGCTATTATTGGTGCATTAACAGCATTGTTGGGTGCAAGCATTGGACTGTTTCAAAATGATATTAAGAAAGTACTCGCTTATTCAACCGTAAGCCAATTGGGATTAATGTTTCTTGCATTAGGACTTGGCGCATACAGTGCGGCTGTGTTTCATGTTGTCACTCACGCTTTCTTTAAAGCCTTGCTATTCCTTGGTTCAGGAAGTGTAATTCACAGTATGGGAGGAGAACAGGATATTCGAAAAATGGGCGGATTGAAGAAACACATGCCTGTTACCTACATGACTTTCCTAATTGGTACCATAGCTATTTCAGGAATTCCACCTTTAGCAGGTTTCTTCAGTAAAGATCAAATACTTGCTGCAGCTTTCGAACACAATAAATTGTTGTTTGTACTTGGTATGATTGTATCTCTTATGACAGCATTCTATATGTTCCGTTTATTGTTTCTAACATTCCACGGTTCTTTCAGAGGCACTCATGAGCAAGAACACCACTTGCACGAATCTCCTTTTACCATGACTTTCCCTTTGATAGTTTTGGCCATATTTTCTGTTATTGCAGGATTTATTGGATTTCCGCATGCACTTGGAGAACAAATGGGCATACACAACTGGTTTGATGATTTTTTAAAGACAAGTGTAAGTTCCGTTCATACCGAAGCTCATCTTTCAACAGAATTAACGATGATGGGTATAACAACAGCTTTAATCTTAATTGTCATTTTCATTGCACGTTCCATTTATGTAGGTAAAGGAGCAATACCAGAGGATGAAAAAGTTGAGAGAAAAGGTTTGCAAAAACTGATATACAATAAGTACTATGTTGACGAATTGTATAATGCTTTATTTACCCGTCCGGTAGACAAACTATCTGCATTTTTTCAAAATTTCATGGACAACAAAATTGTAGACGGTATCGTCAACGGTTTAGGCAAAACCACTACAAAAGGTGGCTCTTATGTGCGCATTTTACAAAGCGGTAACATAAATGCCTATGCTATACTATTCATTTTAGCCATCACTTTATTATTCCTTATTATTTTATTCTGATTACATGCTGACATTATTGCTCATACTGATCCCATTTATTAGTTCAGGCTTGTTTTTTCTGATTGGTAAAAACATTGCCCGACCGTTGGCAATCGTATGCTCTATCATCGAATTGGTTCTTGCCTTGTTTGTCCTGAATAACTACATGTCCGGACACCATGATATGCTGCAAATGAATCTGGCATGGATCAGCAGTCCGGGTATAAATTTTCATATAGGAATTGATGGTATCAGTATGTTAATGGTATTGCTGACTACTATTTTAATGCCATTGATAGTTTATGGTTCATTCAATCGCAACTTTGAAAATGCATCCACTTTATATGGATTAATGTTCCTGATGCAAGGTTCAATTATTGGGTCATTTCTTGCAATGGATGGCTTCTTGTTTTATCTGTTTTGGGAAATCGCATTGATACCAATCTACTTTATCATACTTGTTTGGGGTGGTGAAAACAGACAAAAAATTACCTTTAAGTTCTTCCTTTATACTCTGTTTGGTAGTTTATTCATGTTGGTTGCATTGATTTATGTGTATTTGCAAACACCTGAGAGAAGTTTCGATATTCAGGCATTGTATCAGGCCGGACGACAGATGGGCTTAACTGAACAGGCATGGGTAATGTCTGCCATATTTTTAGCTTTCGCTATCAAGATGCCAATAGTTCCGTTTCATACCTGGCAACCTGCAACTTACTACACTGCACCTACTCCGGGTGTTATGATGCTTTCAGGTGTTATGTCTAAAATGGCCACTTATGGTATGATCAGATGGATTCTGCCAATGGTACCGGATGCTATTCAGGAATATGGTTATATCCTTATCATCATTTCCGTTATTTCAATTATTTATGCTTCTTTGATTTCAATAGTTCAGAAAGACTTTAAATATTTGATAGCATTTGCATCTATTGCTCACATGGGATTGATTGCCGCCGGTATAGTTGCAGCCAATACACAGAGTTTACAAGGTAGTTTAATTGAAATGCTGAGCCATGGTATTAATACTATAGGTTTATTCTTTGTATACGACATAATTGTATTAAGAACAGGTACCAGTGAAATGAAGAAACTGGGCGGTATTCGAGGCATAGACTCCAGCTTTGCTTTCTTGTTTTTCATCATCGTACTGAGTGTTGTGGCATTGCCTTTTACAAATGGATTTGTCGGAGAGTTCCTGTTAATTGTCGGACTATTCCAAAGCCAACCAATTGCTGCATCATTCGCAGGTTTAAGCATCATACTAGGTGTCGTATATATGTTCAGGTCATTCCAGGCAATGATGCTGGGTGAAACCAATTCTCTAACAGCTAATCTGCCAAGGTTAAACGTTCAGGAAAAAACTATTTTGATCATCGTGGTGGCCATGATCATCACTTTCGGTGTATATCCGAAAATGATTTTAAGTATCACCGAAGAATCAATTAAATCACTTTTACAAGGCATTCAATGAGAGAGTTACTATTAATATCAGGATTAGGTGTATTATCACTTTTCAGTGGTCTGTTAAACATCAGAAAAGGGTTTCTCCTTGTCGTTATTGTTGGCTTACTGCTCAACATCGGATTTAGTATAGCCGACTGGAACGGCAATGAAGATGTTTATGGCATGATGCTAATGGATAATTTTGCCTTAGCCTTTAACGCTTCATTTTCTGCTTTAGCCATTCTTTGGTTCATAAGCGCTCATAGTTATTTCAACAATGACAATAATTTCTCTGACCATTTTGCGTTGGTACTCTTTTCAATATGCGGTGGTTTAGTTTTAGTGTCATTCTCTAATATGGCCATGCTGTTTCTTGGAATCGAAATTCTTTCTATCCCGTTATTTGTTTTAGTGGGTAGTGATAAGACTAAGCTTTCTTCCAACGAAGCTGCATTCAAATATTTCCTTTTAGGCGCATTTGCTTCCGCATTCCTTCTGTTCGGTATAGCATTGGTATACGGCGCAACCGGTAGTTTCGAAAATGCAAAAATAGCTTCTGTGCTTGCAGGTGGTTCTGTCAATCAGTTAGCTCTTGCAGGAATGTTAATGATGATGGTGGCTATGTCATTTAAGGTATCAGCAGCACCATTTCATTTCTGGGCACCAGATGTTTACCAGGGCGCACCGGGATACATCACAGCCTTTATGGCAACTGTTGTAAAGACGGTTGCATTTGCAGCATTTTTCCGACTCTTTTCCAGCACATTTGCCAGCATGCAATTTGAATACAAAGTATTATTTGCAATTGCTGCGGCACTAACTCTGCTAATTTCCAATATAACAGCTTCAGTACAAACCAATGTAAAGAGAATGTTGGCATACTCAAGTATTTCACATGCAGGATTTATGATGGTCACCCTGCTGTGTATGAATTCGGGTACTGTGGGCATCTTATATTTCTACACATTGGTTTATAGTATTTCAAGTATTGCAGCATTTACCATATTTGAGGTAGTTAGAAGCAATAGCAATGGAGGTGAAGACATTGATACCTTTAAGGGATTGGCAAAACGCAGTCCTTTAATGGCAGCAGTCATGACACTGGCCATGTTATCCATGTCGGGTATACCACCATTGGCAGGTTTTTTTGCGAAATATTTAGTTTTCACATCAGCAATAGAAAATGGTTATTTGTGGCTGGCAATAATAGGAATTGTAGCATCTTTAATTGCGGTTTACTATTATTTCAAGGTCATTATAGCGATGTATGGACATCAAAGTGATTTAGCAAAAATAGAGGTCAGTGTATTGCACAAATTAGTTCTAATAGTCTGCGCATTGGCTTTGTTGTTGCTGGTGGTTTTCCCTAATCTGGTGACAGGGGTATTGGGATAAAATATATTTTTTTTAATCTCCTATACACTGCTAGGGTGGTTGAAATTAAAATAATTATCCCGATCCATCTTTCCTTTAAAAAATATTCTGCATTACCCGATAAAAATTAGTGTTGTTTCAATAAAACGCGTTTGGCTTTTTGATTTAAAAACACGAATTGGTTAGAGTTTGATTTTTTTACTCTCAGATACACTGCTAGGGTGGTTGAAATTAAAATAATTATCCCGACCCATCTTTCCTTTAAAAAATATTCTGCATTACCCAATAAAAACTAGTGTTGTTTCAATAAAACGCGCTTGACTTTTTAATTTAAAAACACGAATAGGTTAGAGTTGGATTTTTTTAATCTCAGATACACTGCTAGGGTGTTTGAAATTAAAATAATTATCCCGGCGCATCTTTCCTTTAAAAAATATTCAGCATAACCCAATAAAAATTAGTGTAGTTTCAATAAAACGCGCTTGACTTTTTAATTTAAAAACACGAATTGGTTAGAGTTGGATTTTTTTAATCCGTTTATCCGCCTCAGGCGGATGTTTGAAATTAAAATAATTATTTACTTCCCTTTCATTTCCGATTTTAAAACGAATATTCCAAGTCTGCTTTATTGAATATAAACCTATTTTTTTCTAAGAAGCATAAAATTTTGTGAATGGAATTACTTGAACCGGAGTTTTTTTAATTTTTGACACCCTAGCAGGGTGTTGATTATTAAAAAAAATAAATTCCTCCCCTGAATCCCCAATTCTTACATTAATAATATATTCAGAATCCCCAGTACCATTAGAACTTTGTACAAGGTGTTCACTTGCTTGTATCTGTTGCGATGAATCAGATAACCGCTCAATGCTATGACCGCCATACTCAATGCAATAAAATAATTACGAGCGCTCAATCCTTCGTAGAATAAAATGCCCAGTCCCCCACAAAATGATAAAACCATAACAAAACCAAGAAATGCACGTGCTTTCTCCTGTCCCAAAGAAACCGGAATTGAATGAATCTCTAAAGCTAAATCACCATTATAATTGATAAATTGTTTCACAACCTCTCTGCTGTATACCAAACTCATGTAAAAAGCCCCATAAACAAATATAAATGGGTAGTATTTTGAGAAATGCAATAACACAGCGAAAAAACAGGCTACACTTAATGCCGATGCTACGAACTCTTTAATAAAAGCCATCTTCTGCAGCTTATGTGAATACAACCATAATGCTGAAATAAATATCATAAAAAAGACCCCAATTTTAAAAGAGGACATAAATGCCACTGTTACGGCTATCAAATTAAATAGAATATAAAAATTAAGCTGACTCCGCTTACTTACTGTTCTGTTAAAAAGTGTTGAATGTGGCCTGTTGATGAGGTCCTTCTCAAAATCGTAGAAATTATTTATGATGAAACCTCCTGCAATGCTAAATATTGATGCCAGAACGATGCCGTGCAACTTAAAATCCACCAACAGATCATGCAAGGTTTGTGGCTCATCCCGCATCAAAACAAATGCGGATAAATACTGGGCAAAGATGGTCAATAAAATATTATACCACCTGACTATCGAAAGCAATGCCAGCCACTTAAGCGCTCTCGGACTTTTACTTTCTGCTTGGCCCGAAGCTGTCATCTTAATTAAAATTTATAAATAACCTGTAATTGGTGGTGTTTCAATTTCTCAGAAGCCTTTTCAAAATCCTCAGTAAATCCAAGAATAAAACCTCCTCCTCCACTACCGCACAGCTTTAGATAATAACTATTGCTGTCTATACCTTCTTTCCATAGTGACTTGAAATTATCCGGTATCATAGGACTGAAATTGTCATATACCAACTGCGATAATTGCTTCAATGATTTAAATAATGGCTTGAAATCGCGGTTTAAAAAGGCATGTATACACTCATCGTTGTACTTCTTGAATTGATGTCTTACAAGATTGCGGAAACCATCCTGCTTACACTTCTCCAGAAAAATAGCCACCATATTTTGAGTTTGACCAGGAATACCACTATCCATTAAGAAAATAGCTCCTTTTCCACTCTCATCCGGAACCGGCAAACCTACCGTGTCCAGATGGTTTTTTGATTTTATTAAAACTGGTAAATTTAAATAGCAAATCAATGGGTCTAAACCAGAACTCTTGCCGTGAAAATAAGACTCCAGTTTGCTGAAAATATTCTTTAACAACAAAATCTCATCACCACTCTGATTCGATTTAATTTCAACTTTATCGTTGCAATAAGCATCATAAATCGAAGCAACTAAAGCTCCGCTGCTTCCAACTCCAAAACCCTGAGGTATACTACTGTCAAAATACAATCCCTTCTCCAAATCTGCCTCCAGTCTTGCAAAATCAAATTCACAAACTGTTTCACCTTTCAGATTTAAAGCTTTTAAGTATTCCGCAAAACCTTTGATATCTTTGTTTGAAGTTCTGGCGAATTCATCCTGATTGTCATCGGTCTTTAAAGCTCCATTGAATTTGTTAAATGGAATGGACAGACCCATAGAATCCTCAATGATGCCATATTCTCCGAATAAAAGAATTTTGGCGTAATACAGCGATTGTTTGAGTTTCATTATGTATTTATTTTCTCAGGGCCTTTTCCAACTGTGTTGCAAAGATACAAAGCATTCTGGCAATATCCTACCAGTTCACTTTTTATAAACTCTTGCACCCTATTGTCTTCATTTTCAGGATTTAACAAATGGACATTAGCGCCTGCATCTAAAGTAAATAACAAATGAAGTCCGGTTTGGTTTCTGAAATCCTGAATTTTTTCTATCACAGCCAGTGTATTTGGCTTCATTAAGATAAAAGGAGTCGGTGATGTCATCATCAAAGCGTGCAACATCAATGCCTCTGCTTCTACCAATTGCACAAAAGCATCCAGATCCCCTGATTCAAGTATTTCCAATAAAGTTGCAGTATTCTTGAATCCTGCCCTATACCTGTGTTCTGCAAATGGATGCGTTTCCAGTAAAGCATGACCTGTAGTGCTGGATACAGCTTTCTTGCCTTTTTCAATAATCAGAATTGTATCTTTAAAGTTCTTAAAAACCGGGTGTACTATATCATCAATATTTACAGCATATTCATCACTCGTACCTATTAAAGCATCTGTTTGCCCCCATAGATTAAATCCGCCATACACACTTCTGCAAGCGCTGCCCGAACCTACTCTCGACCAATAAGATGCTTTTTCAAAGAAATCTTTGTCACTTAACAATCCCAATTGCTGGTCGATGCTGCAAAGACACAATGCCAAAGCACTAAATGATGAAGCTGATGAAGCTATTCCACTGCTATGAGGAAAAGTATTACTCGACTGAATAATCAAATGATGTTCTTTTAACCATTCAAAACCTGTTTCTGCTCTTCTTAAAAATCCGAGCATCTTATCCTCAAATGCTTTATTGCGCTCACCATCGAAATACAACTCCAAACTAACACCGCCTCCCTGAGTCTTTTGAGCAAGAACTTTTGTCTCCGTTGTAGCCTTATCCAAAGTGAAACTTATGGATGGATTAGCAGGTAACTGAAATCCCTTTTTACCCCAATATTTCACCAGGGCAATATTGGATGGACTCTTCCATGCTGCTTGTATTTGCGATGTATTCATTAGTTTAATATCATATCTGTGAAAGGTATAATCCTCTCGTATCCTTTACTTGTAAAATACTCAATAGCGTCGGTTCCGGTAACAAGTACATAATCACCTCCCCATGCACCCAAACTCTTAACTGTACCATGAAAATCCGGAAATAATTCTTGCTTTATCGTTGGTCGACCTAAAATCTGAGATAATTCATTTTCTGCCAACTCCAGTAAGAGACAAAATTCAAAATAATCATCATTTGCTGATATTAACTTTGATATTCTGGATATCTGAGCCAATTGAGCATGATTAAACTGAGGGTTATTTGCAATTTCCGAGCGGCTGTTTTGTTTTTTATTTAAATGGACAAAATACAACTTATCCGTAAAATCTTTGCTCCATTCAATAACATCTATCACCGGATTATTTCCGTTCATAGTGTATAATAACGGCTTCCCTTTCATAGCCATTGCAACATCAAATCCGCTGCCTTTAAAAGCATTGAAATGCAGGGAAAACGCATTGATTCCTGCCCATTGGGCAATGTTATTTGTTAATGTCGAACTGCTGCCTAAACCTTCATCCAGATCAAATTCAAGATAACTCTCAACTTTATAAGAGTATGTGCCTTCTAAAAACAATGGATTTAAAACTTTGGCATTGGTAAGAAATCGCACCAATTGAATAGCCACAGTCTGATCACTGCTGTACTCTAAAATTAAATATGGTAAAATCAATTTACATTGAAACCAGATATTGCCATGTTTGTCATAGCTAATCCAATCAATATGCCTGGATTCCTGTGACAGATGTTCACTTACACGTAAACCCTGACCGGCTTTTGTGGGCAATACAAAGGCTGTGGCGCCTCCCAGAACGGCATATTCGCCGCATATCATTAACTTACCGTGGCTGTAATAGGTCCTTGACTCCAATCCCTCCTACTTTGATTTTGTAACTGCTGACGGCACCTCTATTCCTCTAATCTTACAGAAGATTTCAACTGTTGCACTATAGCTTACTACATTGTCTTTGAAATGGTCAACTATCTTTACTTTTTCCTCCTCTGTTGCTTCCAGTTGATTCAGTATGTTCAACAGGTGCATTTTCATGTGACCTTTTTGAATACCCGAAGTTACCAATGAACGCAGTGCTGAGAAATTCTGTGCCAATCCCACAACTGCTGTTATACGCATCAATTCTGAAGCACCGGGATTACCCAACATTTTATAAGCAAATTTAACCATCGGATGCAGATTGGTCAATCCACCAACCGTTCCTAAAGCCAAAGGTATATCCAGCCAGAATCTGAACATGCCATCCTTAACTTCAGCATGTGTCAAACTACTGTACTGACCATTTCTTGAAGCATAGGTATGAGCACAGGCTTCAACAGCTCTGAAATCATTACCTGTGGCAATCACAATGCTGTCAATACCATTCATGATGCCTTTGTTATGGGTAGTGGCACGATATGGTTCTATCTCCGCTATGCGCACTGCTCTGCAAAATTTTTCTACAAACTCTTCCCCACTAATTGAATCACCTTCATTCATCAAACTAACCGGAGCTCTTACCTCAGCTCTTACAATACATTCAGGCGTGTAGTTACTCAAAATGCACATCACCACCTGAACTTGTCTCTCCGAAGCTTCCAAAATATCAGTCTTCTCAATTTCATCCCTCAATATTTTTGAAAACTCTTCCAAAACTGAATTGATGAAATTTGCACCCATACTATCGCAGGTGTCAAACTTGGACATTATCTGGAAATAACCAGGTTCCTTATCCGTTTTATCAACCAGTTGAATATCTAATATCCCACCACCTCTTTGTTGCATATTGCGGGTGATATGATTGGTACCTTCAAATAACAATGGTTTTAAAGTGTCGAAAAACTGAAACAATTTCGACTTATCCTTTCCCTCCCAGATAAAATGCACATGACCAATTTTAACCATGTCAATGACCTCGGTGTGAAAACCGCCTCTCTCCAACCAAAAATTGGCTGCTTTTGCTGCTGCTGCAACTACAGAACTTTCCTCGATGGCCATAGGAACACAATATTTTTTACCATCGATTAAAAAATTCGGTGCTACGCCAAATGGTAAATAAAAATTGCTAATGGTATTTTCTATGAACTCGTCATGGAGTTTTTGAACTGCCTTGTCTTCGTGCCAATAACTCTTTAAGAAATCGACCGCTTCAGGATCATTTTCCAGATAATTGGAAACAATCCACTCAATTTTGGCTTCTTTGCTCAGTTTTGAAAAACCTTTGATTGTAGGCATGTATTGATTTTTATTTTAATTTAAGGTATTGATAACAGGTCATCAAACCTTTTCGTTGTGATTCACAATATTGTTGCAGATGCTCGTAGTCTCCTGTAGCATGTTTTAAGAAAGCAGAAGCCTGAGCATAAACGGCGTTGATTTTTAATTTGCTCAATAAATAATAACCATCCAGGAAATTTTGAATTCCTCCACTGGCAATTACAGATTTACAACGGGCATCGTATCTCAGTTTTGATAGAGCTAAATTGGTCAAATCAACCATTTCATCAGCGCTATGTCCAATGTTAGTAATGGGTGACAATTGTTTCTTAATACTGTCTTCGTGCCTGTGCAATTCCAATGTAGCAAAGTTAGTACCTCCATGGGCACCAAATTCAATCGCTTCGATAGGGAGTCGCAATAATTCCATTAATGAACGCGGCCCGAATCCCTGACCAACTTCCTTAACAATTATTTTTGTGTCAACTACATTTATCAGCCTTTGTATGGTATCAAGTGGACTGTATTTTATTCTGTCACCTTCGGGTTGCAGCCACTCCTGCAAAGGATTGACGTGAACTATCAAACCATCGGCATCCAGTCGCTTTATTAAGGATTTAATTTTATCAGCCCTTTTGTTATCCAGTAAATCCTCAATCTGAGCAATTCCAAGATTGGCAAATAATGGTTGATCATCTCCTAGAATTGGACGAACATTAAAATCTTCAAAATAGGTATCATCATCTAAAATGATGCGGCAAGACCCAAGTCCGAAACCCATGCCAAATTCTTTACAAGCTCTTGCCAGATTGCGATTGATATGGCCTGCCTGCTCTGTACCACCTGTCATACTGCTGACCCAAAGAGGCAACTTCAACTTTTTACCGGCAATTTCTTTTACAGGTATTACATGCTCATTGGGATGAGGAGATAACATTGGCTCATAGTAAAAGCGCTCATCCCTTTCCGAAGTCTGGGATAAAAAGGCCAGTTCTATGTGGTCTTGTTTGCGTTTGGAAGTCTGATTTTGGTCCAAAACCTGGGCAGGCATTTATAATTAACCGCAAAGATACGATTTTGTTTGCCAGCTTGTATAAAATTAAACAATACTTTAGAACAAAAGTCGAAGATTTTTAAGCGATTAAGTTATTAAAACTGATATCTAATACCAAACATAATGTTAAAAGGCATACTGGTTTCAGACTTGTATCCTTTAAAATTGTACTTCTGAACGCGAATTCTACCCTCTGACACAAAATGAATATGTTTCCAAAATTCGTTGGTTTTACTCAATTTATAGTCTAGCCCAAATGGAATATAAACGCCAAAACTGACATGATTTGGGTTCTTAAATGATTCTGATTCCGTTTTCAATTCGCCTGGCATGTAGCTGGTATTGTTGTATCTGTCAGAACTTATTCTCTTGCGTGAGTAATAATTTAAAGATGTATAAACATTAAATGAACCGCCATAGAACGCTCCAAATCCACCGAAAAAAGTCATTTTGTTGGCATTTCTGGTCCTCCAGATACAAGCCAAATCCAATTGAATCATATCTGAATTGGTACTGAAATTATAGGCTTCTGTATGAACGGAGTCTATATATGTTGTTGCACCTGTGCGAGGAGATACCAGGGTATCAATATGTTTGTATGTTTCGTTGTAATACGACCCGGAAATGTAATTCCCTGAGCCCAGATTCATCCCGATTCGCATAGTTGGACCTTTGTCTCCATTAAATTTCAATCCTATACCCAAATTAAAAAATGCAGCTTCATTTTCAACTGCTAAATAATGTGAGCTGAAATTCCCAAAATCTTTCTTTAATATATCCGACTGCGGTAAATACGAACGGTAATCCTGAATCGCTAATACAGTAGAATTACCTGAATAACCTCCACCCAACAGATAAGCATCCACAACTTTAATCTTAGAGGAATCGTTGCTTGCCTTCAAACTGCCCAGTGAGAGAAAAAACATTAGCAATGTATTAATGCCATATCTGAAATATGCTTGCACTCTCATTGAGTTGTAAATTGTATTGAGATGGCCGACTCCAGGATTGTCAACAACGTTAACAAAAGAAAAAAGATATTTTGACATGGCACTTAAACGTTTAATGTCACAAATATATTGTAAAAGCTGAAAGAATGAATTGCTTTGAAATTGATAAACTTCTGCTAATTCTGCCTTGTTCTGTGCATTAAAATTTGCGTAAGCAAATCAATCTGAGCGCGTCAAAGTCTCTTCTTTTCTGCGTATTCTGAGTGATCTGCTTAATTCTGCGAACTACCAGTACTAAGCTAAAATCTTATTCCAAACCTTTCAGTCTCTCTTTTTGTTCTGCACTGCACTTGCTTATAGCCGATTTTAAAACATCATTATTTCCGGCTTCTTTCTTTAACTCCATCAGAACTTCCATACAAGGTCCGGATAACCTGCCATTATAAGACAAACAAGCATCAATCAAATTCATTGCAATATCAGCATTCAATACTTTTAAACGCTTTATTGAATTTGCCGCATTCACTCTTGTTCTGAACTCATAATTGGCACCGCATAATCTTGTCAGCTCATCCAAATACGACTTCTTTAAAGCTTCATCTTTTGATAAAGTGTAAGCATACTCCAACCATTTTGTTCTAATATTGTTGTTCTGTCCACTCAATCCCTGAGTTAATTTCAAATAACCCAACTTTTCCTTATCGCTGATCGTTTTGCAAGCTATTAATTTATCCAGGGCACTTTCTACGACAACATTGCTACTGTCTTTCAGCAGCATGGCAAATACAGATTTGTGCATTTCAACAGTTGAATCAGCAGCAATGAAAGCACTCTTAACTTCCGATCTGCTGTCTTTTACTAGCATCATGTAAAACTTATCCAAACCTTTCTGATTTGCCAGTTGACGAGCTATTTCAGCTCTGATTGCAAAGTGCTTCTCCATTCCAAATCTCAACTGCATAAAGACAACTTTCTTGTCTATTGATAAAGAATCCAATGCTGCGATTGCATCGTATCTGTCAATCATAAACTGAGCTCCGGCTGCCTGTGCAAACAATTCCTCATTAGATTTCTTAAAGGTCATCTTCTTCATCACCTTGTCTTTTTCATCAAATAAAGCAAAGCTGATATCACCACCTGTATTAGGTATAGTTATGGTTTGCTCAGCAGAATCCATCACCCATATATTTCTTCTGTCGACTTTTCCATTCTTGTAATAAATTGCAAAATCAACCGGTGCTTTAAAATAACGTACATGTCCATTGACTTTATGCACCTGCTTAATTTTAAAGACAATATTTTTTCCATCATTGCTGTATGAAACATTGAAATGAGGCTCACCACCTCTGTGTACCCACTGGTCGAAAAACCAATCGTAGTTTAATCCTAATTTATCTTTAATCGCCTTCTGAAAATCCCAGGCTTCTACGTTTTTGAAACCATTAACAGCGAGGTAATGCTTGATGAATCGCTTGAAGTTTTCTTCACCAATCTGATATCTCAACATACTCAGAACTGCAGAACCTTTTGGATACAAACGTGTAGTGCCAGCCTTAGTGTGACGAATAGGAAACAAATCTTTTTTACTTTGATTCAAAGCTGCATTGTATTCACCTCTTAATGACCATTGGTAGGCATCATCTCCTTCCAAGTCTCTGAAGAACAATTTAGGATAAAAAGTAGCAAAACTCTCCTGTAACCAAACATCGTTACCACTGCGAGCTGTAATCAAATCACCAAACCACTGATGAGTCAGTTCATGACAATTGACACCCATATAATTTCTATCCTTGAATCCTCTGGCATCTACAGTAAAGAAATCGCCAAAGATAGTAGCAGAGGTGTTTTCCATAGCACCATATAAAAAATTCTGAACCATGATTTGCGAATAAGCGCCCCATGGATAAGGAGTACCTGTCTCATCCTCTAATAATTCTATCATTTTTTCAGTGTGGATACTGGTAGGCTCAACACGTTCCTTGAATTCAGGATAGTACCAGAACTGAACAGGTGTACCTCTGGATGTTTTGGTTTCCTTCACTTCGTAAATACCAATACCCAACATCAACAAATAACCAGCATGAGGACGCTCCATTACATAGTGCCAGGTTTGAGAGCCATCCGAATTTTCCTTAACATCTATCTTCTTGCCATTCGACAAAACTTTATAAGGTTTAGGCATTTTAACAATGGTCTCGGTAGTGAACTTATCGTTCATGTTATCGTACATTGGAATCCAGTGTCTGTTATCTATACCCTGACCCTGAGTCCATATTTGTTTGCGTATGTAATTGATATCAGGTGTACCGGTATTTTCAGGCTGATTCCATCCTATGAAATAAATACCGCGCTTAGGTGTAGCTGAATAATCAAACACCACGCTGTGCTTCTCGTCCCAGTTCAGCGACTTAGCAAAACGCAACACTACACCTTCCTTATTAATAGTAAACGGCACTGCTGCACCATCCATAGTTGCCGAATTAATGACGATTCCGGGAGCATCAAAAAACAAGGTGTCAATATTTTGTTGCAAGGTTACAAACTCATGGGTAACCTTACCTATCACTTTTCCCACTTCAGTTTCAAAGCGCACTTCCACTTTCATGTGTGTTACATCTACACTATGTTGGCGTTCGGCTGCATCCGGATCCGAAAGATAATGGATGTGTTCGGATTCAGTTTGAGCTGAAATCGCGGCAGCCCAAAAGATACAAGCAAAAGTAAGGAGTCTTCTCATTTCTTTATAAAAAACGCAAATATAAGAGATTATGTAACTTAAGGAAATTTTTGTCGACGGGAGATTGGGAGATAATGGATGTAGGATAAAGGATGTAGGATATAGGATACAGATTCTGTGTTGCTTTCCAAACAAAAATTTTAAAAAAAGCGATTTTTTTTATACCTTTGTCATACTTCAGAGCGGACTTGATTCAGCTCGTTAGGGTCGGCTTTAATGGCTGACCCGATTTTTTTATAGCTTTCTGGATC
>CAUJCT010000049.1 GCA_963169345.1 Bacteroidota bacterium
GTCTCTTGAACCACCGAACTCAACAGCTTCCCAGAAACCATCAGGGAAACGTTTGCCGGTATTGCGGTCGCGTACAAAGCTGTCCAAAGCAAGCAATGGGTTGTTGATACACTGCTTAGGCAATGAAGAGAACTGAATCTCAGGCAAACGCACCACAGTTACTGTAACGGTATCGCAAGTCTGGCAACCGGTTAGTGCATTCTTAAAACAATACTCAATTTTATAGTCACCGGTTTTTTCGTTTTGACCTTCTAGACCAACATCCAACTTATATACATTAGGAACAACTGAGTAATCCGGTTGAATTACATTGTCAATATCTACACCTGAACCGGAAGGCGCTTCTATGCATCTGAAGGATTGTATACCGCCCGCTTTGATGAATGGCTTAACAACCAGCTTATCTAAAACTACCGGGCCGGCTTTTTGACAGAAGGTGCCTTCTTTTAGCTCTACCACAGGATTTGGATACAATTTCATGATTTTAAAAGACTCGGCTTTACATTGTTTGTAGTCTGTAAATTTCACAAAAACAGTGTCGTTTAAACCATTGCTTGGAACCTGAGCATTGCTGATGAATTTCATCGGATCCCAGGTTTTGATGACATCTCCTACAACCCAAGATGGTTGTTTTTTCTGAAAGAAAGTCACATCATCACTGGTTTGAATTTTGTCACCTGAATAAGCCTTCACAATGTTGTTATTGGTTAACCTGATTGGTCCGTCAGCATAACATCTGGCAGGGATTGCAGGGAAATTAAATGTAGGTAACAGATTTACTTTTAAATTAAATGTGTCTCTGTCTTCACAAACTACGCCTCCCTGTGTGACCTTTAAGAACATTTCATAATTCCTTTCATCCTTGGTAGTAATTCTGACTTTAAATGAAGAATCATTAGCTACAGTTGCTCCGGTATTGAGGTCTTTCCACTGAACCAGTTTGAAATAACCTTTAGGATATCTTAATCCTGTTACTTTTAATGTATCATAAATACAGATTTCTCTGTCAGGATTCTCTACAATTTTAACGGTATCATTTACAAAGAGCTCCATAGTATCGCTGGTATTGCAACCCAGTTTGTCTATGACTTTTGCAATGTATTTACCTGCAATATTAACTGTAATGGTGCGGGTACTGTCTCCGTTCGGTAACCAGTAATAGCGCATGGTATCATCGTTTTGTGCGTCAAGTGTCACACTTTGATAGGTGCAAATTCTCTGGTCAGGACCTAAATCCACTTTTGGATTTGGTTGATAACGAACAAAGATGGTATCTCTGTCCACACACTTGTTTTTATCAGTCAGTTGCAACATGATGTAAGTGTTTTGGGTAGGCTTTACCAAAGTGTACTTATCCAAAGTATCTTTAGGATTGAATGTGTTGACTGGAGATTCCCATCTGTATTTGTATTGTGGAATTCCGTTCTGAACATTAGGTTCAAGAGTCAAACTGTTGCCGGCACATACAAAAGTATCTTTACCGAAAGCCAGTTCTACATCAAGCACCGGAGGCATCACAACAGTATCGGTGTAAATAGTTGGACAATTGTATTGACTATTGATGACATAGTGCTCAATGATATATTTTCCACCGCGTTTAAATTTAAAACTATCTTTCTGATTGAAGGTGGAGTAATAAGGAACGCCACTGTTGGTGCTGTCGCGGATAGTAAATTGATATCTGTACAAATCTTTCTTTTGATTGACTGAATCTACAGGAATGGCGTCGAACTTTAACCAGCCACAATCACCAATTTTGTAATTGCGTATAGAACGAGCTTTTGGTTTGACAAATATGTTAAATCCTTTATTGGCAACAGCTGGGTCATCGCAGTTATTGTCTTTAACTGTGGTTGTAAAAGTATAGGCATTCGGACGGGCATCACCCACTTTTGTGTCCCAGCAAAACTGAGCAGTTTTCTCTCTCGCAGTTGGATCAAGTATTGTGAAACTGGCTTGCGGAATACCAAAATTCCATGTTAAAACCAGCGTGTCAGGAACTGTTTGATTTGGTAAAAATGGGTCGTCTTTGGTCACAATATTAAAGCATATCCTGTTGCCTTCACAAATTGTATACTTGTTGTTGCCCTGGAAATAAGGAGGGTTGTTGTCCCCGCACAAATCTACAATTAACTGCATGTCGCGCTTTGTAAATCCAATATGCTCCCATTGCTTGGTATCAGGATTTTTTCTCCATTCGTCAATACGGATGACTATTACACCAGTCTGGTCGCATTTGGTTGGAGTGAAAATGATATCACCTGTTTCTTTATCAAACCAAAATCCTCTGGGCGGATTGGCACTTGGAATCGGGCGGCAATTCAGTACACCCGGATTAGGCGGACAATATGGCGTCATAGGTAAATTCGGTGTAAAGGCACCCAGATAGGTTTCATTGCTGCCATTGCCATTTAAAGGATTAACCAATGAATAGGAGAGACTGTCACCATCAACAATCTCGCGCACACCATTGTTAAAGATAAATGGTTTATTGCAACAGATGATCGCTACAGGTGGAGTTGAAAGTTGAGGGGAAGTGTTGCATTTGTTGCCGATATTGCAAATGTTGAGCATGGCATCGGTGTAAAATGTACCGGCAACTAAAGTATTAAGGGCAGTATTGCGGGCGTTCTGTTCAACCTTTATCATCACTTCGCAGCAACCTGCATCTTTGAGCGCTTTAAACGGACTGGTATTGAAATCTACTATAGCTTCAAAAACGTGTTCCTCAATACCTCTTGCACTTAAAGTTGTATTTTGAGGAGAGCATGGCTTTGGGTCGGTAGGACATACTTCCGTAATGTCGTTAATTGCTGTTCGGGTATAGTTAACATTTGTATTGTTGGTGCCATCTTTGCAGAAGATTTTAATATCCGGATTGTTAAAAGGAATACCACGGCAATCACGGTATATTTTAATTACGAATTTGTATTTTCCTGGCGAAATACATTCATAGGCAATATCGCCACCCATCATGTGGGAAGCATTCAATTGTGAAAAACTGATGCTGAAGATGAATAGGAGGGGTAGTAGTCGTTTCATACCCAAAAGACAAACCCGTTTTTAAAAATGTTGCTCAAAAAAAACGTTGCCTGAGTATTGTAAAAATTTTTGCAACTCTGTCGAGACCTGATTTTACAGGTATCTTCAGCAACTCTTTTTAGAGTGCATAGCACTGTTTAAGTCGAAAAAAAAATTTAATGATTAATAATATTCAGCAAAAAAAGTCAGATTTTGGGTGAAGATGTTGACTTTGTATTAAGCTTTTTTAGATTTAAGAATTAAATTATAGATTTTGTTTTATGCCCACATTATTTTGTAAGATTCAATAAATAGTCATTTTCCAATTCAAGCCATATTAATATTAACCGGCTTATTCTTGTATACTAAAAACCTTACAATTAAACTATTTGTCTTTATGAAAAATTTCAGGATGATATTTTCTAACTTTTTTTTCGGCAATTTCTTTGCACTGGAATTTCCCAAATTCTATATTCATATCTAAAATTGTTAATGTATCTTGATTGAATATCGCGGTATCATATGTGTAATTTTCGTAATAAGGGACAATCCAATAACCTCGATAGCCTGAGTTCAAATCAATTTCGTAATGATTGATTGAATCATTTTGTATTTTAAGTGTATTGGAATAATTTGTTTTACCATCACCCCTACTATATATTACACTAACTGATTTTAAAGTGCTTCTTTCGAATTTTCTTGTGTATGGCCATTTAACACCTGTTCTATAAAAAAATGTACCAATAGTATCATTTATTCCATTAAAACTAAAGTTTAAGAATCTATCCTCTAATCTGGGTTTATTAAATATAATTGTTAAACTATCTTTATCATTTTCCTCAAACTTACATTTAATAGAGAATTCCAAACTAAAATATTGCATTGAATCTATCAAAAGTAACTTCTGTGTACCATTGTTATTCATTAACCTAGTATGTCCATATGAGCTTAATATATAAACCATGCTGTCATTGTTATCACTCAATTTGATTTTATCATAAACTAAGTAATGGCTATCTTTAAAATAAAAAAATCTCCAATTATTAGATAACTTTTTTCCGTGCATTGAACCTTTATACCATCTTCCTTTATTGCGGTTAATTTCATTAGATGGCTTAGATTTAGTTGAATTACAGGCGCTAATAATTAATACGATTGATAGTATACAAAAGAATTTTAATTTCAATCTATTATTCAACGTAAATAAACTCTCCATATATATTTCGATTCAAAAAATAGTCATTTTCCATTTCTACTTTAAATATTATTAACTCTAAAAAAATTGTAACCACAAAAATACGCCCCAATTTTATTTCACCTACATTTATCTGTCATCTTCTTACTAAAGCGAAAATTCATTTAAAAAATGCTTAGTTAATCGCTTTATAACCAGCAATATAACAACTTAACCCCAAACACCAAACATCTTCAACTCTTTGCTCCTTTCTTATTATCTTTGCGGCGAAATGTCCAGTCAGTCTAAAAAGATAAAATCTGCCCTCGTCTCTGTCTATCACAAAGACAATCTCGAACCTATTGTACGCCAGTTAAACCATCATGGTGTTCAAATTTTTTCTACCGGTGGAACCCTCAAGTTTATTCAGGACCTAGGTATTCCGGCTATCGCTGTCGAAAGTACCATCGGCTTCCCTGAAATTCTGGATGGTCGTGTTAAAACTTTACACCCTGCAATTTTTGGTGGTATCCTCGCCCGCAGAGATAATCCTAAAGATATGGAGCAACTGGCTCAACATAATATTGGTACACTCGATCTGGTTATCGTCGACCTCTATCCGTTTGAAGATACCGTTAAATCCAGCAGCGATGAAGCTGAAATCATTGAGAAAATCGACATCGGTGGCATTTCACTTATCCGTGCAACAGCTAAAAATTTCAACGATACACTCATCGTTTCGGATAGAAATCAATACTCAGAATTGCTGAACCTGCTGAATGAAAAACAAGGTTCTACCGATCTTAGCGATAGAAAATACTTTGCTGCCAAAGCGTTTATGACGTCTTCGCATTATGATACGGCTATCTTTAATTATTTCAATCAGGATAATGCTATCCCTGCCATGAAAGTGAGTCATACTGCATCAAGATCGCTCAGATACGGCGAAAATCCTCATCAGAAAGGCACTTATTATGGCCACCTTGAGGATATATTTGATGTATTAAACGGCAAAGAATTATCGTATAATAACCTGGTAGATGTGGAAGCTTCTATACAATTAGTGGCTGAGTTTACCGAACCTACTTTTGCAATTATAAAACACACCAATGCCTGTGGTTTGGCTTCCCGCAATGATTTGAAGTCGGCATACGAAGCGGCTCTAGCTGGTGATCCTACCTCTGCTTTTGGTGGTGTGCTGGCATGTAATCGCACTGTTGATGCCGATACAGCTACTGTGATGAATAGTTTGTTTTTTGAAGTCATTACAGCTCCAGATTATACTGCTGAAGCGCTTGAAATTCTGAAATCCAAAAAGAACAGAATTATACTGAAACTCAAACAAACGCTGAATCAAAAGAAGATGTTTAAGAGTCTTTTGAATGGTGTTTTGGAACAGGATATCGACTGGAGTTCTGAAACTGCTGAGTCTTTCAAAGTGGTGACCCAAAAACAACCAAGTGCTGAACAAATGAAAGACCTGGAGTTTGCCATAAAAGCAGTTAAACATCTGAAGTCAAATGGTATTACACTGGTTAAAAATGCTCAGTTAATAGGCATGGGTTGCGGACAAACATCGAGAGTAGACGCACTCGAATCTGCCATTAAAAAAGCCAAAGCATTTGGTTTCGATACCAATGGTTGTGTGATGGCTTCTGAAGCATTCTTCCCATTCCCTGACTGTGTTTCTATTGCAGGTACTGCCGGTATCACTGCTATTGCCCAACCGGGTGGCAGCATCAAAGACCAGGACAGTATTAATGAAGCAGATAAAAATGGGCAGGCTATGGTGTTAACGGGTATCAGACATTTTAAACATTAATGGATTTTCTGTTTCTGCACGGAGCTTTGGGTTGCGCCAGTCACTGGATTGAAATTGGCAATACTTTTAAAGAGCATGGTCATGTTCACCTTTTGGATTTTCCTGCTCATGGTACTTCAAAATTATCGCCGGTAGCGAACCTCAATGGTTTGTCTGATTTCCTTGCAGATTACATTCAGTCTAATTCAATTGAATCTCCGGTTATAATTGGTTACAGCATGGGTGGTTATGTAGCATTGCATGCAGCTATAAAAGGAAAAATAAATCCTGCTCAGATAATTACTATAGCTACTAAAATGACCTGGGATGAGACGATAGCAGAAGAGGGTACCGCTAATCTTAACTGGAATAGTCTTGCGGCAATAAAGGATAAATTGATGTCCGAGCACGGTGAAAATACTGAGCAATTGTTTTCTATGACAGCAAACATTTTAAGGTCTATAGGGCAACAACCGATACAGAAAAATGACTTATCTAAACTCCAAATACCTGTAACAATGATGGTGGGAGAAAAAGATAAAATGGTCAGCAAAGAGGAAACCGAAGTCTCAGCTTTGGCTTGTACAAATGGCCGATTTGTCATATTGGAAGCACAGGGACATGCCCTTGAAAGAATGGATCAAATGTTATTATCTAAAACACTCAAGCAACTTTTAATTCATTAATTTTGTCATTATGGTAATGGATATCAAATCAAACCTGCACAGAAACTTACAATTGCTTTTAGTCATTGGACTGATTCTATTTTTATTTGCAATGACGTCTTGTGGTGGTCCAAAAGAAACAACTAAGGCGCCAACGGCATCTGAATCAAAAACTCCTTCCACTAAAGTAAGTTCGAATATTCCTTCATTGGATATATTCCTGGATGAATTCGAAAATGCCACTTTATCTCATAATTCAGTGACCATTTTAACCTATTTGGATAAGGCTTACAAAAAGGAACAACTGGATGTGTATTGCAATAAAAACACAGATTCTTTTTTAAATAAATTCTATAGCAATAATCAAATCTCTGATGGTAAATCGACTATCCAATACAGGTCTATTACTAAAATTTCGAGATTGAAGTTTCAATTTCAAAATCAATATTATATTGTTTCATACAGAATTGAAGCCGGTATAAAGCAAATAGAAGTCGACTTTACAGTTTTTTCTCAGCTGGAAAAAGGTGCACTTTCATACAAGATTTATGGTCCGGTAGGTTAATCCCTGCTTTATATCTTCTTTAGAAATTTCAACATTCTTTTCAGGTATAAGTCACCAAGCATCTTTTTGCTTAGGATTGAAAGTCCCTCCAAATGTGCGCCATTGTAAACTGCTAACTGTCGGTTATTGGTGAGTGCACAAACCATTTTGGCGTCTCCAACGCTTGTTATATGGTCTTTTTCTCCTGCAAATATTAACATAGGACATAGAATGTTGTTGTAATAGCCTTTGACTTTGTCAGCTGAATCAGGTACGTAGAACAGCTTTTTTTCCTGCAATTGTAAGCGAGCAGAAACCTGCAAAGGATTATACACCAGGCCTTCCATGATCATAAAATCGACCGTCTCATTTTGTACCGCAATCACAGAAATAATAGTACCCATAGAATAGGAAAGCAGTCCGGTTTTATTAGCCGGCATTTTAGATTTACTGAATGCTATCACAGCTTTCAAGTCTCTGACAAACTCGTTGTAATAAAGCATATCAGATTTCATTTTGAAACTGTCACTTGAGCCAAACCCTCTGTAATCGTATGTAATAACAGTATAACCTTGCAAGACTAATAAGTAAGATTGGTAAACATAGTTGCCCATATTACCGGCATCTCCGCCTGAAATAATTAGAGTAGTCTTTTTGTCATAAACAGGAGCTGGTGTCATCAGCCAGGCGTGTAATTTGAAACTGTCTTCAGTTGTAATTTGGATATTTTCGTAGCTCAGACCTAAACTATCCGGCGTATATCTGTACAAGGAATCGGGACTCAGAGCATGGATATTCTGAAAGATACTGATACATATCACCCAAAGTGATAGGTGTTTGAATTTTACCTGACTGAAAAGAGGGAATGACATTTAATGCAAACATAAATAAATTTGATTAATTGAAGATAGAGTTTTAAAAATCAACCTGGCAGGTTAAATGTGCTTAAACACTTAAAAATCAATAATTAAATTCGTTAAAATAAATAAATCAACCTGGAAGGTTGAATTAGCAACTGTGGCTCGGATTGTGAAGCGCCTTTTGCTTATTCTACAAGCTAATTAACTTTAATTTTAATACTCTGCGCTGCAAATCAATTCAGCATTTCAGATCTTCAGCCTTTTTGCTCCTCAGACTTTTAGCTTCCCCATTTTCAATTTCCCTAATTAATCCCTAATTTTGGCAAAATAAATGTCGGACAATGCATTCATAAGATTCCTAAAAGAAGCAGGCGAATTATCTGCGTTTACCGGCAGGTTTTTTAAGGAACTCTTCAAGCCTCGTCAGGAATGGCGCGAACTGCTTAGACAATGTTTCTATGTCGGCAATCACTCACTTGCTTTAGTCGGTACCACCGCATTTATCATGGGTCTGGTACTTACCATACAATCCCGACCGACTTTAGTAGAATTTGGGGCTGAAGCCTGGTTGCCTAAAATGGTCTCTATTTCTCTCATTCGGGAAATAGCGCCAGTGATTACTGCTCTCATTTGTGCAGGTAAAGTTGGCTCTGGTATAGGTGCCGAATTGGGTTCTATGAAAGTGACCGAGCAAATTGATGCCATGGATGTTTCGGGAACTAATCCTTTTAAATATCTGGTTGTAACCAGAGTTCTGGCAACTACACTTATGCTGCCTGTACTGGCGGTTATTGCTGATGCAGTTGCGCTTTATGGTGCTTATCTCGGTGCGAATATCAAAGGTGTTGTGAGCTGGCAACTCTATTGGAGTCAGGTTTTCGAAGCACTTTCCTACAGCGATGCTTTACCGGCTTTCGTAAAAACATATTTCTTCGGATTTGCTATTGGAATTGTGGGATGTTATAAAGGGTTTAACTCCAATAAAGGAACTGAAGGGGTCGGAAGATCGGCCAACTCTGCAGTGGTTGTGTCTTCACTTTTGGTCTTTGTGCTCGACCTTATTGCCGTTCAGATTGCAGATATTTTAGGCTTTACATAATATTCATGCAGAGCAAACAAGTGGATATCGTTATTGGTGTTAAGAATGTTTCAAAATCATTCGGGGATAATCATGTGCTTAATGATTTTACCCTGGATGTATTCAAAGGTGAAAATATTGTGGTGCTGGGAAAGTCGGGTTCGGGAAAATCAGTCTTGATCAAATGTATTATTGGATTGATGAAGCAGGATAAAGGAGATATCAATGTTCTTGGTAAGTCAGTCGCCGATTTAAGTTCGGATGAACTGGACCAACTCAGGTCTAAAGTGGGTTTTCTTTTTCAAAGTAATGCTTTGTACGACTCAATGACAGTCAGAGAAAATCTTGAATTCCCATTGAGAAGACATGGTAAATCGCTTTCGCAGTCTGAAATGGATATGGCAGTTCAGCAGGCCCTGGAATCTGTGGGATTGGCGCATACCGAAAATATGATGCCTTCTGAATTGTCCGGTGGTATGAAAAAACGTATTGCCATTGCAAGAACACTCATTTTAAAACCTGAAATCATTTTGTACGACGAACCTACAACCGGTCTGGATCCCATTACCGGTAAAGGCATCAGCGAACTAATTCTCGAAATTCAACGCAAATTCAATACGTCATCAATCATCATTTCACACGATATGCATTGTGTGAAAATAGTAGCTAACAGAATAGTTATGCTTATTGATGGTGAATGTTACAAAATTGGCACATACGAAGAGTTAAGTCACTCGGATGACCAAAGAATCCGAGAGTTTTTTGATTAAAGATAAGATATGCTTAAAGACACAAACAAAACAGTTAAGCTTGGAATTTTTGTGCTGGCAGGCACACTTTTCCTGATAGTTGCCATGTACCTTATTGGAGCCAAACAAAGCTTGTTTACAGATACCTTCAAGGTTCAGGTCAATTTTCACAATGTCGATGGATTAATGCCAGGAAATAATGTCAGATTTGCGGGTATCGATGTAGGAACTGTGGATGAAGTGAAAATTATCAATGATTCTTCAGTTAATGTGACTCTAAGAATAGAAGATAAATATAAAGATTACATTAAAAAGAACGCCCTTGTCAGCATAGGAACAGATGGATTAATGGGCAATAAACTCGTTAACATCAACTCGGCACTCGAGCCTGGTGCACCTATTGAAGAGGACGATTTGCTGGTCTCTATCCGACCGATTGAAACAGATGCCATGCTCAGAACACTTAACCGAACCAATGAAGATGTTTCAACAATCGCGCGAAACTTGCGTATCATTACCGAACGTGTCAATAATTCCAATACATTGTGGAGTTTGCTGACAGATACAACAGTAGCCGAAAATGTTAAAAATGCTATTGTCAGCATTCGAATTACTGGAGAAAGAACTGCCGAAGTCGCTGGAGATTTGAAATATATTACTGCTTCTATTAAGGCTGGAAAAGGAACTATTGGTGCATTGCTGACAGATACAGGACTTTCACATCAGTTACGTCAAACCATCGTTAATGTTCAGTTGGTATCTGATTCTTTGGCATACATCACCGGCGATCTTCAATATGTAACAGGAAAAATTAAAAGAGGAGAAGGTGCTGTGGGCACTATACTTATGGATACTGCTTTTGTGTCGAATCTGAATCAAACCATGATTAATTTGAGAAAAAGTTCTAAAAGTCTCGAACAAAATATGGAAGCTCTCAAAAGCAGTTTTCTCTTAAGGCGTTACTTTAAAAAACAAAATAAAACAAAGTAAAGATGGCATAGATTTCCTAATTTATTGGGGAGTTCATTATCTTTGAACACCCAATGTCGACTCAGGAAAATTTGAAAACCATCATCTCCAATCTGCCGGAATTACCTGGTGTTTATAAGTATTTCGATGAGAATAACGACATCATTTATGTAGGCAAAGCCAAGAACATCAAGAAGCGTGTCAGTTCTTATTTTGTAAAAAGGCACGACAACAATAAAACAAACGTCCTGGTATCCAAAATCCGCAATATCCAATACACGGTTGTGGATACGGAGTTCGATGCCTTGCTGCTTGAAAATACTCTGATTAAAGAGAATCAACCGAGATATAATATTAATCTGAAGGATGATAAATCTTATCCTTTGATTCGCATTACAAAGGAACATTTTCCCAAAGTGTATCCGATGCGCAATCCGGTGAAGGACGGCAGCGAATATTTTGGTCCTTATGCCAATGGCAAAATGATGAATACCTTGCTTGAACTGGTGCGAAAACTTTATCCTACCCGCAACTGTAACCTTAATCTCAGTCCTAAAAATATTTCAGAAGGTAAGTTCAAAGTCTGTCTCGAATATCAAATCGGCAATTGCAAAGGTCCTTGTCAAAATTTCCAATCTGAAGAGGATTATAATCAGACTATAGCCAATATACGTCATATTCTAAAAGGTAATTTGGGGGAAGTAAGAAGACATTTGAAATCATGTATTGATGATTCAGTGGCCAGACTGGCTTTTGAAGAAGCTCAGGATTATAAACTTAAACTAGAGCAATTGGAGTCGTACCAATCAAAATCAACTGTGGTCAATACAAAAATCAACCAGGTTGACGTGTTTGGTATTGTATGCTCTAATACTTCTGCTTTTGTCAATTATCTCAGAGTGGTGGATGGCATGATCATTCATTCACAAAATTTAGAAATTAAGAAAAAAATTGATGAATCTGAACAAGAGTTGTTACTGACTGCCATTGCTCAGTTTAAGAATGACAATCACTGGGAAAATATTGAGTTCATTGTGCCTTTTGATCTGGATATTGAAACCGATATTCAAATAACCGTGCCTGTTGCAGGAGATAAAAAGAAGCTTCTGGAGCTCAGTATGAAAAATGCCTTCTATCTTAAACAGGAAAGGCAGATTGCCGCTGAAAAACTCGACCCAAGTCTGAAAGTAGACCGCTTGCTCAGCGTGATGCAAAAAGATTTGCGTCTTAATCAACTGCCCAGACATATCGAATGTTTTGATAATTCAAATATTCAGGGAACAAATCCGGTTTCGGCCTGCGTGGTATTTAAAAACGGTAAACCCAGTAAGGCTGATTACAGACACTTTAATGTGAAAACTGTTGAAGGTCCAAATGATTTTGCAACCATGCATGAAGTAATCAGCAGACGTTATTCCCGTATGCTGAATGAAAATACGCCATTGCCGGATTTAATTGTAGTGGATGGCGGAAAAGGTCAATTATCATCTGCAGTTGATGCTTTAAAGGAATTGGGTATTTATGGAAAGGTGCCCATCATAGGTATCGCTAAAAGACTCGAAGAACTCTACTATCCTAATGACCCTCTCCCTCTTTATTTAGATAAAAAATCGGAAACGCTGAAAGTGATACAACAAATGAGAGATGAAGCCCACAGGTTTGGTATTACCCATCACAGAAACAGAAGAAGCAAAGGATTTGCCATTACAACTTTAACTGAAATTGAAGGAGTAGGGGATAAAACCGCCGATGTTTTACTCAAACATTTTAAATCGGTTAAGAAAATTAAAGAAGCTAGTCAGGAGCAACTGCAAGAAGTTGTGGGTCCTAATCTTTCTGAAATCATATACCAATCCCTGCATGCAAAGTAAGGTCATTCATTTTGAACATTTAGAAGCCGTTAAGCGGAAAATATATGCTTTGTCTAAAGTATTTAAAATGGTTCAGATTTGTGATTCCAATCAAACGGATCCTGCATTGAATATCGGTGAATTTGAACTTGTCGCAGGATTCAGCAATTCAATTGAGGTCTTATCGGATATCGATCAGATTGAATCTGCTTTAAACAATCAAAGTTGGAAATTTGGTAGTATAGAATATCCTAATGATTGGAAAACGCCTATAGGTAAAGTCGTTTTTTTTGAACCTGAATGGGTATTGTTAATCAAAAAGAATGAATCATCTCTTTATATAATTGAGAACATAAAAAGCAATCTTCAAATGGATGATTTTTATACCTTGTTTGAATCCGGGATTGTTGATTTGCCTTCTCATTTGCCGGATTTTAAATTTACGGCTTCTACATCTAAAGAGGAGTATTTGGATATTGTTGCTAAAATCAGGGAAGACATACGCCAGGGTGTTTTCTATGAAATGAATTACTGTATCGAATTTAATGCTAAGTGGCAGAATAAAGATTTGCTGCCTTATATGTTAAAATTAAATGAAAAGGCCTCAGCTCCATTTTCAATTTATGCCAAATCACCTGAAGGGGAGATATTGTGTAGCAGTCCTGAAAGATTTCTTAAAAAATCAGGCAATCAACTCTATTCACAACCCATAAAAGGCACAAACAAATTAAAAACAGGAGAGGAGAATTTAAAGCAAATGGCGCAACTGAAGTCAAGTGAGAAGGAGAGGGCTGAGAATGTAATGATAGTTGATTTGGTGCGCAACGATTTGGCTAGAGTTTGTAAAACAGGCACTATAAAAGTGAAAGAGCTTTTTGGAACCTATCCATTCAAAACGCTGAACCATTTAATATCTACAGTGAGCGGTGAATTAGTAAATAGCAGCAGTTTTAAAGATATCATGCTGGCACTTTTTCCTATGGGCAGTATGACAGGAGCTCCTAAGATTGAAGTTATGAAACATATTCAGTCCTATGAAAAACAAAACAGGGGTCTGTATAGTGGATGCATGGGGTATATCCAAGCAAATGGCGACTTCGATTTTAATGTGATGATTCGGACTTTGGTCTATGAAAAAGCAACTTCACAGATACACTACAAAGTAGGCAGTGCTATAACCTTTGATTCAGTTGCTGAGCAGGAATATGAAGAGTGTTTGTTAAAGGGACAGAGATTAGAATCTTTATTTAGAGAATAATTTATTTACCTTTTCTGGTTTTCGGTTTAAAAGCATCAGTTTCTCTGATCAGTTTTTGCCAATCATCCTGACTTTCATCTGCAGTGAAACTAATAGTTTCCTGATAACTCGCTTTGTCGATTTTCATGACTTCAATTTCAGAACCTATATAGGTCTCAATTTCTCTTAGTAATGGCTTTTCTTCTTTAGAACAAAATGAAACAGCCTGGCCTTTTTTGCCACCTCTGCCGGTACGACCAACTCTGTGCACATAATTTTCAGGCAAATCAGGCAAATCGTAATTAACCACAATTTCGACACCTGTGATATCAATTCCACGTGCACTGACATCTGTCGCTATTAAGATTCTGTTTTTGCCCTCTCTGAAGCTTTCTAAGACCGCAAGTCTATCGCTCTGCTCTTTGTCGCCATGGATGGTTTCGGAATGAATACCTGCTCTTCCTAAAGCGTTTTTTACCCTTTCTGCTCTCACTTTTGTTCGTACAAAAACCAGAATACGGGCTGATTCAAATTCGTTTACCAGTCTCTCCAGGAAAAATCGTTTATCATCCATTTCTATGAATGCTACCTGGTGCTGAATGTTTTTGTTTACAGGATTTTCCGGTGAGATTTGAATTCTGATTGCATTTTGAACTATACTGTATGCCAGTTTCTTAATGCGTTCATTTATGGTAGCACTAAAAAACAAGGTTTGTCTTTCTCTTGGTATATGCCTTTGAATATCTTTAATGTCTTTGTAAAAGCCTAAATCAAGCATGTGATCGGCTTCATCTACAATGAGAATTTCTAAACCATCCAGTTTCAAATGACCCTGATGTATCAAATCGAACATTCGTCCCGGTGTGCTTACAACCACATCAGCCCCGCTGCTAAGGCCGGATACCTGCTCATCCTGACTAATACCGCCAAACAGGTTGACTATTTTTACACCGGTATTAGCTGCAATTGCATTAAATACTTCGGTAATCTGAAGGGAAAGTTCGCGGGTAGGCTCCATTACCAAACATCTTACTTTTCTTTGTTTCTGATGCTTTAATGATTTTGCCAGATAGTCGATTACAGGAATAGCAAAAGCGGCAGTTTTACCTGTTCCTGTCTGAGCTATAGCCAACACATCTTCACCTTTCATAATTGGTGTAATGGCTTTGAATTGTATATCAGTTGGTCTGACAAAATTCAATTTTTTTAAATTCTCCTTAATGCTGGGGAGGAACTGATACTGATCAAATCTCATGCGTTTATAAATAAAAAAAGCCTTTCTTTCGAAAGGCCTTTTAATAAGTTGTAATGGTTATTTCATTTTACCGCGACCTATACCACTGGATGGAAGCGATTTTTTACGTTTTTTACTGTTACCGATTGGTGAACCAACTCTGATCATTGCACAACGGAAACCGATTGTAGAAGTAGAGAGGTTTTCATCCAGCCATCTGCGAGTACCAGGACTCATCCAGTAGGCTCTGTCATTCCATGAACCACCTTTGAATACGCGAGCTTTATCATTGATTAAGGTAGTAACACCATATTCGTATTGTTGCTCGTCATTGTTATAAGTAGTTTGGTCTTTGTAACCGATGTTATCTGAAGTTTTGTAGTTTCTTCTGTTAACGTTATCAGCATCTTTAACTGCTTCAAACTGAAGACGACCTAAAGAATCTTTTTCGTATACTTCACCGAACTCATCCAGTTTTACTTGAGTATAAACGTTACCTCTGTAAGAGTTGAAGTCATCCAAATCTTCGAAAGACAATGGACGATAAACGTCTTTTACCCATTCGCTTACGTTACCTGCCATGTTATACAGACCGAAGTCGTTAGGCCAGTAAGAGTAAACAGGAGTAGTGATAAATCCAGCGTCGTTAAGCTGACTGGCGATACCACCCTGGTCACCTTTATCGCGTTTGAAGTTAGCCATGATTTTACCTCTGTCTTTTTCTTTACCATGAGTCATTCTCACAGTAAGGTCATTCCAGGCGTAAATTCTTTTCTCGTCGATATTTTCAAACTGAGAGTTACCAATGCTGGCTTGTGCTGCATATTCCCACTCAGCTTCAGTTGGAAGTCTGTACTCAGGAAGGAGGATACCATCTTTTACAGCTACATCTCTTTTGCCTTTTTTAGTACGGTAATCTCTAGGCATACCTTTCATTTTCTTTCTGGTAGTAGGATCGTACTGATTAGCTAAGTATGATTTAGTGTTGAAGTTATCCTGGTCAATAACTTTGTTATCTTTATATGGGTGAATTTTTTCGCGGTCGAGGATCATTTCGTTTACACGATCTGTTCTCCAGTCTGCAAAAGCAGTTGCTTGCAACCAGTTAACACCAACTACAGGATAGTCTTTGTAAGCAGGGTGACGGAAATAGTACTCCACATAAGGCTCGTTGTAGGCCAAACGGCTTCTCCAGCACAAAGTGTCAGGTAAAGCTTGCTTGTAAACCTCAGGATAAGTAACGAAAACTTTTTGCAACCAGTAAACGTATTCACCGTATTGCAAATTGCTCACTTCAGTTTCGTCCATATAAAAGGAGTTAACTGTTACTTTTCTCTCAACGTTGTTATAATCGTAAAGAACATCCTGTTCGGTAGAACCCATTACGAATGCACCACCGGGGATAAGCACAAGACCCGGTCCAGTTTCCTGTCCTTTGTACTTGTGGTTCTCGAATCCACCCCATTTTCTACTGTTGTAGCCAAAACCTGTGGTCTTGGATTTATTCTTGTTGGCACATGATGGCATGAAGATCAATGTGGCTGCCAACACAGTAGAAAGGGCAAATAAACTCTTCTTTCTTTTCATTTGTATTATGTGTGTTGAATACTATATTAACTGCAAATATGAGATTTTATTGTGTATATAACAAATTTATCAAAAATCAGGACATCTTAAGGCCTTGAATCTGATTGGTCTGTCGCGTAAGCACCAGTCAACTGCAGCACTTACTTCGTGTGAACCAGGAGCAGCTGAACGTGCTGATGAAACGGTGATATCGTAACTGTAACCAAATTTAAATCTGTCTTTTCTGAATCCTAACAAAACCATTAAGGCATCTGAGTTGCCATAAGTACCCAAAGTCTGTCTGTACCACAAACCTGTTACAATTGGTCCTTTGTTGACATAGAAACCAAAATTGATCTGTGTGAAGTTTTGCTGCATCATGAACAATGCATTTGGTGAGAATGTTGCTTGTGAGAATTTCTTTCTGTCTAATGGAATTACAACACCTGAGTGGAAAGTATAACGGCGAGGCACTATACCATCGTTGTTGCTGTAAAATGATTGCACTGGCTCAGTGATGTTGTGCATGGCAAATCCGGCATAAAACCTTTCACTGTATGCCAACAAACCTGCTGCAAAGTTTGGATATACCACACTAGAGTTGGCCGTTGGTTCCTGAGTTGGCAACACAAAACCTTGAGTCGGGTGAATCTGGTCACCGAATCTCAATTTAGTGTGGTCAATGGATTTCTGAACAAATGACGCTTGTAAACCTGCTCTGATAAAGAACGATTTGTTGATTGGCTGAACATAAGAATAAACACCACTGAATGAAGTAGTGGTCAGCAAACCTGCACCCGCTCTGTCGTACGTTGCCATCAAACCGATACCACCACCTATTTTTTCATAGTGCTGGTCGTAACTGGCATTGAATGATCTGAAAGTACCCGGCAAACTTGGCCATTGGTTGCGATAGTTAATCGATATTCTGCCAGCCGATTGTCTGCCGCAGAATGCTGTACCAGCCATTGCAGGATTGGTATATACCGGAGCAGCATAGAACTGCGAGAACTCTGGGTCTTGTGCTCGCAAGCCTGAAAGGCAGGCCAGTCCTAAAACCATAAGGTAAAACTTTTTCATATTCATTTGTGGTTTGAACGTAATTGTTACAAAGATATTGTCAATTTTCTGTAATTTCATATTTTTTTTACAATTTTTTTATTCTAGTGTCGTTTTGACCGGTATAAATCATTAAATTTGCTCAACGTATGAATTTCAAAGGCTCGGCGCTACTTAGTATATTGCTCACCTCACTAAACACTGTTTTTTCCCAAAACGTTGCCTCTGTTACCGAAAAAAAATTGCGTTGGGTAGATGACCCTAAAATTGAGTTTTTCTATACTCATGAGTTTTCAATCTCAAACAGTCTCTTCAATAATTTGACATTGCCTGCCATTTCTGAAATGATTGAAACTTCTACCCGGGCAAAAATTGAATTCACTGAGTTAAATTATGAGAGTTATACACCTTCTAACAAGACTCTCAGTCAGAAATTATCCAATCTCAAAGGTCAGCCGGCTCCAGTCATTTACCACACATTAGAAGGCAACAAAATATATACGGCTTATTCAATTTGCCCGTTTAAAGAGCAAAATGGTCAATATTACCGTCTTAAAAGTTTCAAGTATCAGATTACAGAAGGGGCTCCTTTTGCTCAGCCCGGCACATCTGCATCAACTTCCAAAAGAGCGGCTGCCAATTCTGTACTGGCTTCCGGTACCTGGTTGAAATTCAGTGTCACTCAGGATGGTCTATATAAATTGACTGCATCTGATTTGCAACAGGCAGGTATAAATGTCGGAAGTTTGGATCCCAAAAGAATCAAAATGTACTCTCATCAGGGTGGTATGTTATCTGAACTCAATTCCGCTCCTTCTTTTGAAGATATTCCGGAAATGGCCATTCAGGTTGTGGGTGAAAATGACGGTGTTTTTGATGCGGGCGATTTTATCCTTTTCTATGCTGAATCCCCTCATAAATGGAAGTTTTCTCCATCCGAAAATCGCTTCATTCACGAAACCAATATTTACAGTGATAAAACCTACATTTTTCTAACTATTGAAGGGGCTTTGGGCAAACGTATGAATACCAAATCGGATGGTCAGAGTTTAAGTCCTGATGCCAGTTTTAATTGGTTCGACTATCAATTTGTTCATGAACAGGAACTGGAAAATATTTGCCATCAGGGTCGTGTTTTCCTCGGTGAGAAATTCGATTCAAAATTGATTTATAATTTCACACATGCTTTGCCGAATGTAACTTCCAATAAAAATGTTAAAGTGTATTTTGAAGCTGCATCAGTTTCCCCGGTTCAAAGTTCCATACTTCTTAAGATGAATAATGTCAATGCGGCCACTTTTGAAATGAGTTCATTTAATGATCCCGAATCTTGTTTTTCAAATGGTGTAGCCGGTATTACCAGAGCCTTGGGTGAAATCGGCAGTGTGAGCAGCCTTAACCTCTCTTTTATTTACAATCAACCGGTCAGTTCTTCAAAAGCCTGGCTCAACTTTTTTGAAATACACTGTTCCAGGGCGCTGAAAATGAGTGAATCCAACATGCGTTTCCGCAATGTATTGTCAGCTAATTATAATACTGTTGAATACCGCATTACGGACATGCCTTTAAATGGTGTTTTACTGGATGTGACGGATCCTGTTTTTCCAATGGTTCAAAGCACTTTTAGCGATAACTCAGAAAAGGTTTTTAGAAGCAGTTCCAGTGGATTAATTCGTCAGTACCTGTTGTGTGACGGGAATTTTCTAAGTCCGACATTCGAAGGTACTGTGGCAAATCAGAATTTACATGCTACTGGTATCGTTCAGTTCATTATAGTGTCTCATCCTGACTTTCTTGAAGCAGCAAATAAACTGGCGGACTGGCATCGTACACGCGACAACATGAGTGTTAAAGTAGTGACACCTCAGCAGATTTACAATGAATTTTCCAGTGGTTCTCAAGATATAGTGGCCATTCGTGATTACTTTAAACATGTGTATTACAATAACACCAACCCGGTTAATCAGTTGAAGTATGGTTTGTTGTTTGGGGATGCGAGTTTCGACTACAAAGACCGAATCAGCAACAATACCAATTTTATTCCGGTGTATGAATCAGACCCATATCTGAAAGTGCCGTTTAATGGTGCAGAGTATTATTGTTCGGATGATTTTTTTGGATTCCTCGATTCCACTGACGGCAAATGGGTGAACAATCAGAAACTGGAAATAGCAGTGAGCAGATTGCCTGTTGCAAGCTCTGAGGAGGCCATGAAAATGGTAGATAAAATTCTGAATTATAAATTGCCTCAATCTTTAGGTGACTGGCGCAGTTTTGTGACCTTTTGTGCAGATGATGCTGATGCAGGCTGGGAGACAGAGTTTGTAACCGATTTCGAAACCATGTACGAAATTGTTGATACTACATACAGAAATGTCAATGTGCGTAAGGTATACATAGATGCCTTCAAACAATTGAATTTAGGAGGTTCTCAAAGATATCCTGATGCTCAGCTTGCCGTAAAAAAGGAATTTGAACAAGGTACTTTGATTTTTAACTATGTGGGACACGGAGGTGAAGAATATCTTGCAACAGAAAAAGTCATTGACATTCCACTGATCAATGGTTTAAACAATCTCAACAGCTTACCTGCATTCTTTACAGCAACTTGCGAATTCAGCCGTTATGACGATGCCAAGCACAAATCTGCCGGCGAATATGTTATCACACATCCCAATGGCGGTGCAATAGCAATGTTTACCACAACCAGACAGGTAGGTTCTTTTGCCAATTACTTATTGACACGTGAGTTTTGGGATAATTGTGTTTACACTAAAGTTGGGAATAAATGGCCAACATTGGGAGATGTATATAAGAAATTGAAAAACTGGAGCGGTCAGGGCTTTAACGACCGCAAGTTTACTTTATTTGCTGATCCGGCTCTTGTGCTCAATTATCCTGAATATGTTGTCAAAGTTGATAGCATGAACAGTGCCTTTATTTCTCCGGGTAAAGATACCATTAAAGCATTAAGCAAAATAACTTACAAGGGTCATTTGGAAGATATTTTTGGTAACAGACTCAACACATTCAATGGTACTTTATTCCCGACTGTTTACGATAAACCTTCACAATTTAAGACTCTAAACAACGACAATGTCCCTGGTGCTGAATTGCCTTTCAATTTATACAGCAGCATTTTGTACAAAGGGCAAAGTTCAGTTAATAATGGCGATTGGACGTTTACGTTTGTTGTTCCTAAGGATATCAATTATACTTATGGTTATGGTCGCTTAAGTTTATATGCCGAAAATGGCAAGGAAGATGCCTGGGGTAATTACAGAGAGTTTTATGTTGGTGGTGCTTCATTGACCGCTGCAACAGATGTGGTAGGTCCGGAAATTGAATTGTTTGTGGATGATTTTAATTTTGTCAGTGGTGGTTTAACGGACAATACACCTTTATTGCTGGCAAGAGTTTATGACGAGAATGGTATCAATACCTCGGGTATAGGAATAGGCAGGGATATCGTAGCGATCATTGATAAAGGTACTGCTAATGAAAAGCGTTTTGTATTAAATGCGTTTTATTCTGCAAAACTGAATTCGTACACAACCGGTGATATCCGTTATCAACTGGAGGGCATTGCAGATGGCGTTCACACGTATACTTTGAAAGTCTGGGATGTTTACAATAACTCAAGTGAAGCAACCATCGAATTTGTAGTGCGCAACAATGAAGATTTGAAACTGGAACATGTATTAAATTATCCCAATCCGTTCAGTACAAATACAGAGTTTCATTTCGATCACAATCAGGCTGGGCAGAATTTAAAGGTCATCATCACTATCATGACTGTTACCGGCAAAGTGATGAAGACAATAGAAGAAGATGTACCAAACGCACCTGGTCACGTTTCACAAATTACATGGAATGGCAGAGATGAATATGATGACAAACCATCTAAAGGTGTCTACATATACAAGATTACAGTTATAACAGAGGATGGCAAAAAAGCCGAAATTATTGAAAAGTTGGTCATTTTGAACTAACTTAATAAAATTCCTTATATTTGCATCCTATTGAAAATACTGTACTAAATTATTTATATCAGTAAATGTTTATTTTTAAGTCAATCAGCTTCAAGAGCATAGTGTTTGGTATGGCAGCAATTGCCACCGCAGATCTAAGCGCTCAGGGAAGTGTCAGCAGAAGTCAGTTAGCAGGACAACAAAACGTTATTACAACTGCAGTTCCATTTTTAACTATATCTCCGGATAGTCGTCGGGCTGGTATGGGTGATGCCGGAGTTGCAAGTTCAGCAGATGCTAATTCTGTATTTTGGAATGCCGCATCTCTTGCCTTCGCTGAGAAAAAATATGGTATCGCCACTTCTTATGCGCCATGGTTGCGTAGTTTAGTTCCAGGGATATCTTATAACTACATCGCTGGTTATGGTCGACTTAACAAACGTTCTGTACTTGGTGGATCATTCAGATTTTTCTCTTTTGGTGAAATCAATTTTACAGATGATGTAGGTAATCCACTCGGGAAATTTAATCCAAGTGAATATGCTTTAGATGTTTGCTATGCTCTGCAAATGAGTAAACATTGGGCTGTTGGTGCAACGCTTAAATACATCAATTCCAATCTTGCCGGAACCCGTCCTTTGAATGGTATTACTCCAAAAGTTGGTCGAAGCGGTGCCGGTGACTTATCTGCAATTTACAATGGTGTTGCCAAAATAAAGGTCAGCGAAAAAGGCAGTAATAAGAAGGTTAAAAAAGACCTAAAATACGCTGTGGGTATTAACCTTCAAAACCTCGGTGCCAAAATTACCTATTCGGATAAAACCAACAGAGAATATTTACCTGCCAATTTTAAAATTGGAACCTCATGGACTTATGAAATAGATGAGTACAATACCATCACAGGTATGTTGGACCTCAATAAATTAATGGTGCCAACGCCGGGTGTCAATATCCTTAAAGGAATTGATGGCAATGACTCATTTGTTACAGATGCCAATGGAGATAAAATTTTAGTATACGACCGTACAAGAAGTGATGACCCTGTTATATCTGCAGCACTTAAATCTTTTTATGATGCTCCTGGTGGATTTAAAGAAGAATTAAAAGAGTGGAACTACTCACTTGGTCTTGAATATATTTACGCTAAGCAATTCATGCTGCGTGCCGGTTACTTCCATGAGCCAACTACAAAAGGTAACAGAAAATATCTGACTGCAGGTTTCGGTATACGCTACAAAGTATTTGGATTAGATGCTGCTTATCTGGTACCTTTCCAGCAAAGACACCCACTTCAAAATCAGTTGAGATTTACCCTGATATTCGATATCGGTGCTTTTACTGAACAAGAGTAATCTTAATTTTTAATTAAAGTCAGGCGACTGGAGTATCACGTCGCGTTCCTTGCAGTATCTGAAGACTTGTTCTAATTACATTTCACCACAAAATGGATTGTATTTCTTTTCAGTCCCAATATCTGTTGCCGGTCCATGGCCATTATATACAATTGTAGAATCAGGCAGTGTGAAGAGTTTTGTTTTTATCGAATGAATCAGTGTATCGTAATCACCTCCCGGTAAATCGGTTCTGCCAATACTGCTTTTAAACAAGACATCGCCAACAATTACAAAACCCGCATCAGCATTATAAAAACTCAAGCTTCCGGGAGAATGACCCGGTGTCAGTAATATAGTCAGCCTGTGTTTTCCTAACATAATAACATCACCTTCATCTATAAACTGACTGATTGCAACAGATTCATGGTAATGCAATCCATACATGGTCGCTGAGGCTCTGTCCATATTTAAAATTGGAATTTCAGATTGATGGGCATGGAGTGTTAATCCAAATTTTTCAGATATAAAGGTATTGCCTAAGATATGGTCGATATGACAATGGGTATTGATTAAGTACTGCGGTTTAAGCTGATGTTCATTCAAGAAATTGATTAGTTCCATTTGTTCATGTGCATCATACATGCCCGGATCGAAAAGGATGCAGTTTTTATTTTCATCATAAACAATATACGTGTTCTCTGAAAAGGGATTGAATGCAAATGAATGGACGTTTAGCATAGATGCAAATATAATAGCATACGAAGGACATTTGTAAAGATTGAAGGATTTAGTAATAATCCACTTATTCAATTAGTTCCGGACTTGTTTCAATTAGAAAAAGGTAATTTATCAGGTTAATATTCGAATTGAAGTTGCCAAATGAAGTGGTGTTGACAAAAATGTATTGATTGCTATCAGTTTAGAATTTTGTGTTTAAAGATTCAATTGTTTTTTTCCTACATTTGTAGGCAGTTAAAAATATGCCTCAAATTTCATTTGCTACCAACAAAAGACAGTTCCATATTGAACTGAACGAAAGAGTCAAGCAGTATTTTAAAGACAACAATATGAGCCAGAGAGGCAACTCTGCTCTGTTTTTTAAAGCATTCTTTATGTATGCTGTTGTTTTGAGTTGCTATTATGTCATGGTATTTGTGCAACCTGAATCCGTTGTGCTTAATCTGGCTTTATTGACTGTTTTCGGAACCTTTCTTGCTTTCATTGGCTTTAATGTGATGCACGACTCTTGTCATGGTGCATTCTCCAATAACAGCAATGTCAATGAAGTATTAGGGTACAGCATGAATTTTCTTGGAGCCGAAAGCCGTTTTTGGAAAGTAAAACACAATGTGCTTCACCACACCTATACAAATGTAGATGGCGTGGACGATGATATCTTCAAACCACCATTTTTAAGAATGTCTCCAAATCAGCCATACAACCGTATGCACAAATACCAAAGCTATTATATGCTGGTATTATATGGCGTCTCTACAATGTTCTGGGTGTTTTGGATGGACTTTCAGAAGTATTTTACAGACAGAGTACATACAACAGATTTGCCTAAGAAAAAATTAGGGGACCACATCAGTTTCTGGGTAACCAAACTGTTTTATATTGGATTCTATATGGTGGTACCGATTATCATGTTAGGGTTCTCTAAATTCATTTTCGGGTTCATCTTTTTTAACTTTGTTATGGGTATCGTGATGTCTGTTGTTTTCCAATTGGCTCACGTGGTAGAAGGTGCTCAGTTTGCCGATGCTCAGGAAACAGGTGTGCTTGCAATTGATGAAGACTGGGCGATATTTCAATTAAAAACGACTTACGATTTTTGTCCGGATAATAAATTTCTAACCTGGGCTTTGGGTGGATTGAATTTTCAGGTTGAACACCATTTGTTCCCTAAAGTGAGCCATGTACATTATCCTGAAATTCGTAAGATTGTGATTGAACTGGCTAAGAAATACGATATACCTCACAATGAGTTTAAATCATTTGGTGAAGCATTGAGTTCACACTTTAAAATGATGCATAAGCTGGGTTACACCCCGGTTTTAGCTAAAGTCTGATTATTTCTTTTCGTATTTCCAGTTTCTGGATTTGCCTTCTGCTATCCACTCTTTGGCAGTTTCAATGCGCTTGAGTTTTGTTGATTCCGTTTTGGCTTCATTAAACCATTGTAAATACTCTTTTTTCTTTGAGGGACTGAATCGATTGAACTGTTGGGCGAGATGAGTATCAGCTTTTAAAGCATCTGCAAATTCTTTAGGCACTTCTATTTCTTTTGTGTTTTCAGCAGGTTTTCTTGGTGCTTTTTTACCGGAATCAATTGCAGACATGGCTTCCTGAATCAAAGCTATCATAAGGTCTTCATCCGGAATGTCTTCCAATCGGGCAATTTTTCCAAGATGTCCCATAGCAGCTCTTTCTGATTTTTCTAATATGCCATTGTCATTTAAATCGTTGGCATTCCAGAATGTAAAGGCGCAATGTGCCTTGAAAGCAGCCATACTGCAGAGGTTTTTGTCTTTATAGGTGAAAATAGGAAAACTCCATTTCATCACTTCCTTAGCTTCAGGACAGGCATGATGAACCAGGGCCCTTAAATGTTCTAAAATTGGGTGCGCAAATTCAGCTGATTTTAATATGTACTGATCAACTGAGGGACTGTGATTATCGGCTTTAATCATGTACAACCTGAAACTTTGCACTCAAGACTGTGCCATTATTCAATCTGATTTGAACAACATAAAATCCATCAGTGAATTCCGTTGTTTGAATAGTGGTATACGAAGCTGTTCCTGTAAAACTGACATCCATTGGACGACCAAGTATGTCTACAATTTCAATTGAAGCTATTTCGGAAACATCCAGAAGAAATTCTATTTTGGTGTTGGCCGGATTAGGAAAGCAAGCTATTTGCTGTGTCTTAATTTTTTCTACTGATATGTTGTGAGAATTTCTGAAAGCAGGTTTCAGATATTGAATACCACCTCTGTTTATTGGCACTATAATTTCTGGGGTACTGTCGTTATCTAAGTCTGCTAAACAAACAGATACATAATTACCCATATCCATATTATAGAATTTTTGAGATTGTAGAACCTTGATGTAATAAAATGAATCAATCTGTTTAAAGGTGGAAGTAGGTTTAGAACCATCAATTCTATACATTCTAAGGCTTCCCAGCGAATTGGCAACAACAATTTCCAAGGTGTCGTCACCATCTAAATCCATAATGGCAGGACGTGAGAAAGTTGCTTTTTCATAAACCGGGTAGTAACCGATAATGGCAAATGTATCGTCGTAGATATATTGAAAACCAATCGAGTCAATAGGTTTAATGCCGCCAAATTTACTGGTTATTATCCCGAAATTTGGTTGAGATGGAGTACCGTTGTTTCTGTAGTAACTCAGCATTGAATCACTTCTGCCTATCACCAGGTCTTTGAGGCCATCTCCGTTGATATCTGCAACAGCAGGAGCACTAAAGCCACCCACATCAATATTAAATCCCTGATAAGCACCATTGGCATTTGTAAATGTCGGTGTTAAAGTATTATTGGAAGATGAGGTATTCCTGTAATACATAATTTCACCTTTGTCATTTCCGCAAACCAAATCCATTTTACCGTCATTGTCCATATCGGCAGTAGCAATGGTAAGGCTATTGATGCGTTCTCCTATAAAACTACCGAAATTGGTAGACTTTAATTTATAGCGAGCATTCGACTTTGTTCCAATATTTTCATATAAATAAATTCTGTCTGCAGTATCTCTGGTAGTAAAGGCATCTCCATTCACCGCTGCAATCAGATCCAGGTCGCCATCCTTGTCCCAATCAGCTGCAGCCCATGAACTGTGATTGCCATTGTCAATTATTTCATTGGTGAAAAGAGCTTGTTGCTGCGACCATTGAGGGAAGCTGTCTGTACCTGTATTTTTGAACCATCTTACCTGATTGATTTCTTCAATAAAATACTGATAATTTGTTGAGTTGGGTGCATAAATCAAATCTCTGTTGCCATCATTATCTACATCCATGAAATAGGCTGCAGGATATATGGAAACATCTGCTCTGTTGCCGGGTGCCACATAGTTGGTGTCGTACAAAGAAAATGAATCAAACAAATTCATATTGGTTTTCTTTTCATTGTACAACATGGTCATGTGGCTGCAACCTTCATTGCCCAAAAGCAAATCTATGTCTTTATCGTTGTCAGCATCAAATAAAGTGATGGATGAGCCATTGGTATGCCTTTCTCCATATAAGCGCCACAAGTCGTTATCTGAACAGGTATTGACAATGTAATTATTGCAATCATAATCGTTGAAGTAACCCCAGCACAAATCGACCAGATAGTATCGCATACTGTCTGAAGGTAAACCTTTTTCAACCTGATAATTCAACCAGAGAGTAATAGCCCCACCGACATTAGAGTAACTCATGATATCGAGGTCTCCATCAAAGTCAATGTCATATATTCCAGGTAAGTGAATGGAGGGAGTTGACATGGCATTGTATTCGATAAACGAACCACTGGGACTCATATTTCTGTAAAAGATTGGCGGGAGTTCAACAAATGCCGGTCTGCCGGATACAGTGTAAGAGATGTTTTTATAGATGATATAACTTTGAGGACCAACTGTAAAAATATCTTCATAACCGTCGTTGTTATAGTCGCGCATCAGCATCCATGAAAATGCTTTCATTTTTGGAAAGTATGCAGCAAATCTGTTGTCGAGTTCGTATTTAACTTCGCCTTTACCTCCTTTGTTGATATATGTGCTTATACTGCCATCGAGTTTATCGTATACTACAATATCTTTTTTGTCATCTCCGTTCACATCGCAGGGACTGAATTGAGGGCAATGAAATCCACCATTCAGTGCTTTAGGAATGATTTGACCATTGGCGTCGACAAAAAACAAACTGTCAGACAGATAATAATTAAACTTTTGAGCAGTTGAATTTTGTGAAATGCTCAGTGTCAGAAAAAAGCAAAGAAAAGGTATTAGTCGGTTCATAGTGCTTACACAAATATACAGATTAAGACACACATTTGTATAAAACGATGCACTGTATATTGAAAATAGGTTAATTTTGTTGCAATTCATGGTCGATATACAAGAGATTTACAACAAGTTTACTGCCTTCAACTTTGCTTTTAGCACCGATACCAGAAACATTCAGGCAGGAGTCATGTTTTTCTGTTTGAAAGGTGATAATTTTAATGCCAATTTGTTTCAGGAAGAAGCTATTTCCAAAGGGGCTTCATGGGTTATTGGTGATGAGAAGCACACAGAATCTGACCGCTTAATTTTAGTCGACAATGTATTGAAGACTTTGCAGGATTTGAGTCATTGGCACCGCAAAAAAATGCAGGTTAAAATGATTGGAATAGGGGGGAGCAATGGTAAAACTACGACCAAAGAACTACTGGTTTCGGTCCTGAGCACTACTTTCAAAACACACTTTACACAAGGTAACCTCAATAACCATATAGGTGTTCCAATGACGCTTTTAAACCTTAGAAGTGATCATCAGATATCGGTGGTTGAACTCGGTACAAACAGGGCAGGGGATGTGAAGGAGCTATGTCTGATTGCCGAACCTGATATGGGTATTATAACCAATATTGGCAAAGAGCATCTGGAAGGTTTCGGCAGTATTCAAGGAGTGGCTGAGGCAGAGGGTGAATTGTTTGAGTTTCTTAAAGAGCACAATGGACATGCTTTTGTAAATGGGGATGATCACCTTGTATTCGAAATGGGAAAAAATCTTCCATCAACAACTGTTTATACAACAAGCGCTGATAGTGTTAGTAATCTGAAACAGGTGCCTAAGGTTGAGTTTGATTACAAAGGGCAACATTTTATATCCAATTTACCCGGGCAACATAATTTTCAAAATATAATAGCTGTTTTGGCAATTGCCGAATACCTGGGTATGGATTTGAAATCAGTGAGTAAAGGTATTGAAGAATACAAGCCAAAGAATAACCGTTCACAAATTTTAGAAGGGAAAAACGGAAACATCATCTTTCTTGATGCCTACAATGCCAACCCAAGCAGTGTTGAAATGGCGCTGAAAACTTTAGAGGGAATGCCTGGTGAAAAACTGATTTTACTGGGTGATATGTTCGAACTTGGGGCTTACGAAGCACAGGAACATCAAGCTATAGCTGAAGTTTGTGCAAGCATTCCTAACAGCAAGAGCATACTGGTAGGAAAGGCATTTGCCGGGGTGGTCATTGATACTGATAATGTACATTTGTTTGCAGATAAAGTCCGGGCTAAACAATTAATAGAGCAATTAGATATTCAGAAACACACTGTACTAATAAAAGGCTCAAGAGGAATGAAAATGGAAGAATTCCTCCCACTGTTCTAATCAGGCAGAATAGTATAGAAACTTTCGCGTTTAAATACAGGCACAAAAAAAAAGGATGATATACACCATCCTTTTAAATGTTTTATAGATTCGTCAAAGACTTAGTCCTCGTAATCATCCATAGGTTTGTCTTTGCTGTATTGGTCATCGTCATCATCCTCATCATTGATTTCATCTTTTTCTTCATTGCTGAAATCCATTTCTTCAATATCAAGATCATCAAACATCTGTTTGAGTTGAGATGATACTTTAATCAGATAAATAGTGTCATCTGTTTCCACGCGCACTGCAGATATCATTTCACCTTTAGCGTTCGGGAACTTGATTACATCTTTTTCATAACCGTTAGGGTACAGCTCGCCTAACATATTTAGTATCTCCTCGGGTACATTGCTGTAATCTACTATTTTTCGTTTCTTATCCATTAGGATGCCAATAAATTTCACTGCAAAAATATATTTAGCTTTGAAATGTTTTAACTTTTTTTTGTAAAAAATCTCTTGCAATGTTTTTTATAGTAGTTTTTACTCTTCACTGAGACAGATGTTTGTGAAGTGTCTATTTTACTAGTGTTTAGTCTTTTCAGATTAGTCGAAACTACTTAAAATAAAAAGGCATTTCCCCAATTTGTGGAAAATGCCTTGATAAGCTTTTAAGTTAAGGAGAGTCAAAGCGTCACTTTAATGACAATACAACCCTAAGTTTTATATAAATATTTTTGGCTATTTAAATTTGAATGTTAAACCCAAATTAAACATCTGACCTCTTCTGAAAACCAATAATTGTTGGTCGATGTCATTCTTATATGAAATTTTACCATCTCCATCAGTATCCTGCCATAATTGATGTTTGTAGTTCAAAACATCACTAACACCAAATTTCAATGTGAAGGTTTTGCTTATTTCTCTTGAGAATGTAATATCCAGGCTATGTCTTGGCATTTCATAAATGGTAGGGAAGATATTATTACCAACATAAACTATTCTTTTACCTATGATGTTATAGGCTACATTAATTTTCCAGCTGCTGTCAGTAGCATATTGAATGCTGGCGTTGACGATATATGGAGACTGGCCTTGCAGTGGACGTGTGCGCGCCTGACTCAATGTGCTGTCTGCTCCTAAGTCAACCTTACTGTAAATATAAGAAGCATTGATGATAGCAGAAAGATGTTTTAAGAAATAGTCTTGAGTACGGTTCTTAAAATCTCTTCTGATTTCCATTTCAATACCAAAGTTTTGTGCACTGCTGGCATTCTTTAAATAGTACTGCTGACTCAAACCAATTGGCTGAACGTAGCTCTCAATTGGATTAACGAATTTTTTATAGAACACACCAAAGCTGAATGATTCTCCTGCACTTGGATAAGTTTCAAATCTCATATCCACATTGTCTATTGTGGCTGATTTTAAATCTGGGTTACCAACAATATTGACATCATACATAAAGTCATAGTATACAAATGGAGCAAGTTCTCTGAATTCAGGTCTGTTAACAGTTCTTCCATAAGTCAGTCTTAATAAAGTTTTATCATAAGCACTGTCGAAGTAAATCGCTGTATTGATGCTAGGTAATATATTTATATTAGGAAGATTAATGTTCACAGGACCATTTAATGTAGCACTTTTCAAAGTTTGATTGAAGTATTCGGCTCTAACACCCAGGTTGAATTTAAAGCGGGAATAAGGAAAAGAAGTAAATAAATAAGCTGCACCTAATTGATTGTTTGCAGTGTATTGGTCACTTGGATTGGTACCTTCAGATGGTTTGAATCCAGATGTAGGATTGATGTTTTCAGGTGCGAAAATCTGATCAATTGGTGTTTTTAAGAAATCGTTTTTCTTAGTAGGGTCACCGGCATAACTATAACTGATCCATCTGGCATTAAATTCCCTGTTTTTATTCTCAGCATAAACACCTGCTTTGAATGTCAATTCGGTATTGGTATCCAAAAAATTGGTAAATTGATTTTCGTAATTAGCCGTAGCGGATACTGTATATTCTTTAAGTTTTGAATAGAACCTCGCTGCATCAAACAAACTTGAACTTGGAGGATCTATAAGCGTATAATCGCCATTGGATCCAACTGTTCTGAAAGTCCTGAATCTTCTGTAATCAGGCTCATTTCTGTTGATTGAACTAAATCCAATAGTATAGTTGAGTTTTTCATCTTTCGACCTTAATTTGTGTAAACCGTCCAGCTGACCAAAATAGATGCTTCTCGATGTATAGTGAAAGCTGTAGTTCTTAAATTCGTCAGTAGGACGTTCAGTAGGGTTAATACCTTCACGAATGGTTGTTTCATTCTCTCCTATCTGATTAAAGATATTGCTGAATGTGTAGGTTGTTTTAGTTCCTTTTTTAAATATCCAGTTGCTAAGAAAGTTGATTTTAGATTCAATAGTAAAATTGTCATCCATGTAATCAAACATCTGTCTTACACCATTTGCTGTGGTTTGATCATTTTGGTATCTGTATCTTCTGATTGAAGCGTACTGATAATTGGTTGAATAACCAAAGCTGTTGACGCTATATCCTTTTATAGATTTGCCAATCTTGAAATTCTTGCCATATCCAACACCAAAGCCAAAATCCAATGGTGTAAACATGTTATTCATTTTGAAATTATTATTGAGATTTTTACCAAACGCTATAGCTTGCGAATTAGAGTAATCAGCAAGATTGGAAGGGAAACTGCTTGGTATGCTTCTGTTGCCATTGTCAAAACCAAACATATCAGTAAACGAACCCACTGAATTGTTTTGGTGAGCCATGAAGGTAGAGTTGATACGGTAACCTAATCCAAAACTGATAGATACAAAATCTTTTTCGATAGTGCTTTTTGTTTGTAATTTGATAACACCACCAGCAAAATCACCAGAAATATCACTTGATGGCGATTTATAAACTGCCATGCGGTCGATCATACTGGTTGGAATCAAATCAAATGAAAAGGCTCTTCGGTCGACCTCAGTACTAGGAGCATTGATATTGTTTATTTGAACACTGTTATATCTTTGACTTAATCCTCTCAATTGAATGAAACGGCCTTCCATGATAGTAACACCCGGTATTCTCGCTGCAGCTTTTGCAACATCACCATCCTGACCTCTGGACATTTGCTCATTGGTCATCACATTGGCAACCCCGGTTGATTTTTTTTCCTCTACAACTCCGGTGGCTATGGTTGTTTTGGGACGGTAAGTCACTTTTCTTCCTGTTCCAACTTCTGCTACATCTTGTCCAATTCGGATAATTCCAAGATCAGTTGTATTGTCTTTCACAACTTGAATGTTTGTTATAGTTTTTGCTTTATAAATGGAACCACTGATTGTTATACTATAGGTTCCCGCCGCTAAGTTTTTGAATTCAAATGAACCATCAATTTTACTAACTACTTTTTTACCTAAAGGCTTTAACACTACACTCGCTCCAACCGCTTTATAATTTTTAATGGTATCTTCTTCCATCAAAATTCCTTTAATGGAACCGGTTTGTGCATTTGAAGAAAAGATGAAAAACAAAGTTGCTAAAAACAAGAATATTTTTTTTCCAGATGAAAATTTCATGGTGCAAAAATCCGTTCTTAATGTTAAGTCAGTCTTAATACGAAATGAATTATCGGTTAGGAATACAACAAACTGAATTATTACATACCTTATATTAATTACCCAATGTTTACAATGCGTTGCCGTGAGGTTAATTCAACTTTCAATTGCTAACAATAATTTAATATTGGAGTTAAATGAACTTAAAACATGGGACTTAGTTTTGCTGCATGAAATTTTTATTCCTGCTGCTTACTTTAGGATTAACCAGTCTACAAGCTGAGGCTCCGGTTGGAGCACAAGCTATTCAGGTGACTGATATCAAAGGTGAGGCTTTGGCAGGTGTGAAAATTGAGTTACTTGGTACCGGCAGATCTTATTATACCAATCTAAATGGTGTGTGCCTCATACCTCAGGATTTACTTAAGGCTACCAAAATGGTGAAAGTGGAAAGTATTTCTTATAAAACCAAACAATTACCAGTCTACGATTTAAATTCAAAAATTATCTTGGAGTTTAGATAATTTTTTTCGTATCTTTGTTAATAAATTGTTACGGAGTTATGAAAAAATTATTTCTTACCGCTATCGCAGCTTTACTCCTTAGCTTCAGCGGATTTGCACAAAATACAATGGTTTACCAGAATGCACAAGGTAAATTCATAGATGCTTCAGGTGATTTAATTACCGGAACCATTACTTTTTACTACGATAATGGGAATGTGGAAAGTACTTACGATATCATCGATGGTGTTAAATGCGGAGACATTACCGTCTTTTATGCTAACGGTAAAGTAAAAGAAAAAGGAAGTTTCAATCAGGGTATAAAAACCGGTGAATGGATTTCTTACGACGAAAGTGGTAAAATAGCTTCAATTGCGTTTTACAGAAACGACGTTAAAAACGGTACATGGAAAGTTTGGGATTCAAATGGTGTACTTCGCTCTGAAATCCATTACAAAAATGGTCAAAGATCAGGCCTTTGGAAATCCTTTGATGAAAATGGTCAATTAACTGAGTCTGTTCAGTACTAATCTATAGTTATAACTTATTTTAAAGCTCGCTTTTGCGGGCTTTTTTTATGCCTGATACATTCTGATAAGTGATTTTACTTTTAGTCTGTCAGGCTTACCGCCATCGTTAAATGGAATTTCCTTTAGTTCAATAATGCTGCGTGGAGAACCATATTTCTCCTGCTCCCTTATAAATTGCCAGTTCTGATTTTCAAACTCTCTTTTGTCCTCACAAACAAGTACAATCTTTTCACCCAGAGTGTCATCTTCCAAACTGCTTATCATGAAAGGACTTGCAGGTTTTAAATGCTGGTCTATTAATGCTTCTATATGCTCTGCTTGTATTTTCACTCCGCCGGTATTAATAATGAAGTCTCTTCTTCCAATAATATTAAAGGTGCCATCTGAATTGAATTCAATTACATCGTTTGTTGCCATGCCCTCAGGACAATATGGTGCATAGATGACGGCACATGAATCCTGATTGGTTTCTATCCTAACTCCTTCAATGGCTTTAAACCCAATCGTTTTTTCACTTCCATTCAAAGTTTTTATTGCAACATGTGAGTAAGTTTCACTCATACCATAGCTCAGTCTGAATACAGTTTTGCATTTAAGTCGTTTTATTTCATTCTCTAAATTTGGATTTAATGCCGAACCACCAATCAGTACTTCATTAAAATTAAGTAAATGATTGGCCGACTTTTGTGTCGCAGCTATGTGTTTGAGCTGATAAGGTGTTAAAGATACAATTGTAGCATCGCTGGCTTGTTTCAAAGGGTTAGATTTAGGTTCTCTGAACTCAACGGGGAGTCCCCAAACACGGGCTCTGACCAGCACCATTAATCCGCCAACTTTATCCAATGGAAGACAACATAAAAGTTTATCGCCTGAATTGTGATGTATAATTTTACCACTTGCCTGTGCACTCCAAATCATCCATTCTCTTTTAAGTTCAATGGGTTTTGGAGCACCTGTGCTTCCTGAACTTAAAATTGTAAATGTTTCTTCACCTTTATCCCAGGCATCGAGAAACTCTTCTGCAGTCATTTTATGAACGTATGAATTTATCGGTCTCGGTTACAAATAAATCAATTTCTTCACGTGTGTTGTAAATATGGGTGGATATACGCAGACAATTAATGTTGTTTTCGGCTACAAAACGGGTAGTAATGGATTTTTCATTACATTGAGTCTGAAGTTTTGTGACATCCTTGTCCGTAATCTTAAATGCAATCTGTGCACCCCTGGATATAGATTCAGTAGGTGTCAGCATTTCAACTTTTGGACCTAATTTGATAAGACTTTCCTGGAGATACGCTGCAAGACTTTTCACCCTGTTTGAAATTCTTTCGGTGCCAATTTGCTGATGAAATTCTACGGCTTTGGCAATACCTTTAAATAAGGACGGATTTTGTGTGCCATAATAATATCTGTGACCATTGTCAATATATCCTTTTAATACTGGAGGGTTCGACAACATATCCCAGCCGGTATCAAAACCACCACCACCATAGTATACCTGCAAGGTATTTCTGAAGTTTTCTGATACATATAAAAATCCGGTGCCTTTAGGGCCAAGCAGCCATTTGTGGCAACAGCCGGCATACATATCACAACCAATGTCTTTTAAATCTACTTTAATCATACCCGGAGGATGGGCTCCATCTACAAAACTGAAGATGCCTTTTTCTCTGGCGAGGGCGCATATTTCTTTGACCGGCAATATTTGTCCAATTGTACAAGGGATATGAGGTAATGCAATCACTTTTGTTTTTTTAGTGATTGTTTTTTTGACAATATCTAAAGTTTCTTCTGCGGTTTTACCCAGCGGGATGGCTTTAATCACAATACCATGTAATTTTGCTCTGTTTAACCAGGGTGTAGCATTCCCTACATGTTCATGTGTACTCATGATCACTTCATCACCGGCTTGAAGTGGTAAACCCCAGCACGAGATGTTAATACCCTCTGTAACGTTTCTTGTCAGAGTAAGTTCAGTATCTTTTGTTCCCAATAAGCTGGCCAGTGATTTTAATGCAACATCTTCATGGCCACCATATCTGCCATTGGTGTCAACTAGCAACATATCCTGATAAACTTCATTTAAAACCGGATAGGGTGATGGTCCCATAGTGCCATTGTTCAGATAAGCTCTGGAGCTGGATAATGGAAATTGGGCACGAATCATTTTCCAGTAAAGCTCTTCATCAATATTTTCATCGGGCATTGGAGGATGAGCAGATGCAAACTCGCTAAATCCTATTGCTCCGGCCAATAGCAGACTGTTTTTTATGAAGTCTCTTCTGTTGCGCATAATTTGATTTTTTAAACAAACATATATAAAAAAACTAAAACTTATATAAAAAGAAAAACCTCCCCAAAAGGGAGGCTTTCTTAATTTATGAAAAAAATTTACTCTTTGTTATTAGTAAGCAATGTTCTGTGGGTTGAAATTAGCCCATGAATCAGTCCAGTCGCTGCTACCGAAAGCACCTCTGTAGGTAGTTTGAGTAAACCATGAGCTTACTTTACCATTGGTGAAAGAAGCACCAGTTTGAGTAGCACCTGTGAAGCTAGCGAAGTTTGGATTTTGAGGGTAAGTTCCGGTTGCACCAGCAGTAGTGCTGAAACCCATGATAAGATCAGGATTTACACCAGCATCAGCAATAGCTTTAGAAGAACCTGTAGAAGGTGTGCTTGCAGTGTAAGTAATATTGCTCATAGTAGTATTGAAGTAATCAGATACAGCAGAACTGGTTGAAGAACCTGCCATAAATGGACGGTTGGTTTTGCCTTTTACTGATGTGCATACGAATATGTTCTTTTCAAGTAAACCTAAACCTGAAGTGTAATTAGCTAAAGTACCATCTAAGTTGATACCGATAGGGTAACCAACGATAACTGAATTCAGGATACTTTGTTCGCAATTTCTTCTCAGGTGAGCAGCGTGCTGATAGTTGGCGTTGAAAGCTGCTTTAGCTGAATCATAAACTGGTCCAAGTAAAGTCATGTTTGAGAATACAGCTGCAGTTTTTGGAGTAGCAGTACTTCCTGATGCATCATTGTCGCACTCAAAACCGTTAGAACCTGATTGGTCAGCGTTGAATGGATCGCGGATTGACAAACCAAATTGTACTTTACCGCTGAAACCGAAGTCAGTGTCAAAGTCATCATCCCAGGTAGCCAAAGCTACAAGGTGTGTGCACTGTACTGTACCACCGAACCATTCGAAAGCATCGTCACCACCATAAGTTACCTGAACGAAATCGACAGTAGTTCCGCTACCAACAGCTCCTAAAGTCAAACCGTTTGTTTCGTTATTTGGAGTTAAAGCGATACCGGCATACTCAATACGCACGTATTTAAGTACACCTGAGTTATCAGCATCATTAGCTGTGCTGTTAAAAGTACCGTAATTAGCGGCAGGAGTAATACCTTCGATTGCAGGATTGTTTTGGTTAACATTGGCTTTTCCTAAAATCACCAATCCACCCCAGTCACCTTGTTCTCTTTCGCCTGGAGCCTGGTTAGAAGTGAAAACAATTGGTTGGCTTGCTGAACCTTCTGCAATGATTTTACCACCTGGTTTTACTACCAGTGTTCCTTTGGTTTTCTTTTCACCAAATAAAACTGTACCAGCTGGGATAGTTAATGTGCTGCCATCAGCAACGGTTACAATACCGCGGATGATGTATTTTTTAGAAGCATCTAAGGTTTGTGAAGGAATGGTACCTTCTAATACGTTTTCTGTTTCAGGTATAACTTCATCTTTTTCTTTATCTTTACATGCAGTGAATAAACTGCTGATAAGAACAGCTGAAAGTAGACCTAGTTTGAAAAAATTTGATTTCATATTGATACGATAATTTGTTGATGCAAAAGTGACCTGATTGTATTAAGGAGATATTAATTCACCTTTACGAATAAATTATAGTTTGACAAAATAAGTTAATGTGAGGTTAAGGGAAGGGTTGTACAATGTTAAAATAACAAAGCAAATGTATAAGCATTTTCTATCTGCAATGACAGATAGCGCAGGGTTTGGAACAGACTATTTTAGAAAATTGAATGTAATCTCAAACTTAGAAGACAAAACCGCCATCTTCTTCTCCGCCCATTTTTTTAATCTTATAGACCAGTGTAAGCATAAAATACTGTTGAAGTCGGTTGCTCCTGTTAATTACCACAAAATTGTCGGATGCAAAGCGACTTATACTTGTATTCTGCTTTAAAATATCATAGGCTGTGAACTTTAAATTAAAATTGGACTTTCCAATTGGTTGTTGCAAGTACATACTCCAAACAGGTACAAGTTTGCCCACATTTGGCACATTTCTTTGGTCTTGTATATCGAGTGTCGAATTTATTTCCATTCCAAATCCCAATAAAGTTCTGATACTCGCTTCGTATGAGTATATCATTTGACTATAATTAACGGCAGAATTTAGAGAATTTGTAAACTTGGTGTAACGGATATTCATTCCAAAATCCAATTCTAAACTGTCTGATTTTGAAATGTTGATGTTTGGAGAAAACCGACTTCCTTTGTTCAGACCATAGGATTTGACGTCATTGACCAATAGCGGGTCACGGCTGATATCATAATCGTAACCCAAACCAAGATTAATCACTTTTGTTATAGTTTTCCTGGTGCTGATATATCCCGAAAAATTGCGCATGCCCGTTGCATTGACCGGCATAGTGACTAGTATACCATTGTCGTTTTGAGTCTTACTCAATACTTTGGCATTGTCGGAGATATTTGCTGTTAAGTAAGTATATATGTGCTTAAATCCTTTTACTTTTCTTAAATTGGAATATAAGCGCATGCTGTAATTGTCTTGTGGTTGCAAATTGGAATTGCCTATGGTGCGTTCATAATTGTTATTGATGTTAAGCACTGGCTGAAGGTCGTTCACAGTAGGAAAATTGGTCGATTTACTCAACATGATATAAAACCAGCCTAAAGACTCCGGGTAGTAATTCACAGAAATATAAGGCAGGTTTTTAGGGAAATTTTTAGTGAACTGTGTGCCTTGCGTTATATTATTATTGAAGAGATTGTAAGACATCAGTGTTGTACCAATTGATAGATAGAAATGGTTGCCTTCTAAACTGAAGTAAGGTTTAATGGTGTACTGCTCCTGGGTATTGTTAAATTTGACACTGAGCGTATCCACTGACTGGTTGTATTCTTGCTCGAAAGTTCGGTTGTTGTTTAGGTTTGCGCCATTAGTAAGCTGCACAGACTGATTGTTTTGATACCAACGGTCTGCTGACAAATTAAAGAACCAGGTTTTCTTATAAATAGGCATACGTCCGAATACTTTAGTGAGTATTTCATACGAATTTGTTTCCCGGCTATTTAAGAAATTAATGGTGTCAATATTGTTTTCCTGGTACTGATATTTGTTGGAATTGTTGCCGGTATATTTAAAGTCAGAGTATACCGAAAATACATATCTTTTGTCTTTTCTCAGATTTCTTCTGTAACTGGCATTGACAGAACTAAAGGAACCATCATTGAGGTTTTTTTGAAGTCCAATTCCATTGTTAATCTGAAGTTCATTAAACTTAATATTATTGAATATTTGGGAATTGTTTTCCAATTGGTTCATAGACCCGGTAGCGCCAATTTCGAAGTACCCGGTTGAATCGATTGATTTGGTGAAATTGATATTGGCATAAATTTTCCTGGAAATACCGGTTGAATAGGATGAATCATAATTGTTTCTGTTGATTGTATCATTCAATGCAAAAAAGCTGTTGTTGGATGAAATACTGCTGAAATTGTTTTGAGAAACATCCAGGTTAAAGGATAATTTCTTTTTACCTTTAAATTCATTGAAGTAAGTCATACCCAGATTGGATTTATTGTTAAGGTTGCCTTCTCCCGAAAATGAAGGGTCATAATAATAGAAATCAGATTCACCACTTCCGTTTCTTGAGTAATTATCTACACTGTGCCAGTTGCCAAATCCAAAATCAAAGCCAGTGTTATTGGTATTGTTTTTATTGAAAACTACGGAGAATTTGCGGTCATTTTTAAAACTGTTCATTCTGGCTCCTAATTCATATCTTTGACTTGTTCCGGCTCCTGCCATTAAATCTCCAAATAACCCGTTTTTCTTGCCTTTTTTGAGCTTGAGATTGATGATTTTTGGCGTGTTTTCTTTAGGAGAACCATCTTCGTTTTTGTCATCAAATACCTGAACTGTTTCAATCATATCAGCATTGAGGTTTTTAGAAACCATACTTGGATTATTGCCAAAGAAATTTGACCCATCCACCATGATTTTAGTGACTTCAGAACCATTGACTTTAATTTCACCTTTTACGTTGACCTCAAAACCAGGTATTTTTTTAAACAATTGAGCTACATCGCTGCCCGGAAGTACTTTAAATCTGCTGGCATTGATTTCGATGGTATCGCCTTTCATTCGAATAGCTGAACCTCTTATTGTAGCTCCCTGCATATTGGTAACAGGATCGTAGCGCAATTTTACGTCGCCTAATGTCATGAATCGCCATCCTTCTGCTGCAGGATCTTTTATAACTTTATCAGAATAGTTGAGCAAACTAACAATGACCAGAAGAGAATCATCCGATTTTGTAGAAATAGTAAAATTGCCCAATGGTGTAGTAAACCCAAAATTGAGAAGAGAAGTATCCGAGGCTCTGTAAATACTAATAGTCGCATCTTTAAGTGGTTGAAGCGATGCCGAATCAACGACTCTTCCATTGAAAGTTCGGTAGGCTTGCCCATTTGCAACATATCCAAAAGCAAACAGACAAATCTGGAGAAAAAAGTTTTTTTTCATTTAGCTTTGTTGATGGACAATAATAGGATAAAAATCTGAAATAGTAAAAAGCGGTACAGCCGAATGACAGACTAATCGACCAACTGACATTGAAGCTGCTGAATTGTTTAGCAATTAGTTATTAGTTATTAGTTATTAGTTATTTGTTATTAGTCATTTGTCCATGCCTAAATAAGGTTGACCGCTTTTCGCTAACTATTAACCATTAACAATTAACTATTAACCCCTATATCCTATATCCTGTATCCTTTTTCCTATATCCATCATCCTCCTCCCTTCCACCGCGACTCAATTCAGCTATTCAGCTTTTTAGCCTTTCAGCCTTCTCTCCAACTTGTGTTTTCCCAAAAACAACTATTTTTATAAATTCGCGGCATGGAAATTCCATACTGGATGAGTAGGACCCAGCTCATGCTTGGGGACGAGAATATTGAGAAACTAATGTCAGCCAATGTTTTGGTGGTTGGATTAGGTGGCGTAGGAGGGATTTGTGCCGAAATGATTGCCCGTGCCGGAGTGGGTCGCATGACCATAGTGGATGCAGATACTGTCGATCCGAGCAATAGAAATCGCCAGATACCGGCTCTAAAAAGTACTGAGCATCAATTGAAAGCCGAAGTGATGGCTCAGCGACTTCTCGATATCAATCCTGATTTGAAATTAACTGTTTTGTGTGAGTATATCAAAGATGAAAGGACCCGCGAGATTTTGCGTGAGGGTCAATTCGACTTTGTTTGCGATTGCATAGATACATTATCACCTAAAGTTCACTTCATCAAATCTTGTCTGGATATGAAGTTAAATGTAGTGAGTTCAATGGGAGCGGGGGGCAAAGTCGATCCTACCAGATTGGAAATTTGCGATATTTCGGAAACATATAATTGTAATCTGGCAAAATACGTCAGAAAATATCTGCACAGACTTGGTGTCAGAAAAGGATTAATCTGTGTTTTCAGTTCCGAAATGGCCGATAAATCTAAAATCGTCACCACAGAAAAAGCCTTTCCCAAAAAGTCGATTATTGGTACTATGAGCTATATGCCGGCTGTTTTTGGATGCGCAGTTGCAAGTGTCGCAATAAGAGGGCTCATGAATCGTTAATACTTCTGTTAGTCCCTGCCCGCTCGGTCTAGGTCGATTTAGGCAAAAAAGACAGGGACAAATCCGTATATTTGTAAACTTTTAATAATCGAAATTGAATGAAACGTCTTCTCCTGATAGTATTGTTTTTGCCATTACTTCTTGTTTCCCAAACTCAACCCAAGCCAAAAACGCCGACAACTACCAAGAAACCTGCAACCACAACTGCAAAGAAACCTGCAACTACTGCCACTAAAAAGCCTGCTACTACAGCTAAAAAACCAGGCACTACCAAACCTGCTACTGCGGGGCCTAAAAAACCAAATCCTAAAGTGGTCGCTTTAACGGATAAAGCTTATCAATTGTATAACGAATCCAAAGATGCTGAATGTGAAAAAATCATCAAACAGATTCTGGCACTTGACCCAAGAAACAAAGATGCGTTTTTACTAAGAGCCAATATTGCCATGTTCGCATTTAAATATGACGAAATGTGGAAGAATCTGGATAAAGTTTATAAGTATTACCCTAAAGAACCTGAAGTATATTCCAATTTTGCCATGACCCACCTCAACTATTATTTTTTAAATGATAGTACCAAAAGGGTGTTGTGCAGAAAAACTATCCGACTGGCCAGCAGAAATGCAGAAGGATATGCAGCACTTGGAATGGTGGCCGCTTATGGGGGTAATTATTATGAAGCGCTGCAGTGTTTTGACGTGAGCATGATGATGAACTGGAAGGATACCATGTCGAGAGTTATCATGGATCTGCCTTATGCCAACTGTCTTTACAGTACAGGCGATACTTTGGGTGCTATTCAGAAATTGAACAGAATAATACCGCGAATGAGTGGTAAAGATAAATATACCTGCGTATTTCTGAGAGCCAAATACAAACTTGAAATGAACAGCATTGATGTAACCGAAGATTTGGATACATTAAATGCTTATGCGCCCAACCAGCCGGATGTCTTGTCACTTGATGTCAAATATCTGGGATTAACCAACCGAAAAGACTCGGCCTGTAAATTGGCTAAAATTATAAGAATGGCTCAAAATGGAGAGATGTTCGATATGTCTCCATATTGTGATGATATTATTAGAACCATAGATTTGAATAAAACCAAGAAGCTGACCTATTCAATGGGCAATCTGGACATGATTTTGTTTATTGAAGAGTTTGTATTTCCTGATTACACCAGATTTTCGTGGAAGAAAGGCGCTTCACTGGACATGACCAAATACAGCAATGGTAAGGTATATATCCGTAAATCGGCTTTAGACTCGTCTTATCTTAAAGCATTTGTTTTCGAAAACGAATCTGATGTAACGCTGGATAAAGCAGGCTCATTCTGGCTGAGTAAGCTTCAGTTAAGTGATATTGCCAAAGATTCAAGTACACGTTTGAATTTAAGCGGTAGTCCTTTGAATGGACTTAAATTCATTGGTCATGAGCAAATAGAGGTTTACGACTCAAAAGACAATGAAATGCTGGTGGATTGCATGGTTCTGACAGATGGCACCAATAAGATTTGCTATTTGAACGACCCTTTAAATCCAATGATAATTAAATTCGAAACTGAGAAAATCAGTTTTGTTTTGGTAAAAATTGAATGATTTTTATCAATTCAGGCAACTAAATCTGCCTTTTTTGAGTTATATTCGTAGTATAGTATGAATCTGATGAATGAATGGAAATATAGATTCAGGTATTCAGACCCGGTAATCAAATTGATTGCGGTGAATGCCATCGTCTTTATTTTTTGTGTCATTTTCAATTTGTTTGCATGGATGTTCAGAGGCGATGTCTGGTCAGAACATCTAAGAAGTTTTCTTTCTCTGCCTTCTTCATGGTCGGGGATTCTCTACAAACCATGGACAATTGTCACTTACCAGTTCACACATTTCAAGCTGTTTCATATTCTGTTTAATATGATTGTCCTGAATATGGCTGGCACCATTTTTATGGACTTTTTCAAGAAAAAGGAAGTTTGGAGAGTCTATATTCTGGGAGGTGTACTTGCCGCATTTTTATTTGCGTTAAGTGCTAATTTTCTTCCTGTATTTCAAGGTCAGACAGATTTTTATCTGATAGGAGCAAGTGCCTCGGTTATGGCTATCTTATTTGCAGCTACCACTTATGCTCCGCATATTCGCCTCACTTTATTTGGAGTTTTAGAAATTAAACTGATATGGTTCGCCTTGTTTTTCCTGTTGGTGGATTTGGTCTCAATACCTGAATCTAATGCCGGTGGACATATTGCTCATATTGGTGGAGTCGTGTTTGGCTGGTTGTATGCCTGGTATAAGAAAAACAGTTACCAATATGGACTTTTTGAAAAGAAAGTAACTATGACCACCAAAAAGACACATTTAAAGGTTGAAATAAACGAGAATAAGTCACGCAAATCCAACTTAAGCTCTCACGACAAAAGCAATCGTGTGCCAACACAGGAAGAGGTAGATGCCATTCTCGATAAAATTTCGAAATCAGGATATGATAGACTAAGCAAGGAAGAGAAAGATATTTTGTTTAAAGCCAGCCAGGAATAGTTTTGTTAGCCTTTTTCAGACGATTTGTATTTGCCTTTAATCTGGTTGCCATAATTCTTTTAGGTGGCGCCTATCTCTCAGCACTTGTTAATCCTGAAGAAGCCTGGTTTTTTGCACTTCTCGGTTTGGCTTATCCTTTTCTGCTTTTAATCAATATTTTCTTCGCCTTGTTTTGGTTTTTTCAACTTAAGATCAATGGATTTTTTAGCCTTGGTATTATTCTTTTAGGCTGGAATTTTCTCTCGGCAAGTTTTCAATTCAAACAAAAAAGAGAGAAATCGGAAGATGCAATTGTAGTGACATCCTATAATGTTGGATTATTTGGATATTTTCAATCCAAATGGCATGTACCTGAAATGATTGCCAAAGTCAATTCCATTAATTCAGATATTTTGTGCATACAGGAATTTTTAAATATTGGCGGAAATGGAGTATCTACTGTAGACAGCATCAAGAACGCCTGTGGGTTTAAACATTGTTATTTTCAAAAGTTATCGGATGGTAGAAAACGCGGTGAGTATGGCATGGCAGTATTTTCTAAATTCCCGATTGAACATACCGAATTGGTAGAGTTCGATGGCCTAACAGGGAATATGTGCGTTATTGCTGATATCCGCATTGATACTACACTATACAGAATCTATAATGTGCATCTTCAATCCTTTAAATTTAAAAAACAGGATTATAAATTCATTACCAGTCCGCCGGAAAACAATGATGAAAAGTTAAAGCAATCAAAAGGTTTGCTGGGCCGTATGAAAAGCGCTTATATTAAAAGGGCCATGCAGGTAAGTCGCATTCATGAACATATCGAACAATCAAGAATCCCATACTTCATTATAGGAGACTTCAACGACCCTCCTGTTTCGTATTCTTATCATGTTCTTAGTAAAGGGCTCAAAGATGCCTTTGTTGAAAATGGTTCTGGTATGGGCAAGACATACATTGGCATAATGCCTAATTTCCGCATAGATTACATACTATATCCAAAAGTATTTGAAGGACTCGATTACAATACCTACAAATTGTCGAGCGACCATAGTATGCTGAACACTATGATAAAATTAAAAAATGATTAAAAAAGTGCTTAATTTCGCCCACTAAATTTCATTCAAATGACTTTTGATTTTGAAAAACCAATTCAGGAATTAATAGAACAGCTTGAAAAAGCTAAAGAAACCCATTCCAAGGGAAAGATTGATATGAGTGATACCATTTCTTCTTTGGAACATAAAATTGAAGAAACTAAGAAAAATGTATACAGTCATTTGACCGGATGGCAAAAGGTTCAGATTTCAAGACATCCTGATCGTCCATACGCCTTGGATTATATCATGGGAATGGCACCTGACTTTTTAGAATTGCATGGTGACAGAAATGTGAAAGATGATAAAGCCATGATTGGAGGTTTTGGTACAGTTGATGGTCAGCCCTACATGTTTATTGGTCAGCAGAAAGGACGCAACACTAAAGAAAGGCAATTCAGAAACTTTGGAATGCCTAATCCTGAAGGCTACAGAAAGGCATTAAGACTGATGAAGCTTGCCGAGAAGTTTAATCGTCCTATCGTTACATTTATTGATACTCCAGGTGCTTCGCCGGGTTTAGAAGCTGAAGAGCGCGGTCAGGGTGAAGCTATCGCAAAAAATCTAATGGAAATGGCAGTGCTGAAAGTGCCGGTCATTTGTATCATAATAGGAGAGGGCGCCAGCGGTGGTGCTTTGGGTATTGGTGTAGGTGATAAGGTGATGATGATGGAAAATACCTGGTACTCTGTTATTTCTCCTGAAAGCTGTTCTTCCATCTTATGGAGAACCTGGGAATTCAAAGAAAGAGCCGCTGAAGCTTTAAAACTTACAGCTACGGATATGCTTAAAAATGGCTTAATTGATGGCATTATTGATGAACCTTTGGGAGGTGCACATAATGATGTTGAAAAGACCATTACTACAGTTAAGAAGGAAATCAAGAAGCTCTACAAATCTCTAAAAGAAAAGACGCCTGATGAGCTGATCAATGACCGTATTGCAAAATTCAGCAGTATGGGTGTTGTGCGCGAACTGGAAGCCTAGTTTTTTACCTGTTTTTTTAATTATTATTTCATAAGAGTTTCTTTAAACTAATACACAGTTTACTGGGTGTAATAAGTTTTTATTGCTCTTGGTGTATTTATTTTAATCTTTGATACCCTGCTAGGGTATTGGAAATTAAAAAAACTCAAGGATTTTGTTTTCCATTTAAAAAGAATACTACCCTTCATACAAAAAATAGATTGGACTTCAATAAAGTACGTTTGGAAAATTGAATTAAAAAGTGTTTATGAAATAAGGGATGTATTTATTTTAATCTCAAACACTCTTCTAGGGTATTGGAAATTAAAAAAACTCCAGGATTTTATTTTCCATTTAAAAAGAATACTACCCTTCACACAAAAAATAGATTGGATTTCAATAAACTTCGCTTGGAAAATTGAATTAAAATATGTAGTATTTGAAATATATCTGACAAAAAAAAAGGAAGCCATTCAGCTTCCTTTTTTGTAAAGTTTATTCGAACAAAACGAATTATTCTTCGTCTTTGGTTTCTTTTTTAGCTTTAGTAGCTCTTGCTTTTTTAACCGGAGCTTCTTCAGTTGCAGGGGTTTCAGTTTCAACAGAAACTTCCGCTACTGGAGCTGCTTTTTTAGTTGCGGTTTTTTTAGGAGCAGCAACTTTGGTTTCAACAGGGTTAGAGGTTTTAGCTTTAGGCATGTTGTCAGGGCGTGATACCGGAGTAGCATCTTTTACTTCGTTGACAATTGCTTTGAAAGCTTCAGGGTGATTGAGAGCGAGGTCGGCTAGTGCTTTACGGCTAAGGGTAATGTTCTTAGCGTTAAGTTTACCGATGAACTCGGAATAAGACATTCCGTAGTCTCTAACTGCTGCATTGATACGAACGATCCAAACGGAACGAACATTTCTTTTCTTTTGTTTACGGTCGCGGTAGGCATAACCTAAACCTTTTTCGACTGCGTTTTTGGCTACTGTCCAAACATTTTTTCTTCTTCCGAAGTAGCCTTTGGCCATTTTAAGGACCTTTTTTCTTCTTGCTTTTGAAGCGACGTGATTAACTGAACGTGGCATTTTACTTTGTTTCTTTTAATGAGTTAATGATGTTATGGCAGGCGTGAATTGAATCAGCTTAAGGGCCTGACAAGGTTTTTTTACAATCTATTATTTGCCGATTGTCAACATGAATCTCATGTTAGGCATGTCCACTTCACTAACCAGACCAGCGTGAGCAAGTCCGCGTTTACGTTTAGTGGCTTTTTTGGTCAGGATGTGGTTTTTAAACGCTTTTTTACGTTTAATCTTTCCTGTACCTGTAATGCTAACTCTCTTCTTAGCACTACTGTTGGTCTTCATCTTTGGCATAATATACTATTTTCTTTTTTCCTAAAATGTTATTCGGTCCTATTTCTTTTTTACCGGTCCTAGCAAGATAATCATTTTTTTACCTTCCTGCTTTGGTGTCGATTCGAGCTTGGCAATACCATCTTCAATCAATTTATTGGCAAAACGCATTAAAAGTTCTTCACCACGCTCTTTGTAAACAATGGTACGACCTTTAAAAAAAACATAAGCTCTTACTTTAGCTCCTTCTGAAAGGAATTTAGTAGCGTGCTTGAGTTTAAAGTCGACGTCATGCTCATCAGTGTTTGGTCCGAAACGGATTTCTTTCACTTCATTGACTACAGCATTCGCTTTAATCTCTTTTTGTTTTTTCTTTTGCTCGTATAAGAACTTGTTGTAATCGACAACTTTACAAACCGGAGGTTCAGCATTTGGAGAAATCTCCACCAAATCCAACTCCATCTCCTGAGCCAATTTTAATGCGTCGTTGATACGCATTACTTTCGACTCCATTCCATCAGCTATTACCCTTACCTCCTCGGCAGTAATGAACTTGTTAATTTTGTGTAAAGCTTCACGTCTGCCGCGATTGGGGCGTGGACCGTTCGGTTTTGGCTTTACGGTAGGTTTAAAAGGCTTTTTTATCAATTACTATAAAATTAATTTAATTGCTTTTCTATCTCAGAATTTACATAAGCTGCAAATGCTTCAACAGTCATTGACCCCAAATCTTCTCCTCCTTGCTTCCTCACAGTCACCGTGTTGTCCGATTGCTCTTTTTCACCCAATATCAGCATCAGCGGCACTCTCTTCAACTCGGCATCCCGGATTTTCTTTCCGGTTTTCTCCGACCTGTCGTCAATGAGGGCGCGAATATCGTGATTTTTTAGGATATTTAAAACTTTTTCTGAATATTCTTGATATTTTTCACTAATAGGCAAAATCATCACCTGCTCGGGGTTTAACCACAATGGAAATTTACCTGCATAATGCTCCAGCAAGAATCCAATGAATCGCTCATGTGTGCTCAAAGGTGCCCTGTGTAATATCAATGGACGCTCTTTTTCGCTCTTCTCATTGATGAAATACAAGTCGAATCGCTCTGCCTGTGCAAAGTCAACCTGATTGGTAGCCAGTGTAAATTCTCTTCCAATCGCACTCCAAATCTGAATATCGATTTTTGGTCCGTAAAAGGCCGCTTCGTCCTCAACTTCAATATATGGAATACCTGATTTTATAAGGACATTGCGCACCATCTCCTCAGTTTCCTTCCACAATTCCGGTGAGTTGATGTATTTCTGACCAAGTTTCTTAGGATCATGTTTGCTGAATCGCATCACATATTTATCAATACCAAATACTTTGAAATACTTCAAATACAAAGCGTTTACTGCTTTAAATTCTGATTCAAACTGAGCTTTAGTACAGTAAATATGTGCATCGTTCATTTGCAATGAACGTACACGCATCAAGCCAAACAGCTCACCGGATTGTTCGTATCTGTAACAAGTGCCATACTCAGCATAGCGAACCGGTAAGTCGCGGTGTGATTTTGGTGTAGCAGCAAAAATCTTGTGATGGTGAGGACAGTTCATAGCCTTCAGATAGTAATTGATACCATCCAGTTCCATTGGTGGAAACATGCTATCTGCATAGTAGGGAAGGTGCCCGCTTTTAATGTACATGCTTTCTTTGGCGATATGCGGCGATTTCACACGCATGTAACCTGCCTCTTTTTCAGTTTTCTTGGCGAAAGCTTCCAGCAATTCTATGATAGCGGCACCTTTAGGTAACCACAATGGCAAACCTGGTCCAACGTCATCGTCGAAGGCGAAAATCTCTAACTCTTTACCCAAAAGTCTGTGGTCGCGTTTTTTTGCTTCCTCCAGCATCTGCATGTGGGCATCCAGTTCCGATTTTTTAGGGAAGGTAATTCCGTAAATACGGGTCAGCTGTTTGTTTTTTTCATCGCCTCTCCAGTAGGCACCTGCTAAACTTAAAATTTTAACAGCTTTGATGTATCCTGTATGAGGCAAATGTGGTCCACGACATAAATCAGTGAAATTGCCCTGATGGTAGAAAGTAATCTCTCCATCATTCAATTCATTAATCAGTTCTATTTTGTATGGATCACCTTTCTGAGTGAAATATTCCAAAGCTTCAGCTTTAGACACTTGCTTACGGGTATAGGCATTTTCCTGTTTGGCCAGCTCAAGCATTTTAGCTTCCAGTTTGGCAAAATCCTCACTGGTGAATTTGTAATCACCAAAGTCTATATCGTAATAAAAACCTGAATCAATGGCTGGACCAATTCCAAATTTTACACCAGGATACAAAGCTTCTAATGCTTCGGCCAAAAGGTGAGCGGATGAGTGCCAGAAAGTACTTTTACCTTCTTTATCATCCCATTTTAGTAAAGAAACATGACTGTCTTCCGTAATAGCTCTACCCGTCTCAATCACCATTCCATTGACTTTGGCGGCGATGATGTTTCTGGCAAGCCCCTCACTAATGCTCAGGGCAATTTCGTGTGCAGTAACCCCTTTTGGGTACTGTCTCACACTTCCATCTGGTAGGGTTATATGAATTTCCGACATAAAAAAGAGTGCAAATATAGGAGGATAAGATGGGAAAATAAAGAGATGAATGGAGGAAAAGCTGAGGCTGCGCTGCTGAAAAGCTGAAAAGCTGAATTGTGTCGCGGTAGAAGGGTTAAGATGTAAAGTCGTTATGGCGTTAAGTCATAGGGGAAGCTGTGGCTTCGCTGCTGAAGATTACATTTTCGACAATCCTTCCGTTTATTCCGTTTGCGTAAACAAACCAATGACGTGTCAATCCCGTAGGTACGGAACCAATTTCTGTGTGTTTTGCGTGTTTGTTGCGTAAATGCATGCATTTGCGTCTTCGATGGACTAACAAACGCATACTCCCTTTCCACAATCTTCATTTCAGCGATATACCCCAAGACTTATCGAATTTCGACTTAACGTCCTTTTGCCTGTTCTATCCCATTTTTGAGTTCTACCTCTTCGTCACATTTTAAAACTCTTCTCTATTGACTTTTTTAAATCCGGATGAACACCGGTTTTGTCCGCATATTTCTGCCATTTGTCAACTACATTGACTATGTCATCAATAATTATTTCAGGTTTTTTAATATTGACATGCCTTGCTACCTGTAAAAAATCTTCTTTTGAAATCTGCCTGCGTTTGCCATTAACACTTAATGATTGCTGACTGACCCAATGGCTGCCCGGTCTGAATGCATGGCAAACATCATACGCAGGAGTTAAGCGCCACTGCCCATTTTTATCCATCATAAAAGCAAAGTTTTTAGTGTGATCATCGCAATTTTTGCTCAAGACATTAAAGACCATTCTCCGAAATAATTGTTCGGCATCCTGATACGGCAGTCTCAGTATGCGCATGGTTTGAAATAATTGCTCGTAACTGTAACTTAAAATATCATTGAAATCGAAATGCATCATGGCACAGAAACTTTGAATATGTATTTTTTCGTTGTTATATGTGCGGTCAAATCGTTTGGTCATGAAATGTGCTCTGTCATTTTCTTCGAGCAGTTGACATGGCATCATGTGGATTCCTGCATCCTGAGCCATTAGATAGTAGGCCATTTCGACACGACCATAGCCATCAGAAGCGCCGAACTGAGCATCGTGTACACCATCAAACTTAATCAGCCAGTGACTGAACCCATCGGGAGCATTAGATTGACCCGAGCGCATCACTTTTGTTACGGGGTTATAGGCTATGACTGCTTTTGCTCTGGCGCCACCAGCCGATGTGCCTATTTTAAGGATATCCAGTAAGGCTTTGTCTTCTTCCTTTGAAAGTGATGTGTTGAACTTGGCTTTACCGCTGACAATATTTTGAGCAAGTTGAATCAAATCATCCAGTTCGATTAAAGTAGAATTTGAAGCAATAGGAGGTTGTACCGGTTCGAATTCAAGAGCTCCCATACCCCTTTTACCAATGAAACACAACATCTCGACAGGATTTAGGCTGTCATTTGGGCGACCATGACGTACCAGCCATGCATTGATTAAGGCATTGCCATATTTATCAGGCAGCACATCTGCAAGTAAGCCTGGCAAACCTTTGAAAGTGGAATTGTTGCGGAGATTTGGAAAATTGAAAATCCTTGCCTTCGGGCTCTGGACAGGCATATATACAGGCGATATATCCCAGTTATTTTTAGAAAACTCGGGATGAAACTCGAAGCTACCCGTTTTTTCTTCTTCATTCCAAACAACGGCACCAGCCAGTTTATTCCATATTTTAATGTATGCTGAGTGGACCATTACCAATCTGAATCTGGAATATCTGATGGCTTCTGTTTGCGGGCTCTCCGACGCTGTTTCTTTTCCATTTCTGCAACGAGTAATGGACTGATTTGTGTGCTCACTTCCAGCGATTGAAGGACTTCAAGAACATTAAGAGCTCTCAGAACCTGAACCAATGAAAGGAGAGTGCCTCCTGCGCCTTTTTCAAGCTGTATGATGGTGCTTCTGTTTAAACCTGTTGCCGCTGCTATTTCATCTTGAGTTTTGTTTTGATTTAAACGCGTTTTGCGCAGAAATTGACCAATCATCTCAAGAAATGACCTATCTGAGCGACCATACCATAAATTGATATTAGGATTCATAAATGTTGGTTAAATACATCACAAAGATATAATATTTGATTTAATGTTGCAATAATCAATTATTATTATTTGTTAATAATGTAAGAAAATGCCATCAATAAGGCTTAATATTGATAATAAAGTTGGCAAAAAACAACATATTGAGTTTAAATAGAATAATTAGTTGCGTTTCAAGACATATTCAATACGACTTATAGTATCAGCCTGAATCAGGTCTTTTCGATACTCTATTTCAAAACTGTCCACATAATCTGCTTCCAGATCTGATGAATCATAAGTGAAATAGTGGTCATATAAAGTAAATTTAATTCCTTGAGGTGTAAAATCAGTGCTGTACGTGCAGACATTGTTGTATACGATTGTGCCGATAGTTGGTGTACCTTGTACTTCCTCATCGTAATCTCCCTTGATGATATCGCCTTTTTCAATGCTTGTATTTAAAGGGAAAAATTGTGCCAGAGCCTTTTGTCTTTTTAAATCCCAGATCTGTAAGCCTGATTGAGTCCAGTCCTCATAAAAATAAGGGCTGTCATCATGTTTAAAAAGTTGATATTCGATACAAATCAATGAGTCTTTTGTCGATGGGATATACCACCATTGAAGTTGGCATTCGAGGAGAGTGCCTGATTTTTTTGATGGCATATTGATCCACCATCTTTTATTAGTTGGGGCTCTGCGATCTTCAATGAAGTAATGCCAATCTGCATCTGTTGATTGTCTGTTGCGGAGTTTACCCATTAAAATTTTACTATCCAGACTGTCCAGATAACTGATTTCAACTGAGTCTTTGGAAAATTCAAATGGATTCAATGCGAAGCTGGCCAGAGTGTCAGGGAAAACATTCAATGTATCGCCATCAAGGATGAGCATACCACTGCCTTTAATGACCTTATGGAAACTGATATCAACTGATTTTTCCTTCAGAGAACAAGCGAGGAATAACAGTAAAATAAGTGCAGATAACTGTTTCATTGTGCAGATTTAATGTGGCTAAGATAGCACTCAATCTGATGAATGCCACTTTTTAAAAACGATAACTCAATCCGAAAGTAGGCACCAAACCAACCCTGTTGCCCGCCAGATGCCATTTGCGTTCTTTGCGCATAGCCAGTGGCTGGTCGATATTAAATTTATAAAAATGGGCATCCACTGCGGCATCCAGTATATTTAATACATAAAAAGCGGATAAAGCGATGATACTATAATCGCGATTGGTTCTGTAGTAATTCCGTTCACTCTTCAGAACAGATTCAGGAATATTGGCGTACTTGGCCGGAGCTTGCGTATTGGGATCTCCGTCGAGCATAGCCTTCAATGCATTTTGTCTTTGACGCATCGAATCGGCATTTCTGATCATGAAATAAGCGGAGGTGCCAATAGCGGCATAAACAACGGGTATTTTCCAGTATTTTCTGTTATAGGCCTGACCTAAACCAGGCAGGATGGCACTGTAAATAGTGGCTTTTTTAGGAGAATGTTTTTTAGGTACAACACTGTCTTGCTGAGCTCTTAAGTCGTTTAATTGCAAGCCAAACCGGACATCGAGGGCATGCGACTCAGGCAGCCACAGGATGCACAAAAGCAAGGCGATACTAAAGCTCTTCATGTTCAGACAAACTTGACAAAATTCGTTCCAAATCTTCGTAATTTTTGAATGGAATAACGATTTCGCCTTTGTTGCCTTTAGGTTTTATGTTGACCGCCGTTGAAAGCGATTTGTTGAGTTTGTCAATTTTGAGTTTCAGGGCATCATCAATTTCAAATACAATAGGAACTGATTTCTTAGTACCTTCACCGGCATTGGTTTGACCACTTTTTTCAGCTTTGGATTGTTTTACTATCTCCTCAGATTCTCTCACACTTAAACCTTCCTTTTCAATTCTTCTGAACAGAGCAATTTGTTCATCTGTATCTTCAACGCCTAGTATTGCTTTTGCATGGCCCATTGAAATTTTATTGAATTTGAGAGCCAGTTGCACCTCATCAGGTAATCTCAGCAAACGCAGATAATTGCTGACAGTACTTCTGTCTTTTCCTACGCGGTCTCCCAATTCTTCTTGTTTCAGACTGCACTCTTCCAGTAATCGTTTATAACTGAGAGAAACCTCAATTGGATTCAGATTTTCCCTTTGTATATTTTCGATCAGGGCCATTTCAAGCATTTCCTGATCGTTGGCAATACGGACGTAAGCCGGTATTTTGGTTAAACCAGCCAGAATGGAAGCTCTGGTTCGGCGTTCACCACTGATGAGCTGATATTTGTCGTAGCCCATTTTACGCACAGTGACAGGTTGAATTAATCCATGTACTTTAATAGACTCAGATAATTCTTCAAGTGCTTTTTCTTCGAATTCGGTACGTGGCTGAAAAGGGTTAGCCTCGATATCGTGTATATCTATGAAATGTACACCACCACCCGCTCTGTATTCAGAAGAAACGGTGATATCAGTTTCTGCGTTATTCAATAATGCGGACAGCCCTCTGCCCAGGCCTCCTTTTTTTGGTTTATTTGCGTCTTTGGTACTCATGTTGTTCTTTGATTTTGATTACATGACTTTTTCAGTCTTTTCCATTTTAGTCATGCCATTTCTCTGTAAGATTTCTCTGGCAAGATTGAGGTAAGTGGTAGAACCTTTACTGGTGACATCGTGTGTGATAACCGGTAAACCGAAACTTGGTGCTTCACTTAATTTGGTATTTCTGGGAATGATGGTATCAAACACCAGATCCTGGAAGTGCATTTTAACGTCTTCCACAACATGGTTGCTCAATCTCAGTCTCGAATCATACATTGTCAACAGAATGCCTTCTATTGATAAATTTTTATTCAATTCCTTTTGCACAATACGAATGGTGTTAAGGAGTTTTCCTAAACCCTCTAATGCAAAATATTCGCATTGTACCGGAATAATAACTGAATCAGCTGCACATAGAGAATTGGTTGTTATTAGACCTAATGATGGAGAACAGTCGATAACGATAAAATCGTACTCTTTTTTAATAGCTTCAAAAGATTGTTTCATGACCCTTTCTCTGTTGGGCATATCAATCATTTCCAGTTCAGCACCTACCAGATTGATATTGGAAGGCAACAGGTCGAGATACTTTAAATCTGATTTCATTATCACATCTTTAACAGGAGTATCATTGACCAAACAATCGTATAAACCTATTTTAATGTTCTGAGGATCGAAGCCGATACCAGATGAAGAGTTAGCCTGTGGATCTGCATCCACCAGCAGTGTCTTGAATTCGAGTACTGCCAAACTTGCGGCCAGATTGATGGCTGTTGTTGTTTTACCTACTCCGCCTTTCTGATTGGCGATTGTGATGATCTTTCCCATTGTATTTTTGCTTGACTATATATCCAGTGTTTGTCCAATTGTCATCAGAGTGAGCAGTTTGCCCGCCTGATTGAATCTGTTGACCGCTTCATTGTGGTCGATGGTAATGTATCCAAATGTATCATAATGCATGCCTATTATATGGTTGCATCTGATAAATTTTGCTGCTGTTACAGCGTCTGTAACATCCATTGTAAAATTGCTTCCGATTGGTAAAAAGGCAAAATTAATATTGTGTCTTTCCGGAATCAGTTGCATATCTAAAGTAAGTGCGGTATCGCCGCTGTAATAAAAAGTTTTTTCATCACCTGATATCACAAAACCCGCAGGCTGACCAGCATAGGTGCCATCAGGAAATGAGCTTGAATGCACAGCTTTCACCATTTGAACGGTACCGAAATCAAAAGTCCAGAACCCACCTATATTCATTGGATGATTATTGGTATGTCCATGTCTGCCGGCCCACTCGCAAATTTCCCAAATTCCTACAATCATTGCATTGGTTCTGCCGGCTATTGCCAAGGCATCTGCCATGTGGTCCTGATGACCATGACTCAAAAAAATGTAATCAGCCTCAATCGCAGTAATATCAATATCTTTGGCCAATGGATTGTGTGTGATAAATGGATCAAACAAGATGTTTTTTCCACCTATGTGTACACCAAAACAAGAGTGACCATAATATTTTATCTTCATTTGCACTTACTTTTGAACTTTCAAAAATATGATTAAGCATTTTAGAAATACCCTATATGTCTTGCTATTTTTCCCCATTTTGCATGGTATAAATGGTTGTCAAAATGTGGATAAATTGAAATTTTCGAATTACTTTTTATATAATGAAGACCAGAATGTCAACACCCTCGATCCGGCCTTCGCCAGGGCTCAGAGCGAGATATGGGTCATATCGCAAATGTTCGAAGGTCTGGTTGAGTTTGATGATAAATTAAACATTCGTCCTAATCTTGCAAAAAACTGGGTGATAGCCGACTCAGGTAAATCTTACCTGTTTCATTTGCGAAATGATGTCTATTTTCATGCCGTCGGACCTTTTAAAAATAAACGCCGGAAAATGACTGCAGAAGATGTAGTTTACAGTTTCAGAAGAATTGCCGATCCGCTTACCGCTTCGCCCGGAGCATGGGTGTTCAATGATAAAATGGATTTGCGTTGTTTTAGTACCCACGATTCTGTCCCTTTTCCGGTCACTGCCATCAACGATTCAACAGTTAAAATTCAATTGACGCATGCATTCAAACCTTTTTTAGGCATCTTAGCCATGTATTATTGCTTTATTGTGCCGAAAGAAGCAGTAGGTGCCGACTTCAGAAGTCATCCCATTGGAACGGGTCCATTTCAATTTGTTAAATGGGAAGAGGAGGTGGCTATTTTACTTTCAAGAAACGATATCTATTATCGGTTTGAAAATGGAAAGCGATTGCCTTATCTGGATGGTGTGATGATGGAAAATGTCAAAAACAAACAAACCGCGTTCATGAAATTTGTTCAGGGTGAATACGATTTCTTTAATGGAGTGGATGCTACCATTAAAGATGAAATGCTGGATAAAAGTGCCCGACTGAAACCCAAATACACCAACAGTTTTCATCTGGAGAAAGCACCTTTTCTCAATACAGAATATCTGGGTTTTAATATTGGAGAAAGATACAGGAATCACCCTTTAAACAATATTCACATTCGGAAAGCCATCAATTTTGCGATTGACAGAAGGAAAATGATAGCCTATTTACGCAACGGTGTTGGAATACCTGAAACCTATGGTTTTGTGCCTGCTGGAATGCCGGATTATCCTTATAATTCTCTCAGAAAAAATGAATATAATCTCGACTCAGCAAGGTATCATATCAAAGCCAGTGGTATGGATGTGAGTCGCGCTGAAGAAATTGTCATTAATACAACTCAGGACTATCTTGAATTGATGATTTTTGTTCAGAAAGAAATGCAAAAAATCGGATTAAAGGTAAAGATAGAAGTTCATCCATCCAGTTTTCTTAGGCAATTGAAAAAAGAACAACAGATAAATTGTTTTAGGGGAAGCTGGATTGCAGATTATCCTGATCCCGAAAATTATCTCATCTGTTTTAAAACTGAAAATTTTAGTCCTAACGGTCCTAATTACTTTCATTTTTCCAATTCAAGATTCGATGCAAGTTTTAAAACAGCCAATGCCGAATCTGATAATAAAAAAAGATTAAAAATAATGTCTGAAGCTGAGCAGTTGATGCAAGCTGAGTTGCCTTGCATCATTCTTTATTATGATGAAAGTTTAAGACTTTCTCAGAACTGGATAGAAGGCTTAACGTCCAATCCAATCAATTTTTTAAGATTGCGTGAAGTAAAGAAGCTAAAGGGAACTAAGCATTAAGACGATCTTTAAGTCGTTCCAGATATTTCCATTCCAGCATGTGCATTTGCAATTCATCCCATTGTTCTGAACGAGCAGATGCTCTGATAGAAGTTAAACTCTGTTTTCGGTAAGCATCAATTTTATCTTCAATATCATAGCGGTTGATATCTGTCATTTCATCAATGGCTTCATTGAGTTCGAGCATCTCCATCAAAAAATCCTGAGGAAGTGTTTTATTCTCCAGTTGGGGTTTTTTTAATTCGAGCAAATAAGAAGCTCTTGAAATTTCTGAATTTAAAATTTTATATGCCTGATTGTTGTATGCACTGGCCATTAATGCCGTGTTATAGGATTTTGAATCGTTGGCATAAAAATCGGGATGATACAGTTTGCTTTTTTCCAGATACATTTGCTTGAGCCTTTCTGCATCCAGTTCGAACCTTGCTTCTAATCCATAGAAACTAAAATAGTTACTGGTGTCTGGTTTTTCAAGCAATTCGTTTTGCATCACTTAAAAATGATTTTGTACAAATCGTTTCCAAATGCAAACACCATCAGACTGAGAAGCAAAATCATACCAATCACCTGCATGATGGACATAAACTTATCACTCAATGGGCGGCGAATAATCATTTCTATGACAAGGAATACAACGTGCCCACCGTCCAGCGCTGGTATTGGCAATAAGTTCATAAATGCTAGTATCAGAGACAATAAACCGGTTAAACTCCAGAATCTTTCCCATACCCAACTGCTGCCAAACATGGTCGCAATACCAATAGGACCTTGAACTGATTTTCTCGGATCAACTTTACCGGTCACCAGTTTTTTCAAACCTGTAAGATTATCCGTTAGCGCTTCCATTGCTCTTTTTGAACCTACCGGTACCGACTGAGCAAAAGTATATGAAGTGGTATCGTAAGCACCTTCATAAGGGTCGATATTTGTAAAACCAAGTTTACCTTCTTTGCTGAGTTTTGTATTGACGATTAAAGTATCCGAACCTCTGAGGACTCTCAACTTCACTTGTTTATCCGCATAGTTGCCAAGCAATTTAGAAACTTCATGGTAGTAGGCAGTTGCGGTATCATTAACAGCAATAATCATATCACCTTTCTTTAAATTAGCTTTAGCTGCTGGTGAATTTTCAATAACACTGTCTATTTGACTTGGCATACGGATACTGAAGATAGAACCTTTCTTATCCGAAATTCTGTCTATAATGTTTTTTGGTAGTTTGAGTGAAATGACCTGACCATCTCTTAGTACATCAAAGCTGTTGCCATCATTTAGGAAAACACTTGGCTTTAACAATTCATCTGTATATACTGCCTTAACACCATTTACTCCGGTAATGACATCGCCATCTTTGAGACCGATTTCCTTGCCAATTTCCATGGCGTGAATACCATGCTTAAGTTTATCAATAGGCAAGCGCGTATCGCCATAATGCCAAACAGAAAGAATAAAGACGACAAAACCGACAATAAAGTTGACGGTAACACCACCAATCATGACGATTAGTCTTTGCCAGGCCGGTTTACTTCTGAATTCCCATGGTTGTGGTTCAGATTTCAACTGGTCAGTGTCCATACTTTCATCAATCATACCGGCAATTTTTACGTAACCACCCAAAGGCAGCCAGCCAATACCATATTCAGTATCGCCTTTTTTGAAACTAAAAAGTTTGTAACCCCAGGCATCAAAGAAGAGATAAAATTTCTCAACTTTAATTCCAAACATTCGGGCAGCAGCAAAGTGACCTAATTCGTGTAGAGTGACTAAAATTGCCAGTGCAAAAATAATTTGCCCGGCCATGATCAATGCATCCATTTAACAATAAAGGTGCGAAGATAAGGAAATTTATTGAGCTTGAATTTTTAACTTAGAATTCTGTAGACCTGTTTGTCGATTTTGCAAGTGTTTTTGTCCTTTTGCAAATTGACTTTATCTGAGTCCCTTATTTAAACGCTCTCTCATTTTTGTGTAGTCTCCTCTTAAGTCCTCATGCATTTTTTCAAGTGCAGCATCAATTTTTTTTAGTTGCTGCAGATAAATGGTTTGAAGTGCTGTAATATTAGGTTTCTTTATTAGCCAGGGTTGGAGACTTTGACAGTAGTGCATCAGCAACTCTACCTGAGTGCCTGGTAAACCTGAATACTTTATCGGTTTGTTTAACCATCGGCCTATTTTTCTTATTTGTTTAACCAGTTTGTATGAACCATTATCCTGTATGTTTTCGAAATGTTCCATCATTTCATTTAAAACACTTTCAATGTAGCTGGCTTCATCTTCTGCCTCATATAGCAAATAGGAGAGTAACTCTTTGTTTTCCTTTTTGTACTTAGCCATTCTTAAACATAATTGCATTAAGTCGGCTGAATCCATACCTCTCAGGGTAGCACGAATATCATTGATGGAATGTAAGGCACTCATTGTTGCAAATATAATGGGCATTAATGGTTATGTGATATTTGTGAATTTCATTAATCTGTGAATTTGTTTATATTACATTAAATCTGAGATTTTAGCTAAAAGTTCAAATATTTAAAAAAGGATAAGTTCTTTTTTGTTCTCATAAATTTTGCCGAAATTGCGTCCTTTATTGAAAACACTTCTTTTAACAACTTGACACAAATTACAAATTCTCATCGTATGAAACATTTTACTTTATTGCTGAGTGCTTTATTTTGCTTCAGCTTAAGTCTATTTTCCAAGCCGGTTGATCCAAATCAGGCCGAGAAAGTTGGACTTAATTTTTTGAAAACAAGGACAAATTCCGGTTATCTGCACAGTATATCTGATTTGTACCTGGTTCAAACTGTCAGCAGCCAGGGTTCTGGAGTGGCAAATTCAGGAGATGGTGTTAGCTATTATTATATTTTCAACGCCGGAAATAACGGTTTTGTTATGGTAGCTGCTGATGACCGTGTTAGCCCTGTTTTGGGTTATTCGGATGAATCGGCTTATAACATCAATTCTGTACCTCCACAAGTGCTTAAATGGCTTGAGTCTTATAAATCTCAAATCAGACATGCAATAACAGAAGATATGGCAGCGACAGAAGAAATTACTGACGAGTGGACCAATCTGTTAGCGGGACAGGCCTACGGACAAGCTTCCAAGCGCGGAAGTGTATCTCCTCTGGTAGCAGCTAAATGGAACCAGGTCACTTATTACAATGCGCAATGTCCTTACGATAACACCTATAACGAACGCACAGTAACCGGATGTGTGGCAACAGCTATGGCTCAGGTTATGAAATACTGGAATCACCCGGCGAAAGGTGTTGGTTCACATTCCTATAACCACGATGTTTATGGTACGCTTTCAGCTAATTTTTCTGCAACAACTTACAACTGGAGTTCAATGCCAAATTCGGTTACATCCAGTAATTCAGCCGTAGCAACATTGATGTACCATTGCGGTGTTTCTGTAGACATGAACTACAACGTTGCATCAAAGGGCGGAAGCGGTGCTTTTGTAGTAAGTGATGCAAGTCCAATCACCAATTGTGCGGAGTATGCATTTGAAAACTACTTTGACTACAAAACCAGTCTCGATGGTGTTTTGCGTTCAAATTATACAAATTCACAATGGCTGGCTTTGATTAAAGCTGAGATGGATGCTTCAAGACCTGTTGTTTATGCAGGTTTTGGAAATGGCGGTGGCCACTGTTTTGTAGCTGACGGATATGATAACAATGATTACATTCACTTCAATTGGGGATGGGGAGGCGCTTATGATGGATATTTCTCAATTAATGCTCTTAATCCGGGTGGTGTAGGTACCGGTGGTGGTACAGGAGGATTTAACAACAATCACCAGGCTGTGATTGGTATTGAACCAAACTCAGGTGGTGGAAGCAATGCAATGGATATGCGTCTCTACAGTGCTATTGATGTAAATCCTAGTCCGGTAGATTATAACACTGCTTTCGATGTAACAGTGGATATTGCCAATTTTGGTACCAGCAGTGCTCAGAATTTCTCAGGCGATTACGCTGCAGCTGTCTTCAATAGCAGCAGTCAGTTTGTTGCATTTGTCAATACTTTAACCGGATATACGCTCGATTTTAATAAACACTACGTCAACCCTCTGGTATTTTCAACAACAGGCATCAGTGCCATGACACCGGGTAACTATACAATCGGAATTTACTATAAACCAACTGGGGCTACTCAATGGTATCCTGTTTCGGATGGTGGCTATTCGAATTTTGTATCTGTGGTTGTCAATGGCAACAACGATAATACTTTGAGGCTCTATGCGCCTATTACGACTACTCCAACAATCTTAATTCAGGATAAAACCTTTACGGTCACTTTTGATATTGCTAACTATGGTACATCTGCGTTTGATGGAGATGTGTCTGTAGATTTGCATGGTTCAGACGGAAAATGGATAAGAGAACTGGATGTTAAGACTGGTTTGAATCTGCCTTCCATGACGCATTTTACAAGTGGTTTAACTTATACCATCACAGGTGGATTACCGGATGAACCTGGCACTTATCAGTTCTTTGTCTGGGATAAACCTAGCGGTGGTGCCTGGGAATTTTTAGGTAGCGGTGCTTATGCCAATCCTATCACGGTTCAGTTGGCGGCTCCTGGATTAGATCCGGATGCCTACGAAGTCAACAATGTGATGAATCAATCCTATAACCTGCCTATGACTTTCCAGGGCAATACAGCCAAACGTACAACTACAGGCTCTAATTGCCATAATGGTAACGACTACGATTATTATAAAATTTCCTTACCTGCCGGTTATAAATACACCATCAACGCACGTATTCACGATGCATACAGCAGTGGAAACGGCAACACCTATACCTTGGATGCTCTGGTATCTTATTCTACAGATGGCAATGTGTGGTCGGATGCTTTTGATGATGTAATCACTGCATTTGATGTCAACGGAGCCAATACTATTTATTTCCTTGTATCCCCTTATTTTACTGGTAGTACAGGCACTTATCTCTTCGATGTCAATGTTACAAGATCAACACTTACTTCGGTTGCTTCAGTCAACTCAGTTGACCTGATAAATGTTTATCCTAATCCATCAGAAGGTGTATTTACAATCAACCTCAGTGCAGTAAAAAGCAGTGCAAAGTCCCTGAAAATAATGGATATCAATGGAAGAGAAATCTTAAATCAGGATATCAATGGCATGGATGAGTTACAAGTTGATTTAAGTGATTTGTCCAATGGGATTTATCTGGTTCAAATTGTAACTTCTAAAGCAGTACTTACCAAAGAAATTGTCATTCAGAGATGAAATTGAAATATTGGGCTTTAGCGCTTTTGGTCATTGCGTGTAAATCGAAAAAATCGAAAGAGGCTGTCGTGTTGACACATCCTCAATTTATGCCGGGACCTCATGCTTTGGTTTATAAGACCAGCAAAGATTATAGCCAGCTGGTGCCCGTTGCACTCGATGACAGTGGCAAGATAGTCAGTTACCCTGCACCATCTGATTTCCGGTCAGAGTCGGGGGCTTTTAAACCTGTAGCTCTTTCAAAAGGATATTGGTTAGACAAGAAAGGTATAGGATTGAATGTTGCCTATTTAAAATGGACCATTGATGAATATGCTAAAATGGATACACTGCCTTCTTTAAAAAGTATGCAAGAGCAACTGATCGACAAGGCTCCGCTGACTGAATTATGCGATTGTGGAAATACCAGTAGTTATAGTGATGTAGTCAAACAATTGAACGAAATCATTGAGCACGATAGCTTAACAACTATTTGTAAAGTACTTAAGCCTTAAACTAAAATTTACTCAAGGAAAACATCTTGATAGTATGTTTTCCTTTTGCGTTTTTCTAAATTTAGTTGATCATTTCTCAGGGATGCCTCATAAGAGTTTAATCCAATACTTTTGCGTCGGATATTGATTTGAGCAAGGTGCGTGCTGTCGTCATCCGTTTGCCATTCATTGTAATAGAATTGCCGGTACGATTTGTATCCATATTCAGCCATAAAGTCATTAATAGCAGCATACTGGTAAGCCGGCATCATGCCAGATTTAACGGCTTGTATCAACTGCTCGTTCATGCTTTTTTCCTTGTGAGAGTAGCAATGCAACAACATAAAATAAACCTGGTAGGCATCCAGTTGTGTAAAACGAATTATACCATTTCTGTAGGCGATGGAAGTGTCTTCATAATACTTTGGTAAACCTATGAGCTGTTCGCCGGGAAAGCCATAAGTGGTCATTACCTGTTGAATCAGTTTCCATTGTTTTTTATTGTTGTGCAACCATTGTAATCCATAAACAGTATATCTTAAAGGTATAATTCCATCATTCACTCTGTTTGTTCTGATCTGGTCAATCTCAAACAATGAATCTATATAATCCGCCAGTTTTCTATTGATTCGTTTCAGATATACCTGATGCAAACTATCGTAATTACTCAAAACAATTCTGCATTTTTCAAATTCCTGGATTGAGCGAATGGATGGCAGATGCTTTAAATACCACAGAGGTACACCTCCTAAAATGGATTTCTGTAACCACAATGAGGAGCGTTCCTCATCTCTTACTCTCAGACAAATTTGAAGTGCCTTGATACTGTGGCGTGCGTAAATAAAATTAAAATTCCTGTAAATCGAATCCAGAACAGGTATGGCATCAGAATAACGTTCCAAAATGATATGCTCATCCAGAGAATTCACCAATTCATGGTATTGAAAATAATCCTTGGCTTCAGTTTTAGTATAGCTAAAGAGTGCAATAAGAATGACAAAACAGGAGAGGGGTTTCATTTTTTGCTTTTTTTTCTTCCGGGTTTTTCAACTATTTCTTTTTCATTATTCGATTCAAGGAATCGCTCCAAAGCATCCAGTCTCTGGTTCCAGATATGTTTAAATTTTTCTACCCATTGCGTCACTTCATCCAGTTTTTCAAGTTTGACTTCACAGTATCTTTCCCGGCCAAATTGGGTGATGTCAATTAATCCACACTCAACCAAAATTTTGATGTGCTGAGAAATGGCAGGCCGGCTGATATCAAATTGTTCGGCTATTTTATTCAGACTGCGTGGTTCTTCCGCTACCAAACCTATTATAGAACGTCTGGTTGGGTCGGCTATTGCCTGAAAAACATCTCTTCTAGTTTCCATTTTCCAATAAATATTGTTCAAGACGGTTGATGGTTTGTTTTCCACCCTCAATGGCATTGTGTTCTTCCACTACCTTTCTCAATACCTCTTCACTGGCTAATATGGCGCGCATGGTTAACAAGGTTTTTTCGCCCTGTTCTTCAAAAGTAATAATTGTTTCGAAACTATTGCTCATTTCACCACCCGAATCATCCCCATGAGTAAATCGGAGCTCCTTAGGCGGGTCAATTAAAGTATAAATAATGATGTCGTTGTAATCCGTTCCGTCCGGTCCATGCATAATGAAACGCCATTTACCACCGACTCTTACATCCATTTCGTGAGTCGTTATCGTGAAACCATCCGGTCCCCACCAGGTTCCTATATTTTCAGGGTCTGTAAAAGCATTGTAGACGCGCTCTCTTTTTGCATTAATAAGTCGGGTTTGGACGATTTCACGTCCTTGAACGTATGAAGTATTCATATATGTAAGTATTTGCTTACAAATTAAAGTGTAAGTATTTACTTACGCAAATTTATTTTTAAGAAATTTTTAAAGATAGATTGCCGGAATGTTCAATTAGCCAGCAATTGCCCCATTTTTTTGGCAATTAAGTTGGTAGCATATTTTGGACTGAATCTGTAAAGTAAGTCCATCATACGCGAATCACTACCGACACAGATTCTGAATTTGTTGTTTTCCATGGCATCTATCATCATGGCAGCGGCTTTATCTGCTTCCATCATTTTAATTGAGGAGGAACCCTTGTTTGCTTTTGGCATTTCTAATCCTGAATTGCTAGTGATATTGGTATGAATTGCACCCGGGAAAACTATGGTGACTCTTACTCCGGTGTTTTTAAGTTCAGCGTAAAGTCCCTCACTCATTAATTTAACAGCAGCTTTGGATGCTCCATAAATACTTTGACCAGGTACAGGTAAAAAACCACCCATACTTGAAATATTGACGATATGAGCTTCAGGTCTCTTTAAAAAATGAGGCAGAAAAGCTTTAATCATATAGAGAGCACCATAGAAGTTAACATCCATTACACGTATAATTGCATCAAAATTGAGATCATTGACTTTAACGAATGGTTGAATAATACCGGCATTATTGAACAAACCATCAACTGAACCATGAATTTTTATAACTTCATCAGGTAAAGCTTCTACAGCGGCTTGATCAGTTATATTAAGTACATGAGTGCTTAATCTTTCAGCATTTTTACCTGCAAGTTGTTTGGTTTCTTCGAGATATTCAGGCTTCAAATCAATGGCAGCTACTCTTGCGCCCTTGTTTAGGAGTTGAAGTACCAGTTGTCGTCCCATACCATTGCCACCACCCGTAATGACAAAAGTTTTGTTATTAGCTTTCATGACTGTTTGTTTGATTTAGTTCAAATTTAAGTCAATATCAACTTGATTGTGAACTAAATAATTATGATTTCAATCATTCTTGTAGTTATCCCATGAATGATCAAAGGTTTTTATTGCTGTGTAAAGCGCAATATGACCAACTGTCGAATGATTTTCCTCTTCAAACATTTTAAAATGAGACTGAATGTTGTTCATTTGTTTTGACTGAATGATATCGTATAATTTTTTGGCATCTACTTCCATAATATGAGGTCGCGGACCATCATTAGGCCCTTCCTTTCCAACACCTATAAATATTTGAGTGCCTTTTTGTGCCCGGCTGTCCATGTGACCAAATCCTTCTGAAAGAAAGAGAGAGCCATCATTCCACCATAAACTTGGACTTATAATCACATATCGGTTGAAAAGATTGATTTTATTCAGCAGGAATTGAGTAGCCATAAGTCCGCCCAAAGATTCACCTATGAGTGTCCTGTCTTTATTAGTACGGTAATGACTGTCAATAAATGGGATTAACTCCTTTTCTACATATTCCATAAACTTACCGGAATGACCGGAGCTTGGAAATTTTTCTCGTTCATCTTTAAAACCTGAAGGGAAAGTAAAATCCCTCACGCGGTCGATATTACAGATGCCCACCACTATACTTGGTTTGACGCGGTGAGTCCACTCCGAACTGCTTATCTGATAAAGTCCGGTCACATGTAAAAAATCTTCATCCATACCACCATCGAGCAAATACACCACAGGGTAATGAGAAGTATCATCTGCACGATAAGCGGGAGGTAAACAAATATTCAATTGGCGTGTCTCATTTAACACTTTTGATGAATGAGTAATTGCATGTCCAATGTTAAGTGAATCCTTAGTTGGAACAGGATTTCGTGATTCATGACAACCCGATGTTACAGTTAATATCCCAATAGCAGTTGAATAGAATAGAGCTTTCATTGTAAACTATAAATATACAAATTAACCGGATAGCTTGGAAATTTAATAATATTCCTCAGTTAAAGATATAATAACTGGACAAAGGGAATTTATAAAGTTAAGTGATTAAGGTGTATCTGATTTTAATTCAACTTAGACTTAAGTCCAGTAAGAATCCGAGACACATATATAAATATAATTAATGAAATATATTAAAAATATAAATAGTATTAAACCAAAGTTTGACATGATTTTTGCAAGTGATAGAATTGTAAATAAATCAGATGGGTTCATCCGTTCACGTATTGGAAACAGCTATAACAACTTTAATGGCAATTGCAGCCATAGGATTGTTGGGCTTTTTTTCTAGGCGTACATTTGGATTGAAGTCCATTTCTTTAATAGGTTTTTTAGGCTTCTTAACGCTTAGCGTACATTCCGAAAAATTTCTTGTAACAGCGTTTGATAATCATTCAAATGTATATCTTATTGCTCAAGAACCTTGTCATGATGGCTCTCCGGTGTTTACGGCAAATGTACAAAATGACAAGAAGGGACATGAGCTCTATTTTATAGAGACTGAAGAAGAAGATAATCAATTATCGCTTAAAAAGCTATTCAAAGCAAGCTATTACAAGCATTCTGATTTTACCTGTTTAAGCACTGGCAACAACTTTTTAACGGATAAGTTTGGGTTTACGCCATTCGAATCTCTTCTGCACAATTCTAACAGGTATCAGGCATTTATCAGTGTTTTCATAATCTGATAAACTTCTAAATTCCGACTCTACATCATTTGTCAACAAGGTCATTACTGGCTTTGAAGACTTTCACTTAATCATTTTTACATCCAATAAATATGAACAGAATACTAATATTCTTTGGCTTGTCGTTTGCCTTCCTGGCGACCAGCTGCAAAACAAGACAAGAAAAAGAGGAAGAAATAAAATTTCAGGTTACAAGTCCATTAAAAAAAGATACGACACAAATACGCGATTATGTGTGTCAGATTCACTCTATACAACACATTGAGCTCAGAGCTCTGGAACGCGGTTACTTACAAAAAATCTATGTTGATGAAGGGCAGTTTGTCAAGAAAGGGCAATTAATGTTTCAGATCATGCCCTTAATTTATCAGGCCGAATTGCTAAAAGCACAGGCTGAAGCCAATTTTGCAGAGATTGAATATCAAAACACCAAATCACTTGCCGACAGTAAAGTTGTTTCACCCAACGAACTGGCTTTGGCTAAAGCTCGCCTCGACAAGGCTAAAGCAGAGGTATCTCTCGCTCAGGTGCATTTATCATTTACAGATATCAGAGCGCCATTTGATGGTTACATGGATAAATTCTATGTACGATTAGGCAGTCTGGTGGAAGAAGGAGATTTGCTTACCACCATCTCGGATAACAGTAAAATGTGGGTCTATTTCAATGTGCCGGAAGCTGAGTATCTCAATTATAAAAAGCAAATGAGCAATACCAATCAACTTCATGTGAATTTGCTGATGGCCAACAATGAGCTGTTTGACTTTCCTGGTGTAGTTGAGACTATCGAAGCCGATTTCAATAATGAAACAGGTAATATCGCTTTCAGAGCCACATTCCCTAATCCTAAAGGGTTACTGAGGCATGGCGAAACCGGCAATATTCAGGTTTCCTCAGCTTTAAATCAGGCAATTTTGATACCTCAAAAAGCAACATTCGAAATATTAGAGAAGAAGTATGTTTTTGTAGTTGATAAGAACAATGTGGTTCATCAAAAAGAAATACATATTGATTCAGAGATGCCGGATATCTATATCATTAAATCCGGATTAAATGAACACGACCGAATATTACTGGAAGGCATCAGAAAAGTAAGCGATGGAGAAAAGATTTCTTTCGAATATCTGGACCCGGCTTATGTGATGTCTCATTTGAGTGTATATGTTGAATAAAGTTTTTTTATTAATTACTTATGTTTAGCAAATTCATTCAAAGGCCGGTATTGGCCATAGTTATATCACTGGTTATACTTTTTCTAGGGGGCTTAGCCATTAAAACTTTGCCTACATCTCAGTTTCCGGAAGTTGCACCTCCGGTTGTTATGGTGAGTGCTTCCTATCCTGGTGCCAGTGCTAAATCTCTTGCAGAATCCGTTATTATTCCGCTCGAACAATCGATCAACGGTGCCTGGGGTATGCGCTACATGACGTCTGATGCAACCAGCGCAGGTGAAGCCAATATTCAGGTCGTATTCAATCCCGGAACGGATATCAATCAGGCACTGGTACAGGTTTCCAACCGTGTACAACAGGTTACCAATCGTCTGCCTACTCTGGTTCAAAGAGAAGGGGTTATTATCACTCCTGTTATTCCGAGCATGTTGATGTATGTCAATCTTTACAGTAAAGATAAAGATGCCAACATGAAATTTCTGTTCAATTATGCCGGTGTTAATATGGTGCCTGAATTGCAACGTATCAATGGTATTGGACAGGTTCGTATTTTAGGAAGCAGACAATACGCTATGAGGGTTTGGTTGAATCCGGATAGAATGAGGGCTTACAATATTTCTCCTGATGAAGTCATGGAAGCTCTTAACGACCAAAGTATCATCGGTAAAGCAGGTCGTTTGGGAAGAGGGGACAGCAAACAGGCAGAAGCACTCGAATATGTTCTTGCCTATTCAGACAGATTCAACGACCCGAAACAATACGACAATGTTATTATTCGAGCTAATCCAAACGGAGAAATCCTGCGACTAAAAGATATTGCTAAAGTGGATTTGGGCAGTGAATATTACGATATCTATTCCAATATGAACGGACATCCTTCTGCCGCTATGGTCATCAAACAAACTTATGGCAGTAATGCAAGTGAAGTCATACATCAGGTTAAACAAAAACTGGAGGAATTGAAAAAATCATTTCCTCCTGGTATGGAATACGAAATCAGTTATGATGTATCGCAATTTCTGGATGCATCCATTGACAACGTTTTACACACTTTGCGAGATGCGTTTATACTTGTTGCATTGGTAGTGTTTATTTTTCTCGGCGACTGGCGATCGACGCTCATTCCAACGCTTGCAGTACCAATTTCATTGGTTGGAGCATTTTTCTGCATTCAAATGTTTGGCCTTACCATAAACATGATAACGCTTTTTGCACTTGTTCTTGCGATAGGAATAGTAGTAGATGATGCCATAGTAGTTGTGGAAGCAGTGCACGCCAAGATGGAAGAACATCCGCATTTATCACCCTATGGTGCAGTTAAAAAAGTGTTAGGGGAAATCAGCGGAGCTGTTATTGCCATAACATTGTTGATGGTGTCTGTGTTTGTTCCGGTTTCATTTATGACCGGACCAGTAGGGACATTTTACCGGCAGTTTTCAATAACAATGGCATCTTCGATTGTACTCTCAGGAGTTGTAGCATTAACGGTCACTCCTGTGCTGTGTGCTATGATATTAAAAAACAATCATGGTAAAAAGAGAAAGTCAACCTGGTTGAATAGATTCATTGATGCATTCAACAGACAATTTGAAAAACTCACCGGAAGTTATGTGGCATTATTGCGGAAGATTGCTCATAAAAAGCTCATCACAGCGGGAATGTTTTCAGTCTTTATCGTTGGAATAATTGTCATTAGTAATCACTTGCCATCTGGCTTTATCCCGAGTGAGGATCAGGGTATGTTGTATGCCATTATTCAAACTCCTCCAGGTTCAACACTTGAGAGAACAAATGATTTATCCAATAAACTCGAAACTTTAATTCAGCAGGTGGAAGGAGTTAAATCCGTATCTTCCATTGCAGGTTATGAAGTGTTGACAGAGGGAAGGGGTTCCAATGCCGGTACTTGTCTGATCAATTTAAAACCATGGTCGGAAAGAGAAAATTCGATACAGGAAATAATGGAAGCTATGGAAGAAAAAGCAAAAGAAATTCCTGGAGCAACCATAGAGTTTTTCGATCCTCCTGCTGTTCCCGGTTTTGGTGCTGCCGGTGGATTCGCGTTGCAATTACTCGACAAAACAAACAGTGGCGATTACAATCAGCTTGAAAAAGTTAAAAACGATTTTATGCGAGAACTCGAGAAGCGAAAAGAACTAACAGGTTTGTTTACGTTCTTCAGCGCCAATTATCCTCAGTATGAAATTGAAATTGATAATGAGTTGGCCATGCAAAAAGGCGTTACGATTGGAAACGCAATGAATACATTATCCATTTTTGTAGGGAGTACTTATGAGCTAGGATTTATCAAGTATCAGAGATTTTTTAAGGTGTTTGTTCAAGCAGCTCCTGAATACAGAAGATTGCCTTCAGATCTGATGAATCTTTATGTTAAAAACAACCGCGATGAAATGGTGCCATTCTCAGCATTTATGAAGATAAAGAAAATGCAAGGTGCAAATGAAATCAACCGATTTAATATGTATAACACTGCCGGTATCAGAGGTGGACCTGCCAAGGGTTTTAGCAGCGGTGAAGCAATTAAAGCTGTTCAGGAAGTGGCCCATAAAACACTCCCTCACGGATTTGATATCGATTGGGCAGCATTGTCTTATGACGAAACCAGAAGAGGGAATGAAGCCATCTATATTTTTATCATCGTATTGATATTTGTCTACTTTGTTCTCTCTGCCCAGTACGAAAGTTTCATCATACCACTGGCTGTTGTATTCTCTTTGCCAGCGGGTGTCTTTGGTTCATTTTTAATGATAAAAGGCATGGGGTTGGCGAATGATATTTACGCCCAGGTTGGATTGGTAATGCTTGTTGGTTTGCTTGGAAAGAATGCGGTTTTGATTGTTGAATTTGCTGTTCAGAAGCAACATCAGGGAGCAACAGTTCTTGAAGCAGCCATTGAAGGAGCTAAAGTGAGATTCAGACCAATTTTAATGACTTCATTTGCATTTATTGCTGGATTGATTCCATTGGTTATCGCACATGGAGCCGGTGCAATAGGTAATAAAACCATTGGTTCATCTGCCTTAGGCGGTATGTTGTTTGGAACCATCTTCGGTGTCATCATAGTACCTGGATTGTATTATGTTTTTGGTAGGATAGCTGAAGGAAGAAAACTAATTAAGAATGAAGATGACAGTTCTTTAACAGAAGAATTGGTGCATCGTATGGACAATTTCCCACAATCAGAAGAAAATGAAAATCATGAACAGAAATAAATTGAAATATACTGCGGGCTTATTGCTGTTATTGTGGTTTTATAATGCATGCAATGTGCCCAACCTGAGCAGAACATCTGCATTGAAGCCAATACCGATGTCGTATGGCAATACAAATGATTCAATAAATTCAGCTACAATTAAGTGGAGAGCGTTTTTCAAGGACCCTTATCTGGTTACATTGATAGATTCGGCCTTGATAAACAACCAGGAATTGAATATCATCTTACAGGAAATCAAAATAGCGCGGAATGAGATCAAAGCCCGAAAAGGAGAATATTTGCCATTCGTATCTGGCAATGCTGGAACAGGCCTGGATAAAGTGGGCAGATACACGAGCAGAGGTGCCAATGATGCCAACACGGATGTTATGCCGGGTAAAGCTTTTCCTGAACCTTTGGGTGATTATTTGATTTCTGCAAAAGCTTCCTGGGAACTGGATATTTGGAAAAAGCTTCGAAACGCTAAGAAGTCGGCGGTCTATAAATTTCTTGCAACCGAAGATGGTAAGAATTTTATGGTGACGAATCTGGTGTCCGAAATAGCAAGAGCCTACTATGAATTGCGCGCACTGGATAATCAGCTGATCATCTTGAACAGCAATATTGACATTCAGAAAAACGCACTGGAAATCGTTAAACTGGAAAAAATATCGGCAAAGGTGACCGAGCTGGCAGTTAAAAAATTTGAAGCGGAAGTTCTCAAAAATCAAAGCAGAGTATATTATATCCAGCAATCAATTGTAGAAACCGAAAACAGAATCAATTTCCTCTTAGGACGATTTCCTCAACCTGTCTTACGAGACACAACACAATTCATAGATATTGTACCTGACTCAATTCTGAGTGGATTACCGGCACAACTGCTGAGCAACAGACCGGATATCAGACAGTCTGAAATGAATTTAATGGCATCTAAAATAGATGTAAAAGTCGCCAGAGCAAATTTTTTCCCATCTTTGAAATTAACAACAGGTATTGGCTATCAGGCTTTCAACCCTAAGTTTTTGCTCAGCAGTCCTGAGTCGATGTTGTATAATATAGCAGGAGATTTAATTGCACCACTGGTAAATAGAAATGCTATTAAAGCCAATTACATGTCAGCGAATTCGAAACAAATTCAGTCTTTATATAATTATGAGCAGACCATTTTAAAGGCCTATATAGAAGTGGTTAATCAACTTTCCAATATTAGTAATTTAAACAAAAGTTATGAGTTAAAGGTAAAGCAAGTACAAGCATTGACGCAGTCTATAGATATATCGACCATTTTGTTTAGATCGGCGCGTGCAGACTACATGGAAGTTTTAATGACACAGAGAGATGCATTGGATTCCAGATTCGAATTAATTGATACAAAACTACAGCAGATGACTGCTACGGTTCAAATCTATACTGCTTTGGGTGGTGGTTGGAGATAATGAAAGAAATAGATGATGTGGGGATGATGTGAAATAGATGTAGATGGGGGTCAATTGGGAAGATTGGCCCCCTTTTTTTTATTGACTTTAATTAGTTCGAGCACAATAAATAAAGGCAAGGTTGCCAGCAAGTTTATAAGAATTTTCGTTGTACCCGGAAATTCAAAATAAAAGATTTGGCGAACAGGTGGAACTAACAATGAAATAGCAAGGATAAAAACAGCCAGTGTTAATATAAGCACCAGTGTTATATTCTTTTCTTTTAATACATCCCAAATACTTCTTGTTTTGGATAGTGAGGATAGTATAAGTACAATATTTCCAACAATTAAAGTTGCAAAGACCAAAGCTCTTAATTCATTTGTATTTAGTTGACCATTGAAGTTGATATAGAAAACAATCATCACACAGGTCAACAAAAGACAACCTTCCAACACACTGAAAATGATTTTACTCCATCCAAAGAATTTTTTATCAGGATTTCGAGGCGGCCTTTGCATAATGCCTTTTTCTTCTTGTTCTGATTCAAAAGCCAGGGAGCAAACGGGGTCAATTATCAATTCCATAAAAACAATATGAATTGGCATTAAAAGCAAATAATCCAGATTTAATATAGCCGGCAATAAAGTAAGTCCAATAATGGGAATATGAATAGCCATAATGTATGACATGGCTTTTTGCAGGTTGTCGTATATTCTTCTACCTGAACGTATGGCATGCACAATGGATGCAAAATTGTCGTCGAGTAAAACTAATGACGCAGCTTCTCGTGCAACATCTGTACCTTTCATTCCCATTGCGATGCCGATATCAGCTGCTTTTAGTGCTGGAGCATCATTAACACCGTCGCCTGTCATAGCAACAATTTCCTTATTGGATTTAAATGCCTCCACTATTCGCAACTTTTGTTCGGGTTTAACTCTTGCAAAAATGCTGACTTGTCTGACACATTCTTTTAAAGTGTCATCAGACATTCCCTGTATGTCTTCTCCGGTAACAACTTTTGTAAAATTATCGAGTCCAATTTGTTTGCCTATGTTTGCTGCTGTAACGGGATAATCGCCGGTAATCATTACTACCTTAATGCCTGCTTGCTGACATTCCCTCACTGCATCAGGTACTTCTATTCTTACCGGATCTTCAAAGGCAAGCAAACCTGTAAATTCGAAGTCAATTTCATTTAGATTTTCAGGAAGGTCTTTATAATCTTTGCTGCTATAACAAATACCAAGTACCCTGAAACCTTTACCTGCCATTTCGTGCACTGAGTTTTGGATTTCGGTTCGTTCCTCTTCATTTAATCTGCAGAGATTAATAACAGATTCAGGGGCACCCTTACAGGCAATGAAACCAGTGTTGTCTTTGCTTCTATAGGCTTTAGCCATTGCAAGACTGGTCTGATTAAACGGAAATTCCTTCACAGTTTGAAGTTGGGAATTGTCTTCACTTAAATAAGGCGAGAGTTGAACAATGGCCTTTTCCATTGGGTCTACACTGTCTTCTGCTGTCGCCAGAATAGCCGTTTTGAATAGCTGTGACAACTTAGTTTTAGACGCTTCAAATTCAGAATGTAAATAATGAGTTGAATGGCATAACACTTCCCTGACCATCATTTTATTTTGGGTAATAGTGCCGGTTTTATCTGTACATAAAACAGTCGTAGAGCCAAGCGTTTCAATGGCACTTGGCTTGCGGGTCAGTACATTCGTTTTTGATAATTTCCATGCTCCAAGTGCAAGAATTATGGTTAAAACCACCGGAAATTCTTCAGGCAATAAAGCCATAGATGCTGATAAGCCATTGAGTAGTGATGCATAAATATCATTGGAACGGTAGTAATAAAATAAAATGATGAATATGCTGATAAATGCACTTGCAAAAAAGAGTACCCGAATGAGTTGCTTAAGTTCTTTTTGAAGATGAGTGTTTTTTTGTTCTATTTCTTCCAGCGACTGGCCGATTTTGCCAAACTGGGTGTTTGCACCGGTTTTAAGAACTCTTGCCCAGGCTTTTCCTCTGGTCACCAATGTGCCACTGTATAAAAGATTATTATCCGTTGGCACTTCACTTGAAAATTTATCTACAGTTGTAGATTCTCCGGTTAACAAAGATTCATCTACCTGAACATTGGAACCTTCTAGCATGATAGCATCTGCACTGATGCGATCGCCTTCATTAATTTGAAGTATATCATCCGGTACAATTTCCCGACTGGATATTCTTTGCAATTGACCATCTCTTAAAACCAGTGATCTGGGAGAAGACAATTGCTTCAATGCTTCCAGTGCTCTTTCTGATTTTCTGTTTTGATAAAAGGTAATGTAAATAATGATGAGGATGGAAGACAATAATATGGCACCTTCTCTGTAGTCTCCTATGATCATGTATAAACTTGCACATGCAATCAATAGGATAAACATGGGCTCCTTGATGGTTTCAATGGCAATACGTGCGACGGTCTTCGGTTGTGATGAAATTAATTCATTGTATCCAAATGTGTTGAGTTTGGATTTCACTTCAGATGCAGAAAGACCCTGGTGATTCAAATTGAGTGTTTGTTTTTGAAAGTTGTTTGCAATTTAGTTATTGCAAACGAAACATCAACTAAATTAAAATTACTGTCATACTATTTAAAGTAGCATTAAATTTAACTGCAGAAATTTTCTTTGATTCTTGAATTTTGGTTAACTGATTAAACTTAAAATTTCATCACTCAGTACAGGGCCCAATGCAACACCCATTCCGCTCATTCTGACGCAAACCAGCAAATGATCATCCATGCGTTTTACAATGGGAACTTTTTCTTTACCCATGGCCATTATACCCGACCATGCAGATTCAATTTCAAAATTTCTGCCTGGTAAAATCACTTCCGATAAGTAGTTGATTAAGTATTGTTGTACGTTATCTAAGCCATTAAAGTCATGAGTTTCTTCTTGTTCTTCAAAATGGTTGCGTGCGCCTCCCAGAAGAATTCTTCCATCCAGATTTCTAAAATAGATGTAGCCTTTATCGCTGTGAAAAATACCATCGAAAGGCAGATGATCGAGGGGTTTGGTCAGTACAATCTGTCCTCTTGCAGGCACAATATCAAGCTCAGGCATCAATTCGGTGGTGAAGGCATTTGTTGCGATAATCAGTTGATCGCAGGTTAAAGTCATGCCATTTTCATCAGAAATCTGATATGCATTTTGAATTTTTTGGATGTGTTTAATATTTAATCCATACAAAGGAATAATTCCAAGTTGATGCGCTTTCTCATTGACAACTTCATTGAGCATACCCGAGTTGAGCATACCTTCATAAGGATTAAAGAGAGCATCCGGCAGGCATTTCATTTTCATGGATTGAACGTTCTGCCATCTGAAAGCAGTATCAATACCCGCAACATCAGAAAGCATTTGATTAATAGTTTCAAAGTGATTGAGGGCATCATTGTATTCAATTTTATCCGTATAAATTTCGTAGCTACCGGTATTTCTATAGCCAATATTATCGGCGCCAAAATCTTCAACAAGTTTGACGATACCATTGAAACGTTTAGCGGCGAGTTCGGCCACTTCAGATTGAGGGGAGCGTTTAAAATCATCGATAATTTCAGACACAGAGCCGAAGCAGGCGAAACCTGCATTTCGGGTGGATGCGCCATAGGAAATAGGGGAGCGGTCGACCAGAGCGATGCGGGATTTGGGGTATTTGGTTTTAATTTTAATGGCAATTTGTTTGCCGATGAGTCCGGCACCGAGGACAATGAAGTCGAATTTCCTTAGTAAAATCGAGGATTCCCAATAGGAAGAAAAATATACCATTAAATTTTAAAAATTTCTTGCAGCGAATTTAATTTTTTTTCTATATTTGCAGCCCCAAACGGGGATAAAAGTTCTAAAACAAAAAGCGAGAATAGCTCAGTTGGTAGAGCGCAACCTTGCCAAGGTTGAGGTCGCGAGTTCGAACCTCGTTTCCCGCTCCATCGCTCTTGAT
>CAUJCT010000050.1 GCA_963169345.1 Bacteroidota bacterium
AGTTAAAAACACCGCTATAAAAATGAAAGGAGTGGTAGCAATAGAAAGGAAATTATTGGTTCTGATTTACACCTTATGGAAGTCAAATGAGAAATACGATCCAGAAAGCTTTAAAAAAATCGGGTCAGCCATTAAAGCCGATCCTAACGAGCTGAATCAAGTCCGCTCTGAAGTATGACAAAGGTATAAAAAAAATCGCTTTTTTTAAAATTTTTGTTTGGAAAGCAACACAGAATCTATTTCCTGTTTCCTTTTTCATTCCTTCATATCCCATTTTTAAACAAAATTTCCAATAGCATTCAATCGAAACCCAACAATTTTTTTTCAGGTTAGGTATAAAATTTTTTGAATGGAAAATGAGAGTTCGGAGTTTTTTTAATTTCCGACACCCTAGCAGGTTGTTTTATATTAAAATAATTAAAATCTTCTCTTACCCCTATATCCTGCATCCTGTTTCCTTATTCCTTATCCTTACCCCATTTCTCCCTAAAATTCATTAATTTTGCGACTTTATGTCGAAAGTCAGAGTAAGATTTGCCCCTAGTCCTACAGGCCCACTGCACATCGGTGGTGTCAGAACAGCTTTGTTTAACTACCTCTTTGCAAAACAGCAAGGCGGTGACATGATTCTGCGTATTGAAGATACCGACCAGCAACGCTTTGTCCCGGGTGCCGAACAATACATCATCGACTCCCTCACATGGGCAGGCATAAAATTCGATGAAGGTACACACGTTGGTGGCCCTTGCGCCCCTTACCGTCAAAGCGAAAGAAAAGAGATGTACCGCCAGTATGCCGATCAACTTTTAGCCAGCGGATATGCCTATTACGCATTCGATACTGCTGAAGAACTCGACGCTATGCGCGATAAACTAAAAGCAGGTGGTATGGCTCCGCAATACGATGCCGTTAGCAGAATGAGTATGAAAAATTCTCTTACGCTTTCTGAAGATGACGTGAAAGCCCGACTGGATGCCGGTGAACCTTATGTGATTCGTATTAAGCTGCCAAGAAAAGAGGAAGTCAGATTCCACGATTTGATCCGTGGTTGGGTGGTGGTTCAAACCGCTGCTATGGACGATAAAGTGCTTTTCAAAAGCGATGGTATGCCAACCTATCACCTGGCTAACGTGGTGGATGATTATAACATGAAAATTACACATGTCATTCGCGGTGAAGAATGGTTGCCAAGTGCACCTTTACACGTAATGTTATACCGCTACCTCGGTTGGGAAGAGGTAATGCCTAAATTTGCTCACTTGCCTTTAATCCTTAAACCTGATGGTAATGGAAAATTGAGTAAACGCGACGGTGACAGACTTGGATTCCCTGTTTTTCCTTTAGAATGGAAAGACCCTGCAACTGGCGAAATTAGCAGTGGCTATCGCGAAAAAGGGTATGAACCTGAAGCTGTCATTAATATGCTGGCACTTTTGGGTTGGCATACTTCTGATAACCGTGAACTCTTCAGTATGGATGAACTGATTCAATTGTTTACCATCGAAAAAATTAGTAAAAACGGTGCTAAATTTGATCCTGAAAAAGCCAAATGGTTCAATCATCAACATTTGATGCTGAAAGATAATAAAGGCCTGGCTGAAGACATCATGCCTCAGGTGAAATCTCTCGGATTTGATACTGATATTGATTACCTCACTAAGATTGTTGCTCTGGTGAAAGAAAAAGTGACTTTTAAAAGTGAAATTCCTGAAAGATGTTCTTATTTCTTTAAAGCACCTGACAAATATGATGAACAGGTTGTTGCAAAAAAATGGAATGCTCAGGTCGCTGGATTTATCCGTGGTTTTGCAGAGAAAATTGTAGCTATGAAGGAAACTTCTGCTACAGATATGGAAGCATTTTTTAAATCAGAAGCACAAGCAAATGGCATCAATCCGGGTAGCTTAATGCAACCACTCAGAATCTGTTTAAGTGGTGAAGCCGGTGGACCTCCTTTGTTTGATCTGCTGGTGCTTATTGGAGTTGAAGAAAGTGCAAAGAGAATGCATCATGCCGTTAATTCAATAGCTGTATCAGCATGAAATATATTTTAAATATAACTTTTGTCTTACTCTTAGCGTCGTCCTGTAAGTTTGCCAACTTTACAGAACGTCCCGGAGTTATAAAAGAAGGGTTTCCAAAGGAGATGTATGGAGTGTATCAAAACATCGAAAAAACCAAAGGTGGAAAAGATACCCATATTCTTACAATTGACAGTTTAGGGGCCCATATCAACGACCCATTGCTGGATAAAATAGTTAACCTGAAAGACAGCAATAACACTTTAACCCATCTTGGAGATTTTTACTATTTAAACGTCAAGGATACGGATAGTGCCGGTAACTACACCTATTACGTCTATCCTTTTGAATACGACAAAAGAAACCTGTATATATACAAATTGTTTTACGATGATAAGTCCAACAAACGGATGCTTAAAAGTGGTTTAAAACCATCAGGAAAGCGCGAAGGTCAATATGTTATGGACAATATGCCCTTCAAAGAATTTGTAGAGAAATATCTTAAGAAGAAAAACGCTATTCATTTTAAAAAAATCAAGTCATGAGTTCTATAAACAGACCAATCAGAGTATTGGTGGCCAAGGTTGGACTGGATGGTCACGATCGCGGTGCAAAGGTCATTGCAACGGCATTGCGTGATGCAGGAATGGAAGTAATTTATACCGGCTTGCGTCAAACACCCGAAATGGTAGTCAATGCGGCACTTCAGGAAGATGTTGATGTCATTGGCATCAGTATTTTATCCGGTGCACATAACACTGTTTTCCCTAAAGTAATCGACTTGATGAAGTCTAAACAAATGGAAGGTGTATTACTGATAGGAGGGGGCATTATCCCCGACGATGATATGAAGAAACTGAATGAACAAGGCGTTGCCAGATTATTTCCTCCGGGCACCGATACCTCCGAAATTACATCTTACATTCAATCCTGGGTGGAAGCAAGAGTTTAGTTAGCTGTTAGTTAATGCTGCTCTGAACCATATTTCAGGCACTTCACCCATTTTTGCGATGTCATAATCTGAGGCTTTACAACCGATGAATTTGGGCGCAACTTTTTTCTTTTTGCCAACAACAGGCACCTGCATCCACCATCTTCCTGTAAGTTCACTGTATAAGAATAACATGTCTTCTCCGCTATTGGCATGACATTTATAAATGGTGAAGTTCTTATTTTGAAGATGAGGCACATCGTTGAATCTATTGTCAATTCCATCCAGAATATACCAGATCATTTGTGCTATTTGCATGGCATCAGTTGGGACTTCAGCTTTTAGTTTAAATTGATTTAAAATATAAACGGATACCTTATTGGAAACACCTGCATAGCGACAGATACCGCAAGCTTCCTGGTTAAGTAGTCCGCTTGGCAATTGTCGAATGGCAGATTGAAAATCCGGGTATTTGATGGCGGATAAATCGAACTCAAATACATCTGCTTCGCGCAATACTGGCTCTATGTCCGGCAATTGACTGCGCAGCTGACCCAAACGGATGAGCTCACTAAACAAATCAGACACCATTTGTAAACTGGCATGTGAATTCATGAAGTTTTGAATTCCGATAAAAGAACAATGAAACAGTTTTTTCTTTTGCTGTAGTTTCCATGTCAGGGAATCGGGATTATAGGCAATTTCAGGTGATACCAATGCGTAATCAATATCATTAAACGGAATAGCTTTAAGCAATGCATCGCTGTAATTGTCGTTTTCTCCAATAACTATAGGAATAATATTCTCAGCTTTCAGAGCAATTAAGCATTCTCTTAATCCCGCATTTGCATTTTTAGAACTGCCATTGTGGTTGAGATTGCCAAAATCAGCGACAGTAATGCCGTTGAAATTATAACTGTATGAGTAAAGTTGCTTCCTTACCTGGTCGGCATTTGGCCCCATGCCAATAATCGCAACATCTACACCATGATAATCCGGGAATTTGCTGCCATACAATTTCATCTCTCCACCTAAAGTTCCGGCAGATTTTGAATAAGTTTTAAGCAACTGTTTATCTATCGGAGTAAAAAATGCCTCTAACATGATGTTTCAATATTGGGATAAAAAACCGAATATTGCCCAATAAATCTTTCAACATGGTGGTAGTAACTGGTGCAACAGGCTTTCTCGGCGCTCATTTGGTGATGAGCTTACTGGAAGCTGGGCATACACCTGTTGCTATTAAGCGTAGTAACGCCAATCTGGATGAATTTACAGCTATAGCAAAATACAGACTTGGGCATGCTCCTCAGCTTTTAGATAAAGTTAAATGGATAGAAGCTGATATAACAGATATTCTCAGTTTAGATGAAGCTTTTAAAGACGCTGAGTATGTTTTTCATTGTGCAGCTGTTGTAGCATTTAAGGGCAACAGCACCAATATGTTTAAAGTGAATGTCGAAGGCACTGCCAATGTTGTCAACGCATGTTTAAAAACCGGAGTAAAAAAACTCGTTTATGCCAGTAGCACTGCTGCGCTTGGCAGAACAGATAAAGAAACTTCTATTTCAGAAGAAACGCAATGGACCGAAGACGATAATAATACTGCTTACGCCAAGACAAAGCACGAAGCGGAACTGGAAGTTTGGCGTGGTATGGAGGAAGGTCTGGATGTATTGGTGTTCAATCCTGGCATTATACTTGGCCCGGGGAAATGGAGCAAAGGTTCTTGTAAATTGTTCTCAAATATTCAAAAGGGTTTTAGCTTTTATACAAATGGGGTCAATGGTTTCGTAGGTGTTGAAGATGTTGCCAAAGCTATGATACAATTCGGTTTTTCTGACCTAAAGAATAAACGGTTCTTAATGGTTTCTGAGAATTTGAGTTATAAAACACTTTTTAATTTAATGGCTGAAAGCTTAAAAGTGAAGGCCCCTTCTTTAGAATTAAAGCCTCAGTATTTACCATTGCTGAAGTTCCCGGTTTGGTTATATTCTAAATTAAATTCTTCAGCTACCATCAGTATAGAAACATTGAAAACATCGCTTAAAAGGCATCAATACGATAATAAAGCAATCATTGAACAGGGTTTTACATTTGAACCAATTGCAAGTATTGTTCAAAGAACATCGAAATTATTGCTCTAATCTCATTTACCTTTATCCTTTTTAAAATATTAATACCTGATGACAAACTTAAAATGGGTTTTTCTATTGTGTTTTATTGGGTTTAGCTATATGCAGGCTCAACTAAAAGTTGAGTTCATCAATGGTCAATACCATAAGAAAGGCTTGATTCAAATAGTAAGCGAAGTTGAGCATAGTCGAGGATTTTATAATCCCTTCTATCTCAGGCAGAGATTTGTTTTTGTTCAGGATACTTTTCTATTCATCAATAAAGAATCAACTGCTTTAGATATTCAGTCTGTGCAACATATTGACACGAATTGGATCAGATTTACTCAAAGAGTTGCGCCTGGAGATACTTGTGAAATATATTACTCACGGCGGTTCTCTCAATATATGCTAAGTGTAGATATCATTCAAGACTCATTTAGTTTAATGAGCAGTTTAGGCGAAATCAGTCAGTTTAAAGTGGATTATCAGTTGATGGGTTTTCATAGGATGATGCCAGTTTTTCAAAAATCTGCTGTAGTTGGATATAGTTATAAATCACATCCATTGAGTCACTTCGAAACGTATTATTATATTGGTGAAGACAAACAATTGCAATCTTCAGGCAAATACCATAGAAACTTACAGAAACGCATTGGTAAATGGGAGATATACAAGGATAAAGTAAAATTTAAAGATACGGTTTATTCAGAAAAATGTTTGACTTTGTATGTGTATAAGAGTCCTTTTGAGAAAGCAAAACTATACAATGTAAAGGTATTTAGTAAAGGAAAATGGGTTGAACCTGAGATGTCTGTGGATGCATACAAAGCAGATGTTTTGTTTTTGCCGCATTATGATAGTTTACTCGTTTTTGTTAATGATTCCTTCGATAAAATTGCAATCAATTATCAGGCTAGTTTAGATTGGAATGAGCAAGCATTTATCATGTTGCTTCAATCAGAAAAGGAGAGACGGGCATATCAAAAAAGTCTGCATTTAAACCAGGCATTTAGTTCAGATAGGTTTTTGATGTCGATGGAAGAGCCTTATAAGCGTGAAAATTTTGTTTTGGAAGCAAAGAAAAACTACAAATTCAATTTCCAGGAAGTCAAGGACTTTAACTTGTTCTTTAATCGTAAGAGCTTTGGTTCAGCAGTTTTAAAGAAGATAGAAAAAGATTGGAAGGTATCCAGTATAAGCCCTGAATTGGATACATCGGTATATTTAATTAATCATTTGTTTATCGCTAATTTAAATGATAAGGAGAAATATAGTCTGGATACAATGATGTTGTCTAATGGATTTATCAGAGCCTATTACATGACGGATTTTGTTGCATATAAATCTAAAGAGAAGCTTTTAAAAGTAAGCATGATTGGCTTCTACATTAGATTGCTGCAAACATTTCCAAATGCCAGAATAACTCCCATAATACAATTGGTTTCCAATTAAGATTTCAATGAATTTGCAGAGTGATAATTCAATTCTCGTAAGTGCCAAGCATGCGGCATGAGCAGGCAAAAAAATTATCTTAATAAAACAAAACTACCCGCACTCTCATACGGGTAGTTGTGATGCCTTAGCAAGCATCAGTTTTGATTATGAATTTCACCACTTTGCGTCTGGGTAAGCTCTCTGCAAATACTGCATATCAGCGAGAATATAACCGAGGTATTCGGTATGCACGCCTTGTCTGGAGCCAGTTTGCATAAAACCTTCATCTGGTAAGCTTAATTTAGCTTCAGATAAAATATCTATCATCAAACTTTTCCATTTTCCAAAAAGCTCGGCTGGAAGCGGGGCAATACCAGATTCAGACATTTGTTCATCTATATCATCAGTCTCAAAAAGTTCACCTGTGTACATCCACAACTCGTTGATGGCTTCCTGCATTTTATGATGACTTTCTTCTGTTCCATCGCCTAAACGGATGGTCCAGTCGCTGGCGTGTTTAAGATGGTACTTAATTTCTTTTATAGCTTTGTGAGCAATAGCAGATAAAGTGGCATCCTTGCTGTTCATCAGTTCGGTGTAATAAAATGATTCGTAAGCCGAAATGAATAACTGACGCGCAATTGTATTTGCGAAATTGCCATTAGGTTGTTCAACCAGTAAATGGTTATAGAAACGCCTTTCACCTCTTCTGTAGGCAAGGTCATCTTCTGTTTGACCTTTACCTTCTACTTCGGCAGCGTATCTCAAAATCACTTCAGCTCTGCCAATCAAATCGAGCGCCATATTGGTTAATGCCAGATCTTCTTCTAATATTGGGGCTTTGCTGCACCATTCTCCTAAACGATGACCCAAAATAAGCGGATCATCACCTAGTCGAAGAGTCAATGTCAGTAATGCTTCTTGATGTGTCATACTTAAATATTTAATGCCCCTTCTGGCATGGTGTAAAAAGTTGGGTGTCTATAAGCTTTGTCGTTAGATGGGTCGAAGAACATTTCAGCATCATCCGGATTGGATGCTATGATGCAATCGGTTGGAACCAGCCATATACTGGTACCTTCGTTTCTTCTGAAATAAGTATCGCGTGCGTTTTGCATAGCAATTTCTTTATCAGAACCATGTACGCTGCCAGCGTGTTTATAGGGAGTTCCAGGTTGTGATTGGATGAATACCTCCCATATTGGCCATTGTGTATCCTTTACGTTTTCCATTGTTTATTGACTTACTCTGAGTTTTTGTTTGTTTGAATAGGCGGAGGCGGCTTTTCTTACCCATTCGCCTTCCTCATGGGCTTTGATGTGATTGCTCATGCGTTGTCTGTTGCATGGTCCGTTTCCATTGATGACTTCGCGGAATTCATTCCAGTTAATCTCACCATGATCGTAAGATTTCTTTTCTTCATTCCATTTTAAGTCAGGGTCAGGGATAGTTAAACCTATCACTTCTGCTTGCTGAACTGTTTTATCGATGAATTTCTGTCTCAAGGTATCATTGCTCTGGCGTTTGATTTTCCATTTCACTGCATTGCCGGTATGTGGAGAATCAGTGTCATGCGGACCAAACATCATTAATGCCGGCCACCACCATCTGTTCATGGCATCTTGCGCCATTTCGCGCTGAGCAGCTGTTCCTGCCATCATTTTAGCCATAATTTCGTACCCCTGACGTTGGTGGAAACTTTCCTCTTTACATATACGAACCATAGCACGGGAATAAGGTCCATAACTGGTTCTTTGTAAGGAAACCTGGTTGACTATTGCTGCACCATCCACCAGCCATCCAATGGCTCCAATATCTGCCCAGGTGAGGGAAGGATAGTTGAAGATGTTGGAGTACTTGGCTTTTCCATCATGCAGTTGCTGAATTAATTCATCTCTGCCAATGCCCAATGTCTCAGCTGCAGAGTATAAATAAAGGCCATGCCCACCTTCATCCTGAATTTTTGCAAGAAGGATTTTTTTGGCTCTTAAAGAAGGTGCTCGGGTTATCCAGTTGCCTTCAGGCTGCATGCCTATAACTTCTGAGTGAGCGTGCTGAGATATCTGTCGAATTAAGTGTTTGCGGTAATCATCCGGCATCCAGTCTTTGGCTTCGATATTGATATCCTGCTCAATTTTGGTTTCAAAAACCTTAAGGTGGTCTATGTGTTCCATAACGATGCTACAATGCTAGCAACGATTCAAGCATAAAAAAATGACGTTGGTCAAGGTATCAGGGGTGATATTAGTCAGTATTCAAAACGGAAGATGCTCACTGTGCCTGATGTTGAATGAGTAAAGAAAATGAAGCTGAGAGGATTAAGAAAATCTCAGATGAACGTTCAGGGAAGTTTTATAATACTATGAAAAATGAAGCTCCGGAATTTTATTCAAGAAAAAACACAATGGTGCTGACAACTCTTGCCTTTTGAATATAGGGTTCGTTTGGTGTTTCACTGCTCTCGCCCATTTCTTCATCGTAATAGTATCTGCCAGCAATAGTGATTTGACCCTGAGAAGCGGTTTTGATTTTGCCTAGTTTAGCTTCTGAGTCATTGGCAAATTGCTCACCTGCTACTCTTGCATTTTTAGTACTTTCGGCAATCAGCTGAGGTTTAATGGTGTTCAACTCAGGAAAGGTATAGTTGGTTGTTATAGTTGAAGTGAGATCTTTCTTAACAAGGTCAAGATTGATTTGTGTCGATTTATCTTCTGTTCTTTCAACGTCTTTTGAGTTAACATTTATGGTTTGTGTAACTCGGTAACGATCGACTTTCACCTGCACCTGATGACCATCCTCCCAACGGCTTTCGTAGTAATCCTGACGGTCGTAAACATCGAGTTTTCCTGTTGAAATATCATTTCTTTTAAATCCCGATTTGGAAAGATAGTCAACTATAGCGTCTTTTTTATTTTCAGCCAAAGAAATAATATTGGCAAGATCATCGCTTGAGTAGGAAAAACGCAGTTGTATGGTAGCAGATTCTGCTTTCATATTCATTTCTGCCAGTCCTTTAACTGTTACAACTCTGTCTTTGTCGCTAAATGTTTTAAGTCCTTTGTAAATAAAGAATCCCAAAACCATCATACCAACAAGAAGTGAAATGCTGAGAATGTTATTTTTTGGCTGAGTTGAATTTTCCATAGAAGCAAATGTAAAAAATATTTAGGAATTCAAACTGAGAGATTGACATTTTTTATGAATTGCTTAAATTGCATACCATTCATAATTATTCCTATGATAGCTTTCATAATTGGAGTCACTGTTGGCATTATATATTATTACAGACGTCAAAAGTCCATTGATAAAAAACTCGATGAAGCCAATTCAACCCAACTGCTACCTAATAAAAAAGTATTTGTTGAATCCTTACATCCGGATCAACCTGTTGGTTTTGGTTATAAAAATCTATGGTTTGCAGTACAACATGCAGATAAGTATGAAATAGCAGAATTGCTGGATTTGAAAATTCTGGGAAATTCTAACTGGAAAGATGGTCTCGGATATGCTTATGACTACAGAATTTTTATAACACCCGAAGTGGATGGCTGGAGGTTTATAGTTGGTCATGGTCTATTGAATAAAATAGAAGGTTACGGAACGGATGCTGATTTATGCGATAAATTGAGTCTGAAATTTAAGGAAGCTCAATTCTTTACTTCACACAGAGTCACAGAGTATCATGTCTGGTGTAAGTCTCTCAACGGAAAGCTTCAAAGGTATTATTCTTATCTGGGCGAACAGGGGGAAAATCTTCGTATTGAAGGGGCTCCAAGTGAGATTGAAAAAAACATCAATTTAGTGAATACCAAGTCAACGGAAGCATTGGAGGAAGATTATTTTGACCGTAATGATTTGGTATTTCCTGATGAACAGTTTGTAATGGATGTTGCTGGCAGCTGGAGCATCGATCCAACAAAATTGGAAAATTATAAGAACGTTCATAGCGAATTTGGATTAGTCTGTGAGTAAAATTGCAGGCAACAAATGGAGCTGGGAGCTATGATACTATTTTGAATTGGTGAGGAAATCAGGATTTTGAGTCACTAAGGGCCAGCATTAATAACACAAAATCATTATATTTGACATCTTACTATGAAACTTTGCGTTTTTTCCTTATTGATATTTTTCATTTTTTCATGTAATTCAGGTTCTAAAATTTCCATGAATGCCATGTCTGATGGTAGATTAAGAAAAATAGATTCTGATACTACAAATCAAAAAAGCAACTTATCGGATAGTCTGAATATTCATGAACAATTTTACTCATATTTTTCAGCTTATAGCAGTGCTAAGAATGCCTTGCCATCAAATGGAGAATCACATTCCGATAATCTTCCTCAAACAGTAAATGGTCGTTTTGCAAAGAATGGATTTTATTTAAGGATTGAGCCGGATATTGTTAGTGTCATTGATAGTCAATTGTCGTGTAAGTTATATGTAATCAATACCAGTCATTCAAAAGTTAATTTAGAAGCACAGGACAGCCGACTAAACATTATAGCAGAAGCCTTGGATGAAAATAATGTATGGCAAGCTATTTCGTATTTTGTTTCAAGCGATTGTGGAAACAGTTATCACAAAGTTGTATTAGATGTTGATGAGTATTGGTCGTTTGATATACCTGTTTTTTAAAGGGACATTTAAGACCAAGTTGAGATATACATTGAACATGGGAAAAGACAGTAGAATTCATTCAAATGAAGTGGATACCAGAATCAACAAAGGGCAATTTAATATCAGAAAATACTGATTAGTTTTTTATTCTCTGTATGAACATTCAAATTCACACTTTAGAAGGGATTGAAATTGCAGAATTGCAATCGGAAAGTAAGCTATTACAGACAGCGGCAGACGGATTGGATCTATTAGGCAATCTGTATTACCAGGGATACAATAAAATCATCTTGCATGAAGCTAATATTTCGGATGAATTTTTCGAATTAAAATCCGGGATGGCGGGAGAGGTCTTGCAGAAATTTTCAAATTACAGAGTGCAACTGGCCATTATTGGCAACTTCTCCAAATTTAACAGTAAAAGTCTGAATGATTTTATTTATGAAAGTAATCAAGGGCGTTTGGTATGCTTTGTTGCAAATTTGAACGAAGCCATTTTATTTTTATCCGGAAATTAAAGTGGTGCATTTTAAGTTTGAAAGAAATGAAAATTGTATTTTTGGCATCTGTCTGAAGTGATAATTTAAAAGTAAACTATGTTAGTACAAGTTTTACCTAAACTGCCAATGCGTGAAAAGGATTTAACAAAAGCTTATTATCTTGGGTCGCTTGGTTTTACAGAGATTGCCGATTATGGTAATTATCTGATTCTTTCAAAAGATGAAATTGAAATTCATTTCTTTGAACACAGAGAATTGAAACCAAATGAAAATTACGGACAGGTTTACATTCGTGTCAAAGGTATTGATGCCTTTTATCAGCAATTACTTAACGATCATATTGCCATTCATCCAAATGGGCGTTTAGAAGTGAAGCCCTGGCATCAAAAAGAATTTGCCTTGTTGGATCCTGATAACAATTTGCTGACTTTTGGAGAAAGTGTATGATATGATGGGCCTTTGAGATAACAGGTTTTATATGAAAATACTTAATTATAAATTGACTTTTAGCGTACAGAATGGCTTTAGAAATGGGCTCATTCGAATCTTTGTGTCGCTTGTAGTTGCACAGTTCGCATTGAATCTTTCTGCTCAAAATTTGTCGCAGTTAAAAACAGTCAGAGAGGCTGATTCATTGTTTAAAAGAGAACAATACAAAGCAGCATTGTTAAAGTACGAAGCTTCATTTAAATCCGGGAATACCTACTGTGATGATTATTACAATGCCGCGCGCTGTGCTGCAGTTTTGAAAAACTCGCCCTTAGCCATCAAGTATATCAAACTGAGTATTCAAAATGGGTTTATTGATGAGTCTTATATAGGCAGTGATTATTATTTTCGGTCGCTTAACTTTTTGAGTTTAGAACCAACTCTAAAACCACTTTTTGATTCACAGAAGTCAAAAATAGAATCAGCTTTAGCTAAGATTAAAGATGTTCCATGTCTACGCCTGATACCATTTTATAGTAAAGGACTTTGGGGTTATATGGATTCGAAAGACACTTCCATAGTCGTTAAACCCATTTTTAAATCGCTTGGATTTATGACAGAATATACCTGGATAAAATACAAGAGTTCTAACATAAATATACATATATCAAACAAAGGGAAAATAAAGAACGTATACACATTCATGGATGATTTAATGGAAGCTTCCGATATTGCAGGGGAACCATATTTTAATAAAGAATCAAGTGCAAATGGTTATAAAGGATTCAAGCATAGTAATGGATATATTCAAAAGCATTCCGATTATTATTCACGTTTAATGGGTTATACAGTTTTAATAAAAAAGAAACATTATGCTATTGCCTATATTGGTGAATCTGTTGCACTTATTGATGAGGAAGGACACACTTTAAAGGGGTTTGATTTCAGTGATAGTTTGACAGAAATTCACAAGGCTTATGATTGCCGGGATTCAATAGTTTGGATGTGGTTCACTGATAAGAGCGGAGGGACAGGATTTAGAAGTGAACAAGGTATTACAGCGCATTATAATGTTTTTAAAACTTATCCTGGATTCGGTCATAAAATTAGCAGTCATTATGCTTTTGATACTACAAAACAAGGTCAGTATGGTGTTTTTGATATCTGGACATTAAAATGGGTTGTAGAGCCACAGGCATTGGAAATTCTGGATGTAGTAACTCACAGAAAAGATTGCCAGATGGTGGTCAATTATACAAACGCATACACCTTGTATTTTCTGGTCAAAACACCTGAGGGAGATATGTATTATATCGATGAAAATTTGCGGGAGTACCGAATTGTAAATTTGAAATAAGAGGGCTGTTTCATTAATGAGTTGAACTATTAAATGAGGTGTTAAGTAAGCGTTTTCTTGTTTAAAATTCATTTAATGTTAAGAACTCCATTGAACTAATTCCAATATGCATAAAAGGTTTTCTTTTTTTATTAATTTTGAGACCAGCCCATATTTAATTTCCGATTATGAACAAACAAATATTTATCAATCTGGCAGTGAAAAATTTGCAGAAATCTATGGATTTTTACACTGCATTAGGTTTTACAAACAATCCTCAGTTTTCAGATGATACAGCTAAATGTATGGTGTGGAGCGACAATATTTTTGTAATGATTATGACTTACGACAAATTTGCATCTTTTGCCACTAAACCAATTGCAGATACTAAATCGGCTCTCGCTGCATTGTATTCTTTATCTACAGACAATCTTGATGAAGTCAACAGAATAGTTGATAATGGACTTAAAGCCGGCGGATTAGAGGCAAACGAAATGCGTGATTATGGGTTTATGCAACAGCGCACAATTGAAGATTTTGATGGTCATACATGGGAGATTTTCTGCATGGATATGACCAAATTTCCAACAGAATAGTTGAGTTCAATATGAGATCATTTCTGAGTGCTTTATTATTTATTGCATTTGCTTCAGCTTGCAACAATAATCACAGGCCTGTTGAAGCGATGTCTAAGGTATCTGATTTAACTATATCAGAAGATACTATTTTGAAATCCGGTCAGGGAGCATTTAGTTATTCTTCAATCAAGATTTTTGGAGATTCCATTGTGAATTATTTCAGAAGCAAAGCGGGTTATAACATTTCTGAATTTAGCACAACTATCGATACAGTTTTTAATGAGCAGTATACGAAATTGGTTATAACGATTCGAACAGACACTTATAAGACGAAGGGATTAATTTCTTATGATATTTATACATTCAAGAAGGTTTCAGATGCCAGTTATTTTTTTCATGATTTAAAGACTCAGGAGCTGGTGAGCGACTTTGGGATCAACAAACGGCCTAATCACATTGTACTTGATAGCAACAAAGTATACTGGCACCATCTGGAACACCCTTATGGTCACAGATTAAAAGACTTGACCGGGATTTTTAATCGGATGTTTAATTTTAAACCTAGTTCTTTCAATCTAGATTCTGTTTCTGGTTTTACATATTGCCGTTGTAAAAATGAAGATGCTGATATTTCTGGCATTACCGGTAAATGGAAAATTGATGATGGAATATTGATGTTGAATGACTATTACGAACGTATCCATTTTATGGATGATTGCGTCGAATTTTTGAAGAGTTCAAACGAGTTGTTCATCGAAAAAAATCAATTGAAAATCGGTGGAAAAAATTTACCCTTTAGGGTCATGTCTTCTATACAATTGCCGAATAATAGCTTGTTTTGGAAGCACTATTTTGCAGATGAGGAAGACATCAATTTCAAAGCGGCGTTTCTGTCTGAACTCAAGAAAATTAGGGCTTCAGAGGAACCTTTAACAGTATTCGATCTTCAGATAAGTCCCCACTGTACTTTAAAAATCGTGCAACTAGAAAAAGGAAAAGCATTTCTGCTGGCTCAGAACAAATTTTATAAGTTAACAAAGGTCAAATAGTATTGGCCTTAAGTGTTCCTTAATAGTGAATATTTAATAATTCAGAAGTATATTGCCTTAAAATACGCTTATTATGAATTACAAAATTGGAACGAAAGACAAGCCTTTGCTATTAAAAACACCACCTCTTTCGAGTGAATTTACCATGCATACAGACACAAAAGATGGTATGGAAATTCTGGTTTGTACTGTAGGTAAAACTGTGTTGCATTACAACCTTCAAATTATCGACGATTTGCATACTATGCTGAAAGCGCATGGTGACTGGATGGAGCTGGGTAGTGCTGATGAGCAGAAGCCTGCAAAAGAAGGCACAGTGGAAGCCTGGGGGCGTTCTGAATCTAATCCTGTTGGTGGTTGGTATGGATTAAAAAAGGGATTGCGCGGAAGGGTAGGGATGTATATTCCACCATTAATGGAAGCATTGGGATTAGCTGAAGTGACTCATGATGCCAAGGGGAATAAAATGAAAGCCAAATAGCTTAATTTATGAATTTTATTGTCAAACTTTCTGTATTTACATGGATAGTAACATTGATTTCATGTAGTAACAATCCATCAGCTTCACCTAAAGCAGAAATACCTGAAATTCCTGAGGCGCTTCAGAATGATAATTCTTCTAAAATGAAGTACAGCAGATCGGCAGAAGACCTTGTTGATGAATTGTACAGTGAATTATCAGAAAAGGATAAGGAATTAAAGCAACTGAACGATGATATCCAAACTTTGAATTCTAAATCTGATGAATTAACAAAAGCTTTTGAAAATTATAAAGCGAAATCGGATAACTATTATAATTCTGCATCAACAAAAGTAGCTCAGATGAAGGATAGTGCTTTGAGTAAAAGATTACAGGCATATATAATTTCCAGTTTGCATAAATTCCAAAATGACAACTCAGGATTAGAAGATTTAAAGAAACAAATTTCTAATAATGCACTATCAATCCATGACAGACTATTGGCTATGAAAGTCTTGTTGACATTGCCGGTGATTGAGCAATATCAGAGCAGCAATCAGCCTGAAAGCAAAGCGTACAAAAATCTCATACAACAACAGGAAGAATTGTTGAAAAAGCAGAGTAAAAAAATGGGTATGAATTGAAAGGATTGTAATGTCATATTGCAATGAATTTACTTGGAAGAAATATTTTTTTGAAAAATGTTGTTTCTGCTTTAATTTTATTGTTTTCATCTCATTATGAATGCTATAAAAATGTCGCCCGACGCGTCGGGCTAAGTGGCATATTGGAAATAATTGGAATTTGTTTTTTCAAAAAACACATGAATAGCATTCATCGGAATTTAGATTTAATTCTACCTCTACATTAACTTTTATATTGATAATTCAAGAAAGCGTATTAAAATTTGAGCCCGACGCGTCGGGCGACATTTTTATAGCAATTGAAATAGCGATTCTCATGAAAAGAGGCCAAATCCAAGCCCGACGCGTCGGGCGGCATTTTTATTCACCCTTTATTCATTTTCAAAATCAAAAGTATTTTCTGTGTGTATATCCATGTTAAACTCTTTTAAAAGTTCAAGGTATTCATTTTTAAAAGATTTCTTAGAATGGTGTTGCTCTTGATACATGATGTATTGAATCATATCATTTAGTCTTGTTTCATGGTACGAAAATGCACCGAATCCATTTTGCCATTGAAACTTTTTTGGATAGAATTTGGATTCATTTAACCATTTTGAAGAATTTGATTTTACCACACGAACGATATCGCTAATACATTGATTAGGTTGCATCGAAAATAAAATATGTACATGGTCACTCCATCCACCAACAGCAAGCGGATACACACCTTCATTCCTCAAAATTCCACTTATATATCGATGAAGTTCATCTCTTATTTTCATACTTAAATTATTTTCTCTACCCTTAACAGCAAAAACAACCATTATATAAATTTTTGAATACGTTTTACCCATATTGCAAAAAAAAACACTCTTGTTTAAAATTAAAAGACTTTGATTTATAAGTTACAATTTTCCTCTGTGAAGTCAATAGTTTGACTATTTCGCAATTAGAAAATTAGGTTATTGTTTCTAATTTTTTAATTCTTTTATTTTCAGTAAAGACTGAATAAGTTTGTACCCAATAAAACGAATGCATATTTCAGATCTTTCAAAAGAAGCATAAAACCCTATAAAAAAATGTCAGAATTATATTTCAGCGAAATTCAAAGATTCAGAAAATGGTGGCTCTGGGTCATGATGCTCGGCATCAACAGTATTTTTATCTATGGGATCATTCAGCAGATATTTATCGGCCAGCCATTTGGCGATAACCCTATGAGCGATACGGGACTTTGTCTGTCTGCCTTTTTTATGTTAATACTTTCATTATTGCTTTTCAATATGCGTATGGAAACGCAAATAAAATCGGATGGTATTTATATGAGATTTTTCCCATTCCATTTTAAATATAAATTCTATCCCTGGTCTGATATCGATAAAGCTTATGTGAGACAGTATAATCCTATTAAGGAATATGGAGGCTGGGGACTAAGAATTGGCGCATTTAATGTCTCCGGAGATAAAGGCATGCAACTGGAATTTAAAAATAGTAAGAAATTACTTATAGGAACCAATCAGGAAATTAAGTTGAAAGAAGTATTGAGTTCATTAGGTCATCAACAAGTTTGATTTCTATGAAAGTTCGTTGCGTGTATCATTTAACAACCTAACAAATAAAGCCATGAATATTGAAGAGCAAATAACAAATTACATAAACAGTCAGTCAGGTCAGAAATCTATTGAAATGGCGGAACTTCATTCTTATATTTTAAGTTTGTTGCCTGGCACCCGACTGTGGTATGACGATGGAAGAAATGCCGAAAATAAAGTGGTGAGCAATCCGAATATTGGTTATGGATTTCAAACATTAAATTATGCCAATGGCAGCAGTAAAGAGTTTTTTCAGATAGGACTTAGTGCAAACACTACTGGATTTTCTATTTATATTTTAGGTTTGAAAGATAAATCCTATTTAGCATCTACTTATGGCAAGCGACTTGGAAAAGCTACTGTGACGGGTTATTGCATTAAATTTAAAACGATCAGGGACATTCAACTTGATGTTTTAGGTGAGGCAATTCTTTATGGTGTAAAAGCGACACAGTAGTTTGTTTGTCGCATAATATTATCAGACTTTTTAAAAAGGCTTACTTTTGTGCTATGGAAATCGATTTGGATGCACTGTTTATGAAGAAGGCGCTCGAGCAAGCTCAGTTGGCTTATAGCGAGAATGAAGTGCCAATAGGAGCAGTTGTGGTGTGCAACAATAAAATTATTGGAAAGGGCTACAATCAGACAGAGAAGCTCAATGATGTTACAGCACATGCAGAAATGTTGGCCATAACTGCAGCAGCGACTCATTTGGGTGGAAAGTATATGGACGAGTGCGTACTTTACGTCACAATTGAACCTTGCGTTATGTGTGCCGGAGCTATTAAACATGCTCGGTTTCAAAAAGTGGTCATAGGCGCATGTGAGCCTAAAACCGGATTTAGCAGATTTCTAACCAACGACTTCAATACCAAAACGGAGTTAAAGTCGGGTGTATTAGAAGAAGACTGTAGTAATATCATGAAGCAGTTTTTTAGAGAAAAGAGAGAAGGCAAGAGTTAAAGTTTGCTTTTAAACAGAAGCTCAAATTCATATCCCATTTTTATACCAAATTTCCAAACGTATTTTATCGAAAGACACTCTATTTTTTGTGTAGGGTGATTAAAACTTTTTTAATGGAGGATGTATGTTTGGAGTTTTTTTAATTTCCGACACTCTAGCAGGGTGATACGGATTAAAATAATTCAAATACCCTAAATCCTTTTTTCTAAATCAGTAATTGGTTATTAGTTATTAGTTATTTGTCCATTGTCCATGCCTAAATAAGGTTGACTGTTTTTCGCTAACTGTCAATGCCTGAAATAGGTTGACCATAAAAAGAGAAAAAATGGTTAAATAATATGGCAAACAGAGAAACATTTAAATTGACGTTAGCACAACGTCGACGCAGAAACTTCAGCGAAAGTTTTAAAATTCAAAAAGTTAG
>CAUJCT010000051.1 GCA_963169345.1 Bacteroidota bacterium
GGATTAAATCTAAAATTTGGCGAAGTACTGGTTTGTTATTATTTTTGGTTCGTTTGAATAGGCCCATTGCGGTTCTGGTGGTACATTGCCAAAATAAGGCTTATTCAAACTTTTTCAAAAAAGTTTCGGATAGTTGTGATACCCAATATGACTATTCCTGAATTGGATAAGAACCAATACCGTGTTTATGCAGATATTCAGCAAACGGTTTACGATGGAGGTGTTACCAAGTCTGGAAAGTCAATCTCTATGGCAACTACTGAAGTGGAAAAGGAAAAACTGAATATTGAACTTTATAAATTGAGGGAGAAAGTGACTCAATTGTACTTTGGTATTTTGATGGTGAATGAAAGGAAATCACAACTGGAATTATCTAAATTGGATATCAAAACGGCACTGGATAAAATGGAAACTGCCTATACCAACGGCATAGTGCTCGAAGCAACGGTCTCGAGTTTAAAGGCCGAATGGATTAAGCTTGAACAGAAAATTATAGAAGCAGATTATGAGGGCAGCGCTTACCGCAAAATGCTTTCAGTGTTAACCGGTGAGCTGCTGGATACAAATGATATTCTGAAATATCCGGAGACTGGAGTTAACGATCAGAATAACCGACCTGAACTCAGGTTGATTGATAAACAACTGGCTTTGCTTTACACACAGGAATCGATGCTGAATGCAAAAGTTCAGCCCAAGGTTTCGTTGTTCCTACAAGCAGGTTTTGGCAAGCCGGCTTTGAATATGCTCAGCAATGAAACTCAAGGTTATTATATTGGAGGACTGCGTTTTTCAATTCCGCTAAGTGCTTTTTACACGCGGAGTAATGATAAGCAGATGCTGAATTTGCAGCGCAATACACTTGAATTCCAGCGCAACACTTTTCTGATGCAAACGGATGTTCAATTGGTAATGGAAGATGAAGAGATTAAGAAATTTAAACAATTGATTGAAAAGGATGAAGAATTAATAGCATTGAGAACAAGTATTAAAACTTCTGCATTCATTCAATTGAGCAATGGTACGATAACTTCAGCAGATTATATCCGTGAGCAAAATGCCGAAGAATCTGCCCGATTGGCAAAAGTCATGCACCAGCTTCAGTTGCTGTTGCACATATACAATAAACAAATCATTAAAGGTAATTGATAGAATATGAAATATAGTTTAATTTTAAGTTTGGTTGTCGTTTTTGCGGCTTGCAAAAGTGACCAAGATAAAGCAGACGCTACAGGTACTTTCGAAGCGGATGAGATCCTGGTATCTGCTGAGTACACAGGTGTCATTAAAGACTTGCAAATAGAGGAGGGACAAATGGTTCAATCCGGGCAGTTTTATGGCTACATAGACAGTGTTCAATTGTTTCTTAAATTAAAGCAATTAGAAGCTCAAAGAAAAGTCATTCTAAGCAAACAGCCGGATGTGGCAGCTCAGTTATCGGTATTGTATGCTCAACTTGAACAGGCAAAACGCGAGAAAAAGCGTTTGGATGCTTTATTTGAAGGCAAAGCTGCTACAGCAAAACAAAGAGATGATGCCGGTTCGGCGGTAGCTATTATAGAGAATCAAATCAGAAGTACGGAATCTGTTTTGAAAACTTCGGTTAGAGGATTGAATGAGGAGCTACAACCGATAGAGATTCAGATGGAACAAATGAAAGATCAGTTAAGCAAGTGCCGAATTTCATCACCGGTTGATGGTACTGTATTGGTTAAATATATGGATAAAGGTGAGCTCATCAGTATTGGCAAACCTATTTACAAAGTGGCCAGTTTGAAGCAGGTGTACTTGAGAGCTTATGTTACCGGCGACCAGTTTGCGTCGCTTAAACTGGGTCAGGAAATGCAAATCCGGGTAGACGATGGTAAAGGAAATTTTCGCAAGTATAAAGGTCAGCTTACCTGGATAAGTGATAAAGCAGAATTTACGCCCAAAACCATACAAACCAAAGATGAGCGTGCCAATCTGGTTTATGCCATAAAAGTAAAGACTGCGAATGATGGTTATTTGAAATCAGGTATGTATGGCGAATTAATTTTTTAGTATGTCAGCGGTTGTATTGGATCATATCCAGAAGTGGTACGGTAAGGAAAAGACTATAGCTCTGAAAGAAGTGAGTTTAGAGGTAGAGGAAGGAGAGTTGTTTGGTTTAATTGGTCCGGATGGTGCAGGTAAATCAAGCATATTTCGAATACTGACTACTTTGATATTACCAGATGGAGGTAAAGCTTCGGTTTTGGGTAAAGATGTTGTTGATGCGTATAAGTTCATTCGCGAATCTGTTGGCTATATGCCTGGAAGATTCTCTTTGTATCAGGATTTAACAGTGGAAGAAAATCTGCATTTTTTTGCCACAGTATTTGGGACAACTATTGAGGAGAATTATGATTTGATAAAGGATATTTACGTGTTTCTCGAGCCGTTTAAACACCGACCTGCAGGTAAACTCTCCGGTGGAATGAAGCAGAAACTGGCTCTTTGTTGTGCCTTGATACATCAGCCCAAAGTGTTGTTTCTCGACGAACCCACTACCGGTGTTGATCCTGTTTCAAGAAAAGAATTTTGGGATATGTTAAAAAGGCTGAAAAGTAAAAACATTACAGTACTTGTTTCGACACCGTACATGGATGAAGCTGGTATGTGTGACAGAGTAGCTTTGATTCATCAGGGTAAAATTCTGGCTATAGATTCTCCTGAAGGGATTTCCAAAGCATATCCATTCGATTTGTATGAAGTTAAATCTGATAAGATATCTGTTACATTGAATCAATTGCGAAAGCATATTTCCGTGAAGTCTTGTTATTCTTTTGGAGATGTGCTTCATGTCTCGTTTGAGAAGGGATTTACTGCAATTAATGAAGTATTGGATGCAATAACCATAGACCATTTAGAAGTCAAAAAAATTGAAGCAGGAGTTGAAGACAGTTTTATGGCCTATATGACGAATTAATTATGGAAAAAGTAATCACAGCTCATCAGTTAACTAAGAAATTCGGACAGTTTATCGCGACAAATGCCATCACTTTTGATGTGAAAGCAGGTGAGATATTTGGATTTTTAGGGGCAAATGGTGCAGGAAAAACTACGGCAATGCGTATGTTGTGCGGCTTGTCTAAACCGAGTTCGGGTGAAGCGAAAATAGCAGGATATGATATTTATACCCAGACTGAAAGTATCAAGCAACACATTGGCTATATGTCTCAGAAATTTTCATTGTATGAAGATTTGACTGTCACTGAAAATATCCGTTTTTTCGGTGGAATTTATGGTTTAAGTCAACAACAAATTAAGGAGAAATCGGATGCATTGATTCAGCGTCTCGAACTGAGTTCAGTCGCTCATACCTTATTGTCATCTTTGCCTCTGGGCTGGAAACAAAAACTGGCATTTTCGGTGGCTATTTTACACGAACCAAAAATTGTTTTTCTGGATGAACCAACCGGGGGAGTTGACCCCGTAACCCGTCGTCAGTTCTGGGATTTAATATACGAAGCCGCAGCAAAAGGGATTACCATTTTTGTAACAACACATTATATGGATGAGGCCGAGTATTGCGACCGTATATCGATTATGGTGGATGGTAAAATGGAAGCTTTGGGTACCCCGCTCGAATTAAAACAACAGTTTAAGGCTGTTACCATGGATGAAGTATTTTATATATTGGCAAGAGGAGCCAAAAGAATTGAATAATGAAAAGATTGTTGTCGTTTGTTAAGAAGGAATTCAAACACGTCATGAGAGACCGCAAAACTCTTTTGATACTGTTTGGAATGCCGGTAGTACAAATATTGATTTTTGGATTTGCTTTGAGCAACGAAATTAAAGAGTCTGGTATTGTAGTGCTGGACAATTCACATTCGGAAACCAGCCGGAAATTTATTGAAAAAGTGAGCTCAGGACATTATTTCGAAGTAGAGAACTTAATTGATGATAATGCAGAACTGGAAAATAGTTTTAAAGAAGGAAAAGTGAAGCTGGCTTTGGTAATTCCGAATCATTTTGAGGAAAGGGTGTTAGCTGGTGAACCCTCTAATCTGCAAGTTGTGGTTGATGCATCTGATCCGAATACGGCAACTGTATTGACTAATTATATAGCGGCTATTTCGAGGGATTTTCAAATGCAGATGAGTCAGCTGCCTGTGACACCTCAATTGATTCAGCCTGAAGTGAGAATGTTGTACAATCCACAGTTGAAAGGAGCGCCTAATTTTGTTCCGGGTGTAATGGCGCTGGTCTTGATGCTGATTTGTGTTATGATGACAGCTGTATCAATTGTAAGGGAAAAGGAAACCGGTACTATGGAGATTTTGCTGGTGTCGCCTTTTCATCCGTTCATGGTCATCATGGCTAAGGCAATTCCATATATGTTTATTTCTTTGCTGAATGTAACTACGATTCTGTTGTTAAGTGTTTGGGTGCTCGATTTACCTATCAATGGAAGTATATTGTTGTTATATGCTGAAAGTAGTTTATTTATCGCTGCCAGTCTGGCAATCGGAATATTTATTTCCATTAAAACATCTTCTCAGCAGGTGGCAATGTTGATTTCCCTGATGGGAATGATGCTGCCTACAATTTTGTTCAGTGGCTTTATGTTTCCAATCGAAAATATGCCTTTGCCTTTGCAGGTGATATCGAATATTATTCCTGCTAAATGGTTTTATATCATTGTAAAATCTATCATGATTAAAGGCTTGGGCTTTTCGTATATCTGGAAAGAAACACTGATTTTGTTTGGAATGACTCTCTTCTTCTTTTTAATAAGTTTAAAAAATTTTAAAATCCGTTTATCATGAGGACTGTGCGATATTTATTGGTCAAGGAATTTAAGCAGATATTCCGCAACCGTTCAATTTTAGCAATGATAGTGGTGCTGCCTGTCATGCAGTTAATTGTTATGCCGCTGGCAGCAGATTATGAGGTAAAGAACATCAATTTGATTATAGTGGATCAGGACAGGAGTTCGAAGTCCGAGGATCTGCGCACAGAAGCTATTTCATCCGGATATTTTACTCTTGTAGATTATGGAAGTGATTATAAGAGTGCCATTCAATTGTTAGATAAGGATAAAGCTGATTTGATTTTGGAAATTCCAAATGGTTTTGAAAAGCGATTAATAAAAGAAAATTCAGCTCAGGTTTTGATAGCGGTCAATGCAATTAATGGCGTTAAAGCTAATTTAGGAAGTGCCTATCTGAACAATATTATTAATCGATACAATGAGCAGATAAAAATCAGTCAGTCGGGTTCGGAAACCTCAGCATTGATAGCAAAGCTGGATATGGTGCCTAAAAACAGATTCAATGTTTATATGAATTACCGCTGGTTTATGGTTCCGGGAATATTAGCCATTTTGGTGACTATGGTTGGTGGTTTTCTTACGGCTTTAAACATTGTAAAAGAGAAAGAAATTGGTACCATCGAACAAATCAATGTGACACCAATAAAACGCAGACATTTCATATTGGGTAAGTTATTGCCATTTTGGATATTGGGCCTGTTTGTTTTCAGTGTTGGAATGTTGGTTTCATATTTGGTTTACGGCATAGTGCCTTCAGGGAGTTTGCTTGTCTTATATGTTTATGTGGCGATTTATCTCTTAGCTGTTTTGGGATTAGGATTACTGGTGTCAACTTACTCGGATACGCAGCAACAAGCGATGTTCATTATGTTCTTTTTTATGATGGTATTTATTTTGATGGGAGGCTTGTTTACACCTATTGAGAGTATGCCTGATTGGGCGATAGTTGTTTCAAAGTTTAATCCAATGTCGTATTTTATTCAGGTAATGAGAATGGTCATATTAAAAGGCAGTTCATTTGTTCATATTCAATCGCAATTGTTCATCACAGCTTTATTTGGAATTGTATTGAATTTTTGGGCGATAATGAATTACTCCAAGCGCAATTAGTGGGAAGTAAGAATGGGGGTTGAGTAAGCTTCCTTTTGTATCACGCAGAAATGGGGCAGAACACGCGGATCACGCAGAAATTGTCCCGTATCCCGTATCATACGGGACGGGATTGACACGACCAGAGTTTGCTTGCGCAAACGGAGTTCGCAGATGCCAACGTGAGGTAGAACGCAGAACGAGGAAAGAAAACACAAAACACACGGAAAAATTTATCCCGTACCTACGGGATTGACACGGCCAGTGGTTTGCTTGCGCAAACGGAAGTCACAGATTTATTCGGGAAAACTTAAATAGTATGGAAAAGCTCTACGACTTAACAACTTAACGACTTAACACTTTACTTTTTTACACTATTCAACCTTCCAGGTTGAGTTTTTATTGAAACTGCAATTTAGGGCAATGAAATAGTACTTTTTTACACTATTCAACCTGGAAGGTTGAATAAGGAAACTATAATGATTGGATAAAATCCCAATTTTAGCAAACTAATTTTTAGCTAACATCCTCACCAAACTGCCACCATTACTGCTGGTAACGACAAGGAAATAGAGACCTGACATCAAAGGATTCATGTCAATCTGAAAAGAAATTCGATTGATATTATAGAAGAATTTCTGATCGTAAGTCTTACCATAAAAATCGACCAAACGGAAAGTGATATCTCCGTTGAAAAATTCAGGGAAGGATAAATTGATACTTAATTCACTGTTTGGACCAATAGGATTTGGAAAGAAATCCATATCAACCCCCGAACAAACGCCGCTTCTCCAGTCAGAAACACCACCAACATTATAGGCAGCACATTGATTTCGGTAGGTGATACCATTGCAGCCACAAACCGGAATATATGCTGGGTCGTTGCACTGAAACATTGGATTGGCTCTGACAGAATCGATGCATGGTATAAACTGAGCCTTACTCAGTCCAAAACAAGCTAAAGACAATATCAGTAAAACAAATCTCAATTAAATTTTATTAAATCCTAAATAAGGGTGCAGACACTCCGGTAAGTTGATGCCATCTTCTGTCTGATAGTTTTCGAGTATCGATGCTACAATTCTAGGTAACGCCAAAGCGCTGCCATTTAGTGTATGAACCAGTTCATTTTTACCATCCTTATTTTTAAATCTGCATTTTAAACGATTGGCCTGGAAAGTTTCGAAATTAGAGGTTGAACTGACTTCCAGCCATTTTTGCTGTGCACCACTCCAGGCTTCGAAATCGTATGTATGTGCACTGGCAAATCCCATATCACCTCCACAAAGACGCAAAATTCTGAATTTTAATCCCAGTTTCATCATCAAACCTTTGACATGCTCTACCATTTCTTCCAAAATTTCGTAGCTTTTATCAGGGTGTGCGATTTGTACGATTTCAACTTTGTCAAATTGATGCAGTCTGTTTAAACCTCTCACGTGAGCACCGTAACTGCCGGCTTCTCTTCTGAAACATGGAGTATAACCAACATTTTTGATTGGCAACTCTTCTTCTTTCAGGATCACATCTCTGTACATATTGGTAATAGGTACTTCAGCGGTTGGAATGCAATACAGATTGTCAATTGTTGCGTGGTACATCTGACCTTCTTTATCTGGCAACTGTCCTGTACCAAAACCACTGGCTTCGTTGACCAGAATTGGCGGTTGCACCTCATAGTAGCCGGCTTTTAGAGCTTCATCGAGGAAGAAGTTGATTAGCGCTCTTTGTAAACGCGCGCCTTTACCTGTATAGACCGGGAATCCTGCACCTGTTATTTTATTTCCGAGTTCAAAATCTACCAATTGGTATTGTGAAGTCAATTCCCAGTGTGGTTTTGCATCAGCCGGTAATACCGGTTCATCACCCCATTCAAACACCACTTCATTATCATCGGCGCTTTTGCCAAATTTTACTTTTTCACTAGGGGCATTGGGAATTTCGTAAAGTTTTTGAGTGAGTTTTTCGTCAATCTCAGCCATTTCAGCTTCCAGCACTTTGCTTTCATCTTTAAGACGCACAGATTCGGTTCTTTTAGCATCTGCTTCTTCCTTTTTACCCGACTTAAACAGGTCGCCGATTTCTTTGGCGATGGCGTTGCCTTTTGCCAGATTTTGCTCAAGAAGCGTTTGTTTGGCGCGTTTTAGTTCGTCGAGTTGAACGATTTCCTGAATGTCAGCACTTCTGTCAATACCTCGTTTTGCAAGGCGTTCAATGATTTCCTGTGTTTGATTTCTAATGGCGTTTAAGGTCAGCATAAAAGTATCGCAAATTACACACGAATTTGGAGAATATGAAGGGAAAATTATGGCATGAATTGGGGAAAAGAATTATTTTAATCCAAAACGCCCTGCTAGGGTATTAGAAATTAAAAAAAATCCAATTCTACGAATTTCGTTAAAAAAGTATTTTACCCTATTCACAAAAAAATGATTGAATTTCAATAATGTTCACTTGGATGTAAAGATTAATAAAGGTATATGTTTAGATGTGTTAAATGGGGTTTTGAATTATTTTAATCCAGAATACCCTGCTAGGGTGTTGGAAATTAAAAAAAATCCAATTCTACGAATTCCGTTAAAAAAGTATTTTACCCTATTCACAAAAAAATCATTGAATTTCAATAATGTTCACTTGAATGTAAAGATTAATAAAGGTATATGTTTAGATGTGTTAAATGGGGTTTTGAATTATTTTAATCCAGAA
>CAUJCT010000052.1 GCA_963169345.1 Bacteroidota bacterium
TACTATATATGCCAATCTGGTTGATGGTAGTGGAAATGTTGTTGCAGTGACAACTGTAGCATCAAACGGTACATACAGTTTTAGTGATGTTAATGGCGGTAACTACAGTGTTGTTCTAAGTACCACTTCAGGTACAGTGAGCAGTCCTGCACCTTCAGCATCCTTGCCAAGTGGATGGGTAAATACAGGTGAAGGCACAGCAAGCAGTGGAGACGGAACAATCAATGGTTCGACTTCATTTACCATTACAACCGCAAGTGTAACGGGAGTCAACTTTGGCATAGATTCAAAGCCTGTAGCAACAACTTTAAGTTATTCTATAGCCAGACCATCATTAAATTTAAATGATACTATGCGTCTTAATGGTGCAGGTTCAAGTTCAGATCCGGGGCCATTTACAGGGACGGATGCTGAAGATGGAGCAAAAGGTTCGGGCAGCAGTGTAAAAATTTACGCACCAAGTGGCAATCCATTGTTTTATGATGCCAATAATGATGGTGTATTGGCTAGTGGTGAAGAAATAACAGATAGTGTTACAATTAGCAGTTTTGATCCATCACGATTAATTGCGCAGTACAGTACCAATTTATCTACGAATTTGATTTTTCAATATGCATTTATAGATGCTGCCGGCGTACAAGGGGATAAAGTAACGTATTCAATCACCTGGATTCAACCATTGAGTATGAAGTTGCTGAATTTAAATGCAACTTGCTCTGATGAGAATATTAAAGTTGTTTTTGTAGCGGAATCAGATCTGGGACAACAGTTTAAATTATATTCAGGGATATCTGCCGACAATATGCAACTGTCCGGGATACTTACTTCAATTCCAGGACTGACTACTTACGAAGTGTCATTTGAAAAACAAGATGAATCCAATTGGATTAAAATCGAAATGATAGATGAAAATGGAGTAACGACAGGTGCTCATTATTCTAAATTAGTATGTGGTTCAACCATCAGGTCGGTGGTGTTAACTCCTAATCCAAGTAATGGATTGGTTAAAATTTCAGGTATTGATTTAGATCAGATTTCGGGCTTGAATATATATGACAATACCGGAAAATTAGTTCTTACAATTGGTAGTGTCGAGATGACTGACGCCAATCTGGATCTCAGTGGTTTGGGTCAGGGTTTGTTTTTTGTAGAATTACTAACCGCAGACGGACAAATGAGATCAATTCAAATAAGTATACTTTAAGGTTGTGTAGAACCTTACATGTATAATGTGTATTTCGATGCTGAGTATGGAAAGGCTGGATCATGTGTTTGTCTGGCCTGCCATACAAGGCAGTAAATACAGGATATCCAATGGGTGTCCATTAATGTTTGTATACATTGGCCGGGTGCCATCATGTATATTGTGTATTTCAGTGCGAAGTATGGTCTGACTGGTTTTGTTTGTTTGTTTGTACTAGTCAGCCATACCTAGCATTTTAAAAGGCTGTGAGGCCATTAAGTTGTATACAAAAGGTTGTAGTGCCTTCATTGTATAATGTGTAAATCGATGCTGAAGTATGGAGGCCGTTGATTTGAAAACGGTCTTCCATACCCAGGCATACATGCACAGCTAGTAAAGATACAAAAGGCTCGTAGTGCCTCATTGTATAATGTGTAATTCGATGTTTGAGTATGGTTCGGCGGGGTTAGTGTCTTATTCGGCCGACCATACCAACATTGATCTAAATTCGGTATCGTGATGGTTATTTGAAAATAAAAAAAGCGCTCCAGAAATGGGGCGCTTCTCTTTTATATTGTTTAGCTTAATATTTCACACATAAAATGGGTAAATGTGCTTTATAAAGCAAATCTTTTGTTACATGTTTGCCAAACACCCTCTCCGTAATAGATGATCGGGATGGAGCAATCGCAATCATGTCAATGCCATTTTCTTCTGAATACTGCATTAAACTGTCTGCTATTCTTGCTTGTTCATGCAAAGAGTTCATGCGCAATTTATCGTAATTTATTGTGTTGAAAATATCTTTTTTAAATTCGTCAAATTCCGCAACTTTTTCCCATTTGTCGTCTTCTTCTGTTTCAACATGCATTATCTCTAAAATTGCATCAACTCTTTTGCTCATGTTTACTATATATTCAATTATTGGAAACTCTAAATGGCGCAAATTGGTAGCATACAATATTTTTCGCCAGTCTCTGTAAATACAGCCTTCCGGAATGGCCAATACAGGTACTTCACTTTGTCTGACAATTTCAATAGTATGTGTTCCCCAAATATATTCCCGAATCTCATGTCGGTCGTGGGTACCAACCAATATTAAATCACTTTGTTGATGATGGGCGTACTGCGCTATTTGTAATGCAATATCTCCCTCCAAAACTTCAAGCTTTATGCGCAACTCTTTTTCGTTGTACCCAAACTTGTCGAGAATTTCCAAAACATATTTCTCAAGTCTGGTACGCTCTAAATTATAGATTTTACTGAGGTCTACTGCATATAGCATCGGATTGCTCGCATCCGGAATCGGGTCCCTGTAAATATGAATAATCTGTAATTCTGCGGGAAGGTCTTTACACAGATGCAAGGCGAATCTGCAGGCATATTCGGATTGAGAACTGTAGTCTACCGGCAGCAGTATAGTGTACGGCTTTTTCATTGCGGTAATATTAGTCTTGCAAAGCTACATTACTTTACCTTCTATGATACTGATATTAGTCAGTAACAAGAATTATGATTTCATTATTTATACCTTTATTTAACCTTTACAAAATCAAGATCTGAAAAGTCGAAACTAAAGTCTGTCATTGGAGATATCGCCTCTAAAGTATATCCTTTAATTTGACCATCCGCATCTATTTTAAAACTTAAAAGTGCATCCGCATCAAAACTTCTGTCATCCCAGCGAATTAATAAGACATTTTCTCGTAGAAAAAGTAATTCACCCTTCATTTTTGGCGATTTAGCAGATCGTAAAGTCAGTTTACCATTTTCAAAACTAATTGTAAATTGACCCATCCAGGCATCATTGTATGTGCCTGTATAACGTGTAAAATCGCGCTTGATTTTTAAACGCAATTGAATGTTGACAAGGTTGTATATGGAATCTACCATACGATTGGCTGTTTCTACATTGCGGTTTCTCGACTTTGAATACATCTCAACTCTGTCCATGCCTTCAATTCCAAGATAGGCGTCTTTTACAGCATCTGTAACGGCTCTGAAAGCGCCACCTTCCTGCTGATTGGTCAGTACTATGATGCCCAGACCAATTTCAGGAATCATGGTGATTTGAGTGACATTGCCCGGTAAACCTCCCGAATGACTAATCTGTTTGTAACCTTTTACATCCGATAAAAAGAAACCCAATCCATAAGCCGAAAAATGCGTAAAATAAGTACCGGGTGCATTCACCATGATAGGTGTCTGAGCATTCAGCATTTCATTCAGGAATTTTTTAGAAACAAGTGTTTTATCAGAGCCAGGGATTTGCATATTGTTCATGACTGATATGACCCACTTGCTTAAATCATTGACATTTGAAAAGATGGTACCGGCGGCACTCATCAATTCTGAATTATGATGCGAGATAACCTGTAGTTTTTTGTCGCAGATTGCGTGAGGTTCTATCATGTTAGACTTGTCAGGAATTCGATTGAATTGAGCGTAGGAACCACTCATACCAAGTGGTTTAAAGAATCGCTCCTCTATAAATTCAAACCATGTTTTACCACTAACTCGGTGTACTATTTCCCCGGCAGTGATAAACATAAGGTTATTGTATTGAAACTTTGTTCTAAAAGGGGATTCAGGCTTAAGAAATCTTAAATTGTAAATGGCATCATTCACACTAAATACAGCAGAATCCGGAAAAAACATCAAGTCTCCGGCACCTAATCCAAGGCCGCAGCGGTGAGTGAGTAAATCGCGGATTCTGAAATCACTGGTGACGAATGGATCGTAAAACCTGAATTCAGGTATATAATCTATCACCTTATCATCCAGTTTTAATTTACCTTCATCTGCTAAGATGCCAATAGCGGCTGAAGTAAATGCTTTAGAGTTAGATGCAATTCCAAAAAGTGTATTGGCGTCTACTGCCTTAGTGTTGTTTAATGAACGAACACCATAACCTTTTGCATGAATTAATTTTCCGTCTTTAACTACTCCAACAGCAATGCCAGGAACCTGAAATGCTTTTAAAGTTCTCTCAACAATGGTGTCAATCTGACCAGGTCTCAACCCATTTGCCTGCAGATATATGCAGTTTAAAATTGCCAGAAAAAGGAACAAGAGTTTTTTCATAAGGCGAAAATAATGGAATGCAGGCTGAAAATGAAGTCGAAATAAGGATGAATTACTCTTTCCAGATAAATTTCATCAACATCAACCCTAAAGCAATGATGAGCAGATTCATCATCATCAATAAGCCCAGTTCAAAGATATAGCTTGAAAAACCCAAGCCATCAGCTGCATTTTTACCGGCTTTTATTCCAATGAGTAATACAGGTAATATGACGGGAAAACTTAAAACGGGAAGAAGAACACCGGGACTATCGGTTTTTGAAGCAATACTGCTGCTGATAGTAAAAATAGAAGCTATACCTATTCCGGTGATAATGGTGACTAAAAAGAAATCCAGAGCTCCTTCACCCAGATTGCCATGCATAGTTGTAAATACAACAAAAGCAAACAAAGTAAAAGCCAGCATTAAAATACAGGATGAAATCAGTCGGGCACCCAGATATTGCGCAGGAGTACACATTTGATGCCAATAATAGAAGTTGCCTTTTCGCATTTGGATAAACGCTTTGGAGACCCCTTGAATGGTGGTGAAAATGACCACCAGCCAAAACACAGAAGAAAACAATGCCTTTTCAAGCCCAGGAAGGCTGAGGTAGGTGATAAGTACAGCAGTGAAAATATGCAAAAAAGCACTCACTAAAGCGTGTTTGCCTTTCCATTCCTCTTTAAGGAAAAATTTCACCAGTTCCATTGTTGTAGCCACGGTAAAAAAAGTGTACTTTTGCGCAAAAGTAATATAAACATTCGTATGCTCAGCAAAATAGAACATTTATCCTCTTCAGAACAGCAATTGATATTGAACGCCCCTGTTTTAATTTCTGCCCTAATTTCAGGCGCAGATGGCGATTTTGCTCAAGAGGAAATCGCTCAGGCTGTTAAAATTATCCATATCAAAACCTATTCTGAAACCAGAGATGTAAGTGGTGTTTATAAAAATGTTGATGGTCATACCAGCGATGCAATTGATCAGATTGTTAGTGTATTACCTGAATCTACACTCGAAAGAACCCAGTACCTTATTGATGTTCTAAAAGGTTTAAATTCGATTTTCCCAAAATTGGAATACACTTTCGCACAGGAACTGTACACTAGTCTGCGTGAATTGGCATTCTATGTCAGCAATGCCGGAGATTTGGGTGTAGGTATGCGCTCAGAACAGGAAAAAGACCTGGCTAAACTGAGTTTTCTTAATGCACCAATAGCAGAATAACTGCTTTTTTAAGCAATTGCCTTTTTGCTGAGTCTTCCAACAGATTTGGCCAGACTGACTATTATAAGTTCGCCATAGGTCAGAATGAGGATTACTGTGGCAATGTTAATAGCTAACTGAGAGTAGCCTTCGGTTTTCATACCCACAAAAAATAATACACCTAGCACACTGCACATTGTGATGGTGTTGAGTAAGCCTTTAGTTTCTCTTCTTTTATTTACTTTACTTGAAGGATATTTGATGTGGGTGATTTTTATATTCGGGTTAGACATTTTGCAGGAAGTATTTAAAATTGTGCTATCATAAAATATAAAGGCATGCCTATGGTTATATTAATCGGGAAAGTCACTGCCAAAGCCATAGGCAGATATAAACCCGGGTCGGCATTGGGTACTGCTATTTTCATTGCTGCAGGTACGGCGATATAGGAAGCGCTTGCTGCAAGAATGGCGAAGATGAATCGACTGGAAACATCATCTGTGACAAAACCACTTATCCATGCAAAAGCGCAACCATTGACTAAAGGGAGTACAAGTGAGAAAAGAAATGGGAACCAGCCGTAAGAAAAGAAGGATTTTAATTTCCTTCCACTTGTAATACCCATATCCAATAGAAAGATGGCAAGAAAGCCTTTGAATATATCGTTTGTGAAAGGTTTTATGCCTTCTGCCTGCTTGGCATTCGCTAATAAACCAATTACTAAACTTCCTAAAATCAATACAACACTGCCATTAGTAAGAGAATGTCGTATTGCAGTCCATTTGTCTAGATGATGTTTTTCATTTTTGCTGTATATCGAAATCAGGAATAGTCCCATAATGATGGCCGGAGATTCCATCATAGCCATAATAGCGACCATGTGTCCATTGAGATGCATGGCATGAGCTTCCAGATAAGAAGCCGCGGTAACAAAAGTAACAGCACTGACAGAGCCATAGGATGCAGCAATCGCTCCCGAATCAGCAATGCTTAGCCGGCGTTTGAGAATTTGAAATGCATACAGTGGAATAAGTATTGAGATGAGTATTCCCAGTAAAATGGAATAAACGATTTCGCTGGAGAATGTCTCATGGGTGAGCTCCTGACCACCTTTGAATCCTATTGAAAACAAAAGGTAAAGGGAAATAAATTTGGATGAATTGGCCGGAATTTCCAGATCACTTTTTAAATAAATAGCTATGATGCCAAGAATGAAGAATAATAAAGCAGGATTACTAAGATTCTCTAAGAGTAGTTTGTGCATGGTTATTATTGTTGGATGTCTTTGTTGTCAATTTTATAGCTGGAGTATATGGCAAGCAGGAACAACACAATACAAAAAGCTTTCAATAATTCTTTAGAAATGTCGTCAGTAATGAATGCACAAACCAGACAAATAGTGCCACTAATGAGTAACGCCCAGGGGATTAAAAGTTTTAATCTTACTGATAAAGAATGCGCATCTGAAAGCTTCGATTCATTCTTATAAGTCACTTCTAAATTTTGCTTTCTTGTTACACTTTCGAGTTCAGGATACAATGGCACTATTTTGCCAACTTTGTTGTTTCTTGTGTGGTTATTTGAGTCAAGTGGATTGTCTTGATTATTATTATCAGTTGAAATGCAGTAGTTTAGCTGATTGTTTTTTTCATAACTATTTATGTAATTCATTCTAGGGGGCAAAATTCACTTGTATTTATTAATAATTGTTATTTATCTTTGTAATAAAGATAATAATAAATATTTATGAACTATACCTTGAATCAGTTGCAAATATTTTTGAAAGTTGTGGAGTTGCAAAGTGTGACTAAGGCTTCTGAAGCATTAAGTCTGACGCAGCCTGCTGTTTCCATCCAGTTGAGGAATTTTCAGGACCAGTTTGATATTCCGCTCACAGAAATTATAGGAAAGAAACTTTATGTGACTGATTTTGGAAAAGAAATTGCCAGAGCTGCTGAAAAAATCATTTATGAAGTCAATGAAATTACCAATAAAACTTTAGCCTATAAAGGGCAGTTGTTTGGGAAATTGAAATTATCAATTGTCTCTACCGGTAAATATGTGATGCCTTATTATCTGGCAGATTTCGTAAAAGCAAATCCCGGAGTAGAACTGTCTGTGGATGTTACCAATAAAAGTAAGGTAATAGAATCGCTTGAAAATAATCTGGTAGATTTTGCTTTAGTGTCTATCTTGCCAGCTAATCTGCGCGTTCATAAACTCGACCTGCTTCAAAATAAATTGTTCTTTGTTGGCAGTGAAAAGGTGAAATATGCAGGACAGTTTTTGCGCAAGGATCAAATCAATCAGTTGCCATGGTTATTCAGAGAAGATGGTTCTGGTACCAGGCAGGTAATGGAGAAATTTATTAAAAAGCAAACTCTGTCTCCAAACAAACAAATGGAGCTTACTTCCAATGAAGCGGTTAAGCAGGCTATTTTGGCCGGACTGGGATATTCGATAATGCCACTGATTGGCATCCGGAAAGAACTTCAGAGCAGTGATCTTTCTATTATCCCTGTGAGAGGTTTGCCAATAAAAACAACATGGAGCTTAATATGGCTTGAAGGTAAAAAACATTCACCAGTAGCAAAGGCTTATCTCGATTTTATCAAGAAGGAAAAGAATCGAATTGTTCAGGAAAAATTTAGCTGGTACGAAAAATTCGATTAATTGTGCCCTTGATTTGGGGGAATGATAAGTCGGAGTTGTAATTATAGACATGTTCAAGTATAGAGCTGCTAGCTTCTTTTTTGTTGTCATCTTAATTTACAATATGCCTGTGTATGGCGTCTCCTATTATTATAACCGCAATCTTAATGTTCTGCACTTGAATCGTTACGGGGATTTTTCCCTTAGTCTAAATTATTCTAATCTTAATAGTGATTTGACAGCTGGATTTGCATTCAGTAAATCTTTTGCTGCATTTATGCAATACAGCAGTTTGCCTTCTAAGTCGGACGGAATAGTAGGAAATGAAAATGAAACATTACAATCTATAAAATCACAAAAAGCATTTAGTTTTGGATTAGGATATTTTTTAAATGATAGTTTAAGTTATGCAGTCAGAACCGGAGCATTTTTAGAATATACTTTTGGAAGTGTTCAGGGCAATGCATTAACATTACACCGTAATCTGAAAAAAGGAGAAATGCTGGTAAGATTTAATTCTTTGTCTTTAAGTTCTAATATTTTATTGGATGCCAATCCTGTCAACCGATATTTGAAATTCGGATACTCAGCGCGGTTAAACAGTGTATTCATGCAATTTGCAAGATCGCAACCTGCGGATTACTTCACTAAAGATAGTCTGTCATTAGGTGTAAGTAAAGTATATTTTACTCTGGAGCATGGACTCATAATAAGACTATTAGGCAAAAGGTTCAATTTGCATACACAATTTGGACTCTCACACCGAATCTATCCGTTGAAATCTCTTAGTCCGATTAATAAGTTAAGCAAATTTTTCGTTCTGGGTGTGACATTTATGCCCAATCTGCTTCATGCGAAACGCCATGATGGACGGGGCTCTCAATCATCTCCCGTCAAAGAAGTTTCTGATAGAACATTTCGAAAGATTTGACTCAATTAAACAACAAGTTACGGATTGCAGATGTCACAATACATTGGATCTTCATACTGTTTTTCAGTTTGAGCTTGATTCAATTGAAAACCACATGAAGGGCATTTGTAAATAAACTGTTTAATGGTCTTTGTTGGAAGTTGACACTGCATGCACGGTAAACCTCTTTCGACATTATGTATGTCAAAGCCGGGATGGGAACAGGAGGGGCAAAGCGAAGTTATTTTCTCTACCAGTTTTTCTGCTGCCCGCTCAATGACCTTCATTCTGGTGGGATTGCGCATGGCTCTCATATCCGTTTCAATGTAAAATGTCTTATAAAGTTGGCTGTAGTTGTTGAATTGAATTTTCAGATCTCTCCAATCCATGCAATCTTTATAAATCGTGTTTTTACTGAAAAGGTCTTTTCTAAAGATGACGCCATGCTCCGGAAAACCAATATCGATAGCAAAGCGCTGCAAGGTGTCAAAATCGCTTATTTCGGCCTGTTTAAAATTGGTTTCGCAATCGATGTGATGGACATAGAGTTCTATTTGATGTTTTAAATCTATGAAGTAGAGAATTTCTTCGTTTGCAGAAATAAAGGGAATTTGAGGATGCGGACCAAATGAACCTTCACTGGCTATCGCCAGGTCGAATCCAAGCGTGTGCATGGCCTCCAGGCATTTTTTTCTTGCTGTAATGAGAGAGCTGCTATGTCGACTGATTTCCCCCGTGAATGTACCAAACTGATCGGTGTCGAAGCCTTCACATTTAGAAGGCTTGACACCGAGGGCCTTTTCCATAACAGGGCCTATAACCCTCTCTTTGCTGTGCATACTTGCAATTAAAAGAGGTCGCTCGCAATATAAATTTTCAATAATTGATTTGTTTCTGAAAGTTATATCCTGCAATTGCATAGAGTTTTTAAGCTGCGTCAGTAGTCACTTCAATGTCGGCTTTAATTTGTATTAATTCGGACAACTCAAATTCAGATTTGATGAATTTTAATTCATCCTGAAGATATTTGATTCTTCTCTCTCTGAATTTAATGTCTTCCTCATTCTCACTTTTACCGATTTTTATTTGTCGATGGTCTCAAAAATAACCTTTAGGCCAAATGAGTGTTATAAAATGATAATTGCACATCGTCTTTTTTATTCATACATCGTTGTATTTCTTGCTCAGACCACCGTTGGTATGTGCTTCGAAATAGGCCTTGTCTGAATAAAAAATACGCGCATTTAGCTCTAAATCCTATTTTCGAGACCATCTTTTGATGAAATTGTGTTTTTACATGCACAAACTGTTCGATTAAATCGAGTGCGTCCTTTTTTTTGAATTTGCCGTTTATGATATTGAATTCTTTCATGATATTATTGTCCTTGTCCTAGTGAAAATGCCGGTTTTCCATCAAACTCATAGAGGTTCTCAGTTTTAATGACATCAAAACCTTTCTCTCTTGCTTTTTGCATTAACTTGATGATGTCTTCCTGAGTGAAGTCGCTGTTAGCTTTGAATCTGCATCTCCAGTGATCGGTGCAAAAAGTTTCTCTGAATCCTTCAGGCCATACTTTGATGCCTCTGTTGGTAATCATGCTGAGTTGTTTGTCGTCATAACCTACCGATTGTAGTTGTTCACCTAATTCGTCTGGATTCAATCCAGACCAGTGCAAGAAGAGGTCAACTCCCAGCAGTTTCTTCCTTGCTGGTGATTTACGCTGATATGGTTTTAATTGCATTGTGTAATTATTGCCCGAAAAATTGGCTTCTTTCAGTTGCACAGGTCGCTGATTTAATCTTTCAATAACCGCATCTGCAAATTCGCTGGTGCTTACTTTCTGTTTGCTTTTGCCTTCTTTATAGATATCATAAGTGTGAATGCCATCTTCTATTGTTTTAAGCCAGGCATTGTTGATTTTTTCTGCAATTTCAGTTTGTCCAATATGGTTGAGCATCAAGATGGCACCTTGCAGTAATCCTGAAGGGTTGGCAACATTCTGACCAGCTCTGCGCGGAGCGGAACCGTGTATGGCTTCAAACATTGCACATTCTTCTCCAATGTTGGCAGAGCCCGCCAGTCCAACTGACCCTGCAATCTGAGCCGCCACATCTGATAAGACATCGCCATACAGGTTGGGCATAACGATCACATCAAAAGCTTCAGGAGTATCTGCCATTTTCGCAGCACCTATATCAATGATCCAATGCTCATTTTCAATATCCGGATACTCCTTGGCAATTTCATCAAACACCTGATGGAAAAGGCCATCGGTTTGTTTCATGATATTGTCTTTAGTAAAGCAGGTGACCTTTTTTCTGTTCTGTTGTTTGGCGTATTCGAAGGCATATCGAATGATTTTTTCACAACCGGGTCTGCTTATAAGCTTAAGACATTGTACAACTTCATCTGTTTGCTGATGCTCAATACCGGCATATAAATCTTCCTCATTTTCGCGGACAATCACTATATCCATTTTTGGGTGTTTGGTTTCAACAAATGGATACAAGCTGACGCAGGGACGGACATTGGCATACAGACCAAGGAATTTCCTTGTAGTGACATTCAAGCTTTTATACCCACCTCCCTGAGGAGTCGTAATTGGCGCTTTAAGGAAAATTTTGTTTTTTCGAATTACATCCCATGAAGCTTTAGAGATGCCAGAGGTGTTGCCGGAGAGATAGACTTTTTCTCCAACTTCAATTTCCTCTGTTTCAATTTGAGCGCCTGCTGCATACAGGATTTTGAGAGTGGCGTCCATGATTTCAGGACCAATTCCATCGCCCTTTGCAATGGTGATTGTTGTTTTTAAGTTTTTCATCGCTGCAAATTTGCAATGAGTTTGTATATTAAAAAAATTAATATATAAAATGATGGATATAAAAATAATTAATGTATTAAGATTATCGGATAGTAATTTGGAGTAAAGAGAGTTGTATCATATTCAAACTGAGCTGAAGTTTTTTGTGATTCTTTTGGGGGCAAACTTTCCTTAAGTTGTTTTAATGAAGGATACCCTAATTAACTTTTGCTATGAAAAATCAAACGTATGGTATTGTTGCTGTATTCTTAATTGTTTTAGCGTCTTGTAGTCCCAGATTTTATACACCTAATGTGATTGTTACACCCACATTTAAAAAGGCTGGTGATATATACTTTAATGCCAACTATAATTTTATCAATAAAGGGTCGACTACTTTTGGATATGCCTTTACCAATCATTTTGGAGCTTATACCAATCTGGCTATAAATTTAGAAGATCATCTTTCTTACTCACCTCTGGATGTTGGCTCAACCGATAGTAAAGGTGGTTATCTCAGTCTCGGTTTAGGTTATTTAAGGCCACCAACAATTAAGAATAAGAAAGGTCTGGAGTGTTTTGGGGAAATGGCAAGTGGACTTTATGATATTTTGCAATATACCTCCGTCAACTATAGCCCTTATTTGCCGGATACTAACAGATTAAGTAGCATGGTAGGAAGATTTAACCGGTATGCTATAGTGTTGAATCTGAATGAAACTATGAATAAATTAACTTTAATAAACTCTTTTCGATTCAGTGCTGTTCACTTTTACAGGAATGTGGCTGAAAAAGATTTAGAATATCTAATTGAAAAAATCAATCATCGCAAAATATATCCTACTGTTGAATATGGTTTATCCATGTTTTATGGAAAGAACAGATTGAAACTGATGGCACAATACAATGTGTTTATAAGCTTGAATTCAAAATCTGAAACGGGTCCTCTTCAGGCAGCAAATGTCAGTTTAAGTCTGGGTTTTGTTTACAAGCTGCATCGATAGACCTATCGCCAAATTTTCATAATTGGAGTTTTTCGACTGACTTTGATATTAGTGCAGGGAATTATCAAAATTTAAAATTCCCTTATATTTGTATCGTCTGATGTTTAAATTTAAATTCTTTTGTATAACCGGATTCCTGGGGGTATTGGCATTTGTATCATGCTCAAAGGATCCTGCCGTATCTCAACTATCTGATGAACAAAAGTTACTACAGCAGTTTTTTAATTTGCCTTCTGAACCATTTAATTATGCGTCACCTGATTTGCCAGAGCATTTAAAATCAGGTTTTGTCAATGCTCAGAAAAATACGCCAGCGGGGAATCCTGTCACCAATTGGGGCGCAACGCTTGGAAGAGTTCTTTTCTACGATAAAAGTTTGTCATCCAATGGCAGCATCTCTTGCGCCTCCTGCCATATACAGGCTTTTGGTTTTACGGATACAGCTCAATTCAGTAAAGGGGTCAATGGTTTAACTAAACGTCACTCTATGTCTCTCATCAATTCTGCCTATTATGCCAATGGCAGGTTTTTCTGGGACGAAAGAGCAGCCCGACTTGAACATCAGGTTTTAATGCCTATTCAAGACCAGGTTGAGATGAATATGAAACTCGATTCTGTTTTGACAAGATTGCGAAGTACCAGTTATTATCCTATACTTTTTAAATATGCTTTTGGTAGTGATTCTGTTTCTGGTTACAGAATTTCACTTGCATTGGCTCAGTTTGTGCGTTCAATTGTTTCTTCTCAATCGAAGTATGATGATGGTCGTAAATTGGTATCAGGTCCAAATGTAGATTTCCCAAATTTTACTTCGACAGAAAACTTAGGCAAACAAATTTTTTTCGGTAATAGACTAATCAATTGTTCAGGATGTCATTTGACAGATATGATGGTATTGGACAATCCAAGAAACAATGGTTTGTTTGAAACTGAGCTGGATTCAGGTATCTTCATACATACAAGCAATTCTCAGGACATTGGAAAATTCAAAGCGCCATCTCTCAGAAATATTGGATTAAGACACAGATTCATGCATGATGGTCACCTGATAGGGTTAAATGCAGTCATCGAGCATTATGACAATGGTATACAATCGAGTCCGCATTTAGATACTCATTTGAAAGATCCTGTTACCGGTATACCATACAAAATGGGATTGAGTCCGGCTGAGAAACAAGCCTTGCTCGATTTCCTGAATACATTAACGGATGAGCATATAATTACAGATGCAAAGTTTTCGAATCCATGGTTGAAGTGAAGACTTGTATTTGAAATTTTTCTTCTTGAATTTCAATTTCTTATAAAATATTTTTTAAAGTATGGCAGCAATTTTTTGGAATCTGCATCCTATTGACAAGAGTTCTTAGTAAGTAATTTTTTATTTCGTTAGTAGTAGCGTAGAGCTTTAGTGACCCAAAATCAACTCATGACACTGAAAAGTTTTGAGTCGTTTCCGGGAACATGACATCTGGAATGCACATTGACACTTGGGCTTGGTTATCTATGACTAGGTAAAGTAGTAGGTATTTAGAGATAGCTAATGTCTGATGTTGTAAAGTTTTACTGGTTGTTTATAGATCAATAAATGTTCATGTTCCCAACCCCTAAAAGTTGCAGGTGAAAGCCTGCAACTTTTTTTTTATCCATAAGCAATCTATAAGCATAAGATAAAAACATTAAAAAAAATTTATAATTCATTGCAACAAATAATTTGATTTATGCATCCTAGTGTTACAAAAGTTTAAATTTTATGAGAAAAGTAATTTCCACCTTAATTCTTCTTACAACTGTTTTTGTGGCAGATGCCCAAACAGCCAGTATTATGGCCATTCACAATAGTCCTGATCCTTTGGTAGATTCTGTTGACGTCTATTTGTTAGCTAATAATACATCTACTAAAATTGCCGATGACTTTGCATTCAGAGCCTCAACCGGTTTTGCCAATGTGCCGGCTGAAACGCCCATTCGGGTTGTGTTTGCTGGAAGTAACAGTACTTCTATTGCCGACTCACTGATTGGTTTTGGTTTTAATCTTCCAAACAATGGAAAATTCATTTTGATTGCTCAGGGGCATGTTCAAAATGTTTTTACACCTACAAAACCATTTGAATTAAAAGTTATCGCCAATGCTGAAAATACCTCAGCTGGTTCTGGAAATAAGTTACTTGTTTATCATGGTTCAACCGATGCACCTGCTGTTGATATTTCAGCTTTTACTGTTGCAAGTTCCAGTAGTCCTGTTAGTTTGGCAGAAGCTGCGGCCTATGGCGATAATACTGCTTATATCAGTGTGCCAAATGCTGATTACTTTGTAAATATCAGTCTGCCTGGACAAGACAAGGCTTTGTTTACCTACTCTGCACCTTTGAAAACACTTTCTGCAGATGGTGAACCAGTCGTAGTGTTTGCATCCGGTTATTTGAACCCTTCTCAAAACTTAAATGGTCCTGCATTTGGATTGTTTGCAGTTTTAAAAAATGGTACTGTAATAGAATTGCCATTGCAAACTACAGCAAAACTACAAATCGTGCACAATGCTCCGGATGCTTTAGCCTCTTCAGTTGATTTGTACTCTGACGTTACAGGTTCCATAGGTTTGTTGCTCGATAATTTTGCTTTCAGAAAAGCAACGCCTTTCCTTACTGTTCCGGCTAATACAAATTTCAATGTTTGGATTGCTCCGGCAAACAGCACTTCCTATACGCAGTATGTATACAATACAGAATTAAACCTCCCGGGTGGAGTCGAAATGGTAGCACTTGCTCAAGGTGTTATTGACACAGCTAAATATGAAAACGGAGCAAGTGTTGCCTTCGATTTATTTCCTGCAGTATCTCCTTCATCTTCTTTGCAGAAAGACAAGGTAACCCTTACCATAGCGCATGGTAGCACAGATGCTCCTTCTGTTGATGTCAGAGTTGGCTCAGCTACCGGATTGTTGCTCGCTGATGGTATTGCTTTTGGCGATGCTACTGACCCAATTGTTACAGATGCAAACGATTTAGTGGTCAATATACTTGCAGCTGGAAGCTCTGATATTGTCGTGGCTTATAATGCGCCTTTGTCAGCATTCAAGGATAGTTCCATACTCGTAATGGCATCCGGATTTTTATCTCCAAATATGCCAACAGGCAAGGATGCAGGAGAGGCATTTGGACTGTTTGTTGTGACAGCTTCAGGAAGAGTGATTGCTTTGCCAGTCAAAACAACTTCAATAAACAATATACTGGATGCAAATAGTCTTCTGGTTTATCCTAACCCGGTGACAAATGTATTGAACGTAGGAAATGGATATGTAGTAAGTGCAATTGAAGTGCGCTCACTGGACGGAAGAGTAATTGCAGTGTCGAATGTTGTGAACAGTATAGATTTGGATGATCTGAGTAATGGTACCTATATGGTAACTGTCTACACAGATAAAGGTGAATTTAATACAATAGTAGTAAAGTAGGCTGATTGTTACCGATACCAGATAGCTTCTCAGTTTTGGGAAGCTATCGGTTCGGTATACAGTAGAATACTATTTAATTATTATTATATGATGTATAAATTATATTTATGATATAGAGTAAAGACCTCACCCTGGCTTCATCTAATAAATATGTAATCATTGATTAAGCCGCAGATTACTAAAAATTCAAAAACAAATCCACCTACTACTTGTTTTGAAGTTATTGAACTATCATCAATCGGATATCGACTTAGTGAAAGCTTGTTTGAAAAATGACAAAGCTGCGCAGAAATTTCTGTTTGATACGTATGCAAAAGGCATGTTAGGACTTTGCTACAGATACGTCAATGATTATGATCTTGCCCACGATTTGATGCAGGATGGTTTCATTAAAGTATTCGAGAAACTCGAAACTTACAGAGCTGAAAGTCCGCTCAAATCATGGATTAGGAAAATTATGGTGAATACCTGCTTAGGGCATATTCGCAAACAAAAAAATTTACAACTCACTAATTTGGATTCTGCAGAACATATCATGACACATGAAAATGTGTTCAGCGATTTTTTAGAATTTGATATGGTAATGAATGCTATCTCAAAATTACCTTTGAATATGCGAACCGTTTTAAACTTGTTTGCAATAGAGGGGTATAGTTATACCGAAATAGCAACAGAACTCGGACTGGAAGAATCCAGTATCAGAGCTCATGTGTCGAGAGCAAGAAAACAATTAAGTGAGTCTATAGGCGTTAAAACAGGAATACGGGTTTCATGAAAGATGGAGAATTAAGAGATATGGCTGAACATTTCGAGCTCCCTTTGAAAGAAGGTGCATGGGATATTATTAATGCCCGGATTCCAGTGTATCCCACTAAAAAAAGATGGCGGGTTTACTGGCCATTCCTTTTTCTGACAATTATATCTATAGGCTTTTTATCCTTTATTTTCTTATCCAAACAAGCATCTGAAAAGACCGGAAATTTGCAGGCATCAACTAAAAACTCAATTACAACAAATATAAATGATGTAAAGTCTGAACCTCTGTCAGCAAATCTAAATTCACCACAAACTAAATTCTCAAACCCAATTCAAGCTGCTGAACTTCTGCCTGAAAATAATGAAGCTGTTGAGACAGGAATAAATGCAAGTTCAAATTTTTCATCAAGTATCAAAAGGACTAATGCAAGTAAAACACTATCGGTCTACAAACAATTCTCGAAGAGCAAAACTTCCAAAATAGAATCGGCTTTAACCTCATCATTGAATTCTTCAACTCAAGCATTTGAAGATGCAGAACAGGATAAGGGGTCAAGTATATTCAACACTTTCCAGGCGCATAAGTTGAGAGCATTTAATGGATTTGAAATACCCTGGAAAATGGACTTCTCTGACCGATTAAACATTAAAGATCACAGACCTTTAAGAAATAGAATTTCTCCATTTAAAAAGTATTTTGTCTCCTTAAGTTATGGAGTTTTGAACTCAAATATACATTTAGAGCCCGAGTTGATGAAGTTGCCAAAAGGAGAGGGCAAGGAATTTAATTTTTATATAGGAAGAAATATTTCCAGATGGGAGTTGAGTATAGGAACACATTTCGCCCGCATTCATCAAAATACCTCTATGGGCAATCACCACGATACGACTTATTACCAGGTTTTCAAGCCTGGTTTTGAAACCGTGTTACCAAGTGAATATGCCGGTCGACTGCATGATACATCGCATTTGTATATAGCAGGAACCAATCACAATACAGTTCATCAGGAGTTCGATATACTTGGCTTGTCTTTCAATGTTGGTCGAGTAGTATTCTCAAGAGACAAATTTTATTTACAACTGAATTACGGGGCCAATTATAAATTATTAAAGCGCGCCAACACATTTTTTTACGATAGCATCAACAAAGCAGCAGTGCCATTTTCTCAGAAGGACAAGGGGATAGTGTACCGCAATTTAATGTCAAGCAGAATGAGTTTGGCCTTCAACTATCAACTGAGCAACCGATTTTCATTAGAACTGTCACCATTTGCAGATGTCTTTCACAGTCCATTCATCAAACACTACTACAGGGCTGGTCTGCGCAATTATGGAATGAGTTTTGGGTTGAGGTTTAGGTTTTAAGGAAGGAAGTATAGCATTAGTCAAAAATTTAAATAAGATTTAAATTGCTTTAATCTTCGTTCGGTTCCTCTTCTAATTCTTGGGATGAATCCGAATTGATAACAAAAGTGCTGCTAAAGATGTCGTGCCAGGATTGTTTTTCTTTGTTATAAGCAATCGACCAAACGCCCAGTCCCAGAGGTAAAACTGAAATTACTTTTAAAAGGGTTCTGGTAAGTGCTTTTTGGAATTGTATTCTTTGTCCATGTTCGTCTATCACTTTAATGGAGCAAAATAATTTACCCAAGGTTGCTTGTAAACTTGAACTTTCCATCAGACTGTTATACATAATACAAATGAATAAAGTAAGTAAGGTTGATCTTTCAGCACTGAAACCACCTAAATCAAGTATATCATCTTCCAGAGCATAAAACACGAACATAAAAATCAAAGAGTCGATGGCATAGGCAATTATTCTGGAGCTAAGGGGAGCATAAACAACATTGGCAGGAGCCTTGACCTCTATGGATTCATTCGGTTTGATATCCGAAGTTATTTTAGGTTTATCTAATCCAAAAAGATCTTTTTCATTATAAAATTCTGGAATTTCGTTTTTCATAGATTTGAGATATTTGAGTTGAAAAGTTTGTGGTCAAATATACAAAGTTGAATCTTAATATGAATAATGGAGTAAAAATTAAATAGGGTTATCATTTCTTTTGATAAGACTATTTTAGGTTAAACTGATTCTTTAACAATATTTGCATTATTTTTGCAGTCCTTAAAAAGACCTTGGGGCTGACCGGAATTGACGGGTAGAGCGGCTGAGGTGTAAGCATGTAGAGCTTTGTTTGCTGGCTCTTTAATCCTAACACTCAAATTTTAAGAGGCGAAAATAACTTCGCAATGGCTGCCTAATCTAGGATTAGACACATTCCATACGTTTACGGCACCTCTGTCTGAGCCGGTGCTGGTTCGAACGTTCGACACGCTCAGATATGCATGAGGAGCGGTTGCGGCCGATTGCATTACCAAGCAGCATAAGGATAAGGATTGGGCTTCGATGATCCATTTTTATCCCGACAATAATCATCGATAAACATGTAGAAAGCGCCATCATCTCCTACTCCGGACCAGGGTTCGAATCCCTGCAGCTCCACCAAATGGGGAACTTCTTTATGATCCAGATTTTTTTGAAAATCTGGATCGTGAGGACCCTTGTTAAACCTAAGTAGATAGAGAATCAACTTATTTATACTAGTGGTTCGAACTTCCATTTTTTTCTTATTAAATTGAATACCCTTTGGAAATACAAATTTTTGCAATTTTGTTTTTGTTTTATAGTCTCCAACCTCCCATAAATGCAGTATGTTTGAAGTAAAGTTAACTGTATTTTCCACCATTGAACTGAGGTTCGAAGTGTGAATTTGGTTTGCGTTATGTCTTTTTTCTAAAATTGCAATTTGTTCTTCATATTTTGATTTATGTTTCGCATACATTTCTTTATCAATTTCATCGTTTATATACTTATCTTCTAACTTTTCGTATTTTGAGTTTAATACATTCAATTGCTCTTTAATCATTTCACTTTCCTCCTTGTTGTTTTTAACAAACTCATTTAAGTTGTTAAGGATTTTTTTACTCATTGTATTCATTAATTCATTACTCATATCAAGTTGAAGTTGTTTAAGCATGTTTTGGAATTCAGAATGAATGTATTTTGCTGATACATTTGTACAACATCCATATGTTCTACACTTATAATACCATATTTTCTTCGCTTTTACTTGATAGCCGGACATAGGTAATTTGCATTTTTCACAAGTTAAGAAATTTTTCAAAGGAATTTGAGAATTCTCTTTTTGTATCTGATATCCGTGAGTATTACCGTTAAGAATTTGGTTAACCTTTATAAAAACACTATCTGGAATTAGCTTCTCATGAAGACCCTGAACAACCTTACCTTCAAGCAAGTTATGGCTAAGAATACCACAATAAAATGGATTTCTCAATATCTTTGATATCTTTTGCGTTCTTATTTTTATTCCGAATTCAGATAGTCTTCTCTGTGCTTCTGATTGAGAAATGTTATTCTTTGAAATCCAAAAAAACATTTTTCTGAGTTTTTGCCCTTCTTCATTTACCACAATTTGTCTATCTTTTCCATTTTTTATTACATCATATCCATAAGGGGGCATATGAGGCCACTCACCTCTAAGCAATGCTTCTTTCATCCCAGTTACACATTTTTCTCTCCTCATTTGATTTTCCATTTCTGAGAACATTATTTGCATATTCTGCTGAAACTTACCAAAAGCTGTAAATGAGTCACCAGGTTGAGTGATCGAAATAATTTCTATTCCTTGATTAAATAATTTATCTTTAAGGAATAATGCATTAGTTCCACTTCTAGAAAATCGGTCAAAACTGTAGACGAGAATGACACTTACTGCTTTCCTGTTTTGTTTTATATAGTCAAACATTTTAACAAATTCATTTCGCTCATCATTCTTGGCGCTTTCATAAGTGCCTCCAAAGTACTGTATTATAGGTAATTTGTTCTTGATGGCATATTGTTCACAGTACTTCTTTTGAGTTGTTAAGCTCATACCATTGTCAGCTTGATCTTTAGTTGAGACTCTAGTGTATATAATACATCCAGTTCTTTGTTTTCTATTCACGACTTCACCCTTGGCGAAATTCGAGAAGAAATTCATGTTGTTTTTGTTTGTTTGGGGCATAATTATAATTTTTAGAAGTATAAATTATTGTTTAGGGTCTCTATGAATGAGAGATTAGCAAGAATTTCACATAAATCATTAAGATGATTTGTGAGTTCCATTTCGGTCTCCTTGCTAATTGAAGCAGAGTGAGGAATTAGTTGTTTCCAGTTAACAGAATTTTCAATAACTGGACTTTGATTGATGGGATTTAAATTTAAATCTAAATCCTCATAGAAATTTGTTTTTTTTGGTGTAATTTTGCTCATACAATTTTTTATTAAATGATCCGGTTGCCACCGGGTTGTTATGAAATTAAAGGTCATCTTCGCACGATGACCTTTTTTTATGTTTTATTATTTTTGGTCAATGTAGTATTTATTTTTATTTCCTTTACTTTCAATTCCGATGTCATTTGCTTTCCCCAATATAGAACAAAACTGATTAACACTTGTCTGATTCATATCCGGTTCGTATACTCTTAATTTATCACCTATTTCTTTACTGCTGAATCTTTGTCCGTTGAATTTCTTAAGGATAAATTTTATTTTTCCCTTAATATTACTACTATAAGGATATGTATCGCCTTTTTGAATCGCCTCTATATCTGGATCTTGTCCACCAAGTTCAATGACCATTTTTCGTGCAAAAGCCAATGCATCCTTATGTATTAGATACAGATCATACCAGTATTTTAATTCAGTTCTGTCGTGACTCATGCTGCAAACATATATTATATATACAAAAAAGCAGCCAAAAGTTGATTTTAGCTGCGTTTTAAATCTTTTAATAACAGATATACAGTATAATAAAATTTATAAAGTCAAATTTACTATATATATATAGTTTGACTTTAGAGTGTGTTTTTATATAATTTACAGTGTCAGCGCTAGCAAAATCGCCATTAGTCTAATTGCAACTTTTTATCAGAAATATTATGATATATTTTCAAGTCAATTTCAGGATGTTTTGATAATTCTGAGGATGCTATTGTAACCAATCGAAAGGTTTGTGTACCTGGATTTGAGTTGTAATCATAGATAATTCCCATTCCACCCGGTACAAATATGAAAGAGTATACATCGTAAGGCAATGGAGCCCATGTGTTATCAGTGAGTTTGTAATAACAGATGACAGCACCCTTTTTAGCTATTGCATCAGTAATTTGGGGAGAAGTTACTTCTACAGCATAGTATGAGCCCTGGCTTCCACCAGAATACACTTCCCAATTATTAGAGAAAGCTGTAAATTCATTTGAACCAACGACATTGGCATTGCCATTTTTGCCGGCCGGACCTTCTTCACCTTTAATGCAGGAAGATAGGCTTAAAATTAGTGCAATACCAATGATTGCTGAGATTTTGATTGTTTGTTTCATATATATAACATTTGTGCAAATATATCCAATTGGCAGCATATATGCTGCCAATTGTGTAGAAATTATTAAATTGATTTGCCTTAATGGAAGGCGATAAGGAGTTTCTCCGGGAGCTTGGGTTAAATATTAAGGAATTGAGGGAGGCAAAAGGTCTTTCACAGCAGGAACTCGCTGACCAGGCAGAGGTGGCAAAGAGTACAATACAAAGATTAGAAAAAGGTAAGTATAACCCTAGCATATTGATTCTAATAAAAATTAATGTATGTTTGGACTTGAAATTTGCTTTACTAGATAAGATATAAGATACATCAATTGTTAACAGATTTATTACTATAAAAAAATGATAGTCAGTGAATTGTTTAATAGTTATTTTTATTTAACATCAAGAGTCATTCAAATTAAAAATCAAAGATATAGATTAATTGGAGTAAAAACTGGTCTTAAAAAAATGTAATCTATAGAATTATAGTAATTACATATTTTTACATGTGGAAATTTTATTGCATATTTGTATAGTTATTTTAACAATGGTCTAGGTCAAAGTTAAAATAATAACACATTTAATACTTAAATAAATTACTCATGTCAACAGTTTTGGCTTCTGAAAAGATTGATGAAATCTTTTTAAGCATGGAAACCTATAAGGAAAAGGAAATTATTTCTGAAGAAGAAAATATTAATCAATTTCTAGATAGTGTGCTTGTAATACAAAAGTCGATTAGAAATGCTTCTGAAAAACTTGAGTATTTAGTTAATGGATTTGAGGAGCTTACTTGGTTTGATATTAATGATGATATTTTGGGGCGTTTTGATGAACTATTAAAATCCGCAGAAGATTTGCATCGGGGTACTATCCAAAACTATATTTATTATCGTAACCACAAAATCGTAAGTAAGGTTGCAAATTCTGAGATAAAGATTTATAAGAGTGTGATTGATGATTTTAAAGATTCCATTCAGGATCTTCGATTGTTGTTTTTTAACAGAGAATATATAGAATTGATGAACAAACTAACTGAAAGGAATCAGGATTAGTCCACTTATGGATATAGATTGTACCCCGGAGTTTAAACAAGAATTTGAAAAGCTAAAAAAAAATAAAAGCTATCATTCGCTAGTATCAACTCTAGTAGATTTTCTATCAAATAATGATCATAATTTCGCCACCGGCTCTAATCTTAATCACAACGACAAAACACCCTATATTAAGAAAAGGATAAATGGAGCAGGAGGTTATAGGCTCTATTATTATTATATAATAGTTAATCAACGTATAACTTTAATGTTTATTCATCCTAAAACTGGTTCCAGTGGATTTGAATCCGTATCTGTGACTAAAAGAAACCAATTGCTTGAAGATAGGGAAAAATGTATACTTGATAAAGATTTATATAAAATAGTAATAAAGAATGAGGAAATAGTGTTTACCCATTTCAAGGAACTGGCTAATTCATAAATTACACTTTAATAAATATTAGGAGGTAGCGTCTCACTAATTGTGTAAGTGAAAAGTTATTCTGAATTTTTTGACTTAGACGGTACTATAAGTAAGTTTATATAATAGTTACTATTATAAATATATACAAAATACTCACAAAAATCTAAATCAATTCATCCCCATTTTAATTTAACCAAGTAAATACCTACGTTTGGTGTTTTTGTGGAAAAAGTGTTAACTGAATTATGCGTAGGTTATTGGATTTAACATATACCTTTGCGAGACCATTAGAGGCGATCCCGGATTTGTATTAAGAGATCGCCCTAAAACGCCTGCAACGGTCATTTATCGGTTAAGATAACTGTCTGATATACAGTTCAAGGTGGGTTCAATTCCCACCCCGTTGCCATTTTAATATGCAATATTAATGATAATTATTGGAAATAGTATGAGCGCAAACAGATTAACTTTACAATTATTGAGAATGGAGGAAAGGGCTCTCATTAAAGAACAAGGAGAATTAAACCTACGTTTAGATCATGTGTTAGAGGAATTACAAGCAATTCGTATTCTTAAAAAGCGTTATAGAAATAATGATATAGAAGAAGAACTTTTAATCAATGAAATAAATCCAATAGAAAAAATAATAGAAGGAGTCGTATCTAAAGTTAGTACAGATACAAGCAAGTATAATAATTTAAGCATATTTAGACGCAAAGGTAGATTAGCTAAAGAATTACCACTAAAGTCAGATGTCTATCCATTAGACTATCCTAAGAAACATAAGGTTTATTGGATTGTGTTGAATAGTCAAGGCATAACATACGAGAAAATTGCAGATGAATTAGTTCGCTATGAACCAGATGAATTCGGAAAATTAAATAATAATAGACAAATCTTTTACCAACATTTAAGATCTATATTAAAAGATTTAAGGGAAGAAGGGCTAGTTCAAACTATAAAAGAAGGGAAAAGTTCTATTCATGTAATTAAAGATGTTAGCAAATAAAGTTCTTGTATAACACCAAGATCTAAATAATTATGATAAATATTAAAACTAAATTACTAAATGACAAAGGAACTGATATATCTAGATCAATACAGATTTCCGGAGCAAACGCATTTACAGAACAATTAGCTATCTATTTAAAAGAGCAGTTGAAAAATCGTAGATGTGAAAATCACCCAAATCAAACATCAACTATATTAGTAGTTTCAAATATTGAAAAAAGTTTAAAACCCTTAATACATAAATCCTTTTGTTGTAAGATGTTTGATGAACTTATAGAAATAAAAGTCAAATAAAATCATAGACTATGTCAAACGATTTACTCAACCCCATCTATTTAGTATTTAGTTACTCAATAGTTGCAAACAACTTTTAAATTGGTTTCAATTAAATGGCAGATAATAATTCATTAAGTGATTTTTTAACACAGATTAAGATATGGAACAGCCTTGATTTTAATAAACTTTATAGAAGAGATTTGGGCACCATGTCATTAATTGATTTAGAGCCATTCATAAATGAAGCTAATATTATTTTCGAAAATATTCTAAAAATTAAAGATGAATTATCAATAAATACGTTACATCAGTTGTCTTCAGTCTTGCGTAAGGCAATATCTAATATTGAAAATGTCATTGCATTGCAAGACAATGATTTTATCCTAAATAGAGAAAATAATCGAAATCAATTATCAAGAATATTTATTTCCGCAGATGGAATCAAAGAAATTTGGTTAAGGATATTTCCAATTTATACTAGTAAAATAACATTTGCTGAACTTGAAAATAGAATATTAAGACTTTCGGAATTAGAAGAAAAGTCAAAAAAAGAATTAGAAGAAATCTCAGCAATTCGATATACGATTGAAAAAGAAAAACAGGAAGTCGAAGAGTCTAATAGGATTTTTAAACAGGAATTAGATAAGAGAGCTTCGTTATTAACTCAGGAATCTTACTTTAACGAAATTGCACATAAATATCGAAATGCGAGTTATCGTTGGATTCTGGCTGGGGGAGTAACAAGCATTTTTTTATTTGTAATAATATATTTCATTTTCAAAAATTTTTGTTTTGAAAGCTCATGCTTCAATAACGATAAATTATTGGAATATAATAAAGTATGTATTGATTGTGGTAAAATGATTTTGTATTTGGAAATATTTAAAGCGGTTTTTTTTAGATTGTTCGTATTGTCTATAATTACTTATATATTAGGTATTTGTGTAAAAAATTATCACATAAATATGCACAACTACACTGTAAATACTCATAAAGCAAATTCATTGTCTGCAGCACTGCTAATGATAGAAAAATCTTTTACAGACCCAGGTAAAGACCAAATTTTAAATTTAGCAGCAAATGCAATTTTTAGTCATCAACCAACAGGATTTAACAACAAGGATCCTGAAAATTTAACAATGAATATATTTGAGGAATTGAAAAAAAAAGTTTAAAATAGTTTTGCTTAAGTTTAGTAAAATGATAAAAATTTTAAATTCAAATCAATTTATTAAATTTGTGATATATTCATAATTGAATATCTTTAAATTAAATGCGTAAATGTTACATTATTTGTTTGGAATTAAATAATCCTCTTGGGACTTATAGTCCACTTATCGATGCAATAAAATCTTTCAGGACTTGGGCAAAGATTACAAAATCTACGTGGGCAATAGTGACTGAAAGTGACGTTAAATCAATTCGAGATTATTTGGGTCAACACCTATATGATGGAGATCGTTTGTTTGTAATAAAGTCCGGAAGGTCATCCGCATGGAAAAATGCAATAGTTACATCAGATTGGCTAAAAAAGAATTTAAAATTGGTATAATAATGAGAAAAGAATTTCCTGGTTATTACATGCCAACCGAAATAGATTTTCAAAAAATTTGGAGTGAGTGCATTTTTGTGTTTGATACTAATTTCCTTTTAGATATCTATAGATACTCAGAAGAAACAGTTGAACATATGTTTAAAATCATTGAAAAACTTCAAGATAGGATTTGGATACCATATCATGTTGCGATCGAATACCACTCAAACCTAACAAATGAAATTGCTACTCAAGTTAAAAAATATGAAGATAGTATTGAAATATTAAAGAAGTTTAAGTCGTTAATAGAAGAGAAACGAAGTCATCCATTTCTAACAACAAATTTGCATCACGAATTAAGTAGTTTTTACGAAAAGTTTGATAAACATTTATCTGAAAGGCAAAAGTCAACTCAAGACCTAATTCTTAATAACCCTAATAAGGAAAGGTTAGCAGACTTACTTGATGGAAAGATTGGAAAAGGTTTTGAAGAAAATGAATTGATTAAATTACGTGAAGAAGCAAATAAGAGGTATCAAACTAAAATTCCACCAGGATATAAAGATATTAATAAGAAAAATAATGAGTATGGAGATTTTATAATTTGGAAGGAAATACTTAGAGAAAGTCAGAGCTTAAAAAAACCATTAGTGTTTATTACAGGAGATTCTAAAGAAGATTGGTATTTATCCTCAATGGGTTTAACAATCGGTCCTAGGCCGGAATTAATAAATGAATTCTTTAACACATGTGGCGAAAGATATCATTCATATACTACAGACAAATTTATTCATTATGCGAATGAGTACTTAAAATTGAATGTTCCTAAAAATATAGTAATTGAGGTTGAAGCATTAAGAGTAAATCTAAGAGAGAATGAAGATGTTATGTCAGATTCTGGTGAAATTATTTTGTTTGATAATTCGAAAGTGGATGAATATGGGAATTTAAATGATTCTGAATCGGAACAAGATGATTTTATTTAAACTAAATATACCCTATCTCTCTAAATTTAAATAATTCAAAAGATTTTGTCCAATAATTTCAGCACCGTCATTCAATTCATTTTTTTGAAATTTTAATGGTAATTGCTTAAAAGGAATTTCAGCAGCCCCAACAACTTCTTCTGGCCTAAATCTGACAAAACACTCATTTTCCCCTCGTGATAAATCAGTAATAACCTCTTCGTATTTAAAGATGTACTTATCATATTCAATAATTTTATGTTGATATGTAATGAATTCTTGTGAAGATTCTTTTAATGTTAATAGCTTTTCTTTTAATTGGTCTATAGACTTTTTAAGTTTTATGATTTCATTTTTATAAACATCTATAATGTGATTAAGCCATACAAGATCTGTATCTCTATCATCTGGCCATGAATCAAAATCAAGTAAGTTCTTTTTAGTTGCGCTATAAAATATAGAAGTAACAAATGTAGCGCAAGTCAAACCATTTGAGTTTGTTCCTAATTTTAAAGTACCTTTTTTCTCAAATATTGTAGAAGGATCATGAAAAATACTATATGGGTAATGTTGATGGTTTTTTGCGATATCTACACAAATAGATTTAAGAAGCCTTTGCAGAGATAATGGACAATCAGCAAATGATTTCCAATAGAAATTAGAATGATTTAACATATAAGTCCTTTCATCGTCATTCCTGGTTTGAATTGGATTTGCAAGATGTATTAAAAACGTCTTTCCCTCTTGATCTTCTAATTTGTATAAAATACCACAATGCCGAATTTTAGGATTCTTGTCGGACTTTCCAATACAGAAAGCGCAAATTTCTTTTGAAGAAGAAAATTCAGAAATAGGTAACATGCTATTATACTACAGCGTCTAACAATATTTGAACCATTTCGGAATCCAAATGGGACTTTAAATATTGCTCTGAGAAAACATAAAAATTATTCCAATTTTCCAAACGATCTTTCGCTACTGACAAAGCATTTAGAATATGAAGAATCAAATCACTATTTAATTTATTTTCATCAACAGTTTGAATGTAAGCAATAAAATTGTCGCAATTAAATATACTTTTTACAATCTCATTTTTTAAGGAGCAATAAACTTCAATTAAAGCTGATTCAAATAAATTTTTATTCAAAAGTTTTTCTAGTTTATTCCATAATACAATTGAGAATTCATTATTCTCTATTAAACCTGATAAAACATCTAAAGATGAAGTGGAATTTAAATTATGAAAGGACCCTATAAAAAGAGTATGGGTAACTAATTCAGATTTTGGGATTAAAAAAGAATTAAAGCCTGAAACAGATATTTGTCCTGTAGACGGAATTATATTTAATTGTGATAAGATAACAGCTGGTTCAATTTGGGAATTGTCTAATACAGTCTTATAACCTAAAATAATATCATCCTCAGCTATAATTGGATAAATATTTGTTCCAAATTTTATCAATGGTGTGTGTATCATTATTAATGTTTGCTATAATAAATCTAATACTTCTCGGGAAATTTTGTACCACTCATCAACATTGTTTACTATCTTTATGGCGTCACTTTTGCTCTCATTTGAATCAAGATCAGAATGGAAATTGAAGGTAAAAATTAGGCATTCATTATTAGAAATATTGAGTTTTGCCGGCTTAATATCTAATTTCAACCTTACATTCATGCCGACATCTTTACTTATGTATATGCCATAAACCGAAGAGTCATCAGATAAGAAATCAGTAATTTTATTGTCAATATGCCTAAAATGAGTTCGGCTAATTTCATGCATTGAAACCTCATTAGACTCTATGCTCCAGTGAAAATTAACACCTAGTCCTCCAAACGTTGAGTTGTCAATGTTTTCAACAATTAACTTAAATATTTCCGATACAAACGATTTATCACTTTCTATGATTGGTGAAATTTGAATTTGAGTTGGTAAAAAAAGAATAGTTATTTTATTTGACAAACTAATCGCCTGGACAATATTTTGTGCAAATATTGAATCACCACTTAAGTCGCTGATAGGTATAATACCCGTATCATTTAGCCACTTTGAAGAAAATTGTTTTAGATTGAATAATTCACCTGATTTTGGAATTATTATAATGTTTTGAACTTGAAGTACTTTCAATTTGTTGTAAATCATAAACATATTAGTTTACGTACTGCAAAGGTATTGATTTTAAATATAGAATAACACATTTACTGTCTAAAATAATGTACTTGTTTGATATTCAATGCAATAATAGGCGTATAATTTATTGGACATGTGTGGAAAAGGCTAAATTTGCTTCATTCTAATTGGATTTTGTGCTCGATTTTAACGTAATTCATTGAAATAATAAAGTATTATTACGTAAAATCACCCAAAAGGGCGATAAAAATCATCCTTTTGGGTGATAAGTATAGTGCTGAAATAATTAAAATAGGTTCGACAGTTGCCCCATTAGCTCCACAAGAAAAATATCCCAAACAAAAAATGCCACCTTTAGGTGGTATTTTTATTTATCAGCCATGTTGAAAATTCCCATTTTCATAAATGGATGTAAATAAAAATACTTCGAGCGAAGCGACGCATTTTTTGTTTGGGATATTTTTCTTGTAAGGTCCTCGAAGCAATTGGGAACAACTAAGTTAATCCCTGCCGTATTACTTTCATTAAACATATAAAGTTATTTAATTTTGAGTTTCGTTTTATGATTTTTAATTTGCTTTTTAGCCCGCATTTAGCCCATTATGCTTTATTTAACTTTGAGGTATGATTTTGAATGTAGGATACTGAACCTTTTTTAAGTTAAAATTCATCTGTATATAACTCTCAATATCTTCAATTTTGTATAAAAATGTCTTATGATTTTTATAATTTTAGAGAAACACACCTTCTGTAGTTCTTCTTAGAAATGCCAATCAACTTCATCCCCATAAGCCGAAACAAACTGACCTCTTCTTGATGATTTATGTTGACCCTCTAAAAACAAAATAGAAATACAATCAATCGACTTTACTTTTATAATGCTTTAAAATAGAGGTGTATTATAGTATAGAACCATACTTTTTAACCTACTTCTCCTTTAAAAACTCAATCACATGTTTCCTAAATTGAAAATGCGCTTAAGTAAATTTAAAACTACTTTTTTTTGAAATTGAGAAAGGATTCATTTATTTGCAGAAAAACTATTAAATGAAATTACAAAACTCTGAAACTGAAACTACCAAAGTGCTTATCATCAAAGAGCATTTCTTTAAGCGTTATGGCTTAATGCATTATCTGCAAAAACACTTTAAACTTCAAAAAGTAGATATGGCCACTGATGCCGTATCGGCTTTAAATAAAGTAAAATCTGAATCGTATGATTTGATTTTTATTGATTTGGAATGTGATGGGATTTCAAATAAAGAACTTTGTGATACAGTTAAAAAGAATTTGCCTAAAGTGCGCATTGTTGCTCTGTCAAATCTAAAAAAGACCTATAAAATCTGTGATGCAATTGACCATGGTGTTAGTTGTATTTTGCCTAATAATTATTCAACTGAATTCTTCAATAAGTCACTGTCAATTATTATCAATGGAGGAAAGTTTGTATGCCCGGAGGTTGAACAGATTTATAAGGCCCACAGAAAGGAGTCTCGAAATAAATCGGATGACAGAATAGCAGACCTCAGTCGGCAGGAAAAGAAGATTGTACTATTGTTGTGTGAGCAATTGACTTCGCATCAGATTTCGGATAAACTTGGACTGAGCAAAACAACAGTTGATACTTACAAAAAAAGAATTCTAAAAAAGCTGGATGTAGTTAATTCAGTTGGAATCGCTGTTCAGGCAATAAAATCGGGTCTGTATACCCCTTGATTCATTTTTCTCCCTTGTCCTTATTTATAGGATTATTTGTACCTTTTTATAAGCTATTTCATGTGTTGATAACTGAATTAAAGATTTGAAAAGCAACCTTATTCATTTTTGTTTAAGTTTTATTGACCAAATTCAATCGTCATCTTAATGCCTTAGATTTGGTGCAACCATTAAAAAAATATGAAACTAAGGTACATTTTTAATTCGAAGACTTTCGAAGACGCTAAACGCAAACGATGGAAGTCACTGTCCGGCATCATGACCTTTATGATAGCCTTGTTCTCACAATTTAATGCATTTGCAGGTGATTTAACTGTAAATGTCAACAGCAGCTCGGGAGGCTCATTGCCAAATGCAGCTTCTTTCCAGGTATTTAAGGGGCCAAATTATGTTGGTTCATTTGCAGCAGGTTCTACTATTTCACTCACAACTGGCGCAACATACACAATGTTTGCCATCTATGACAACACTTCTACATCCAGACAAACATTTGTTTCGGATGCCGGTGGAAACACTTACAATTTCAGAACAACCAGTGTTACCTTCCATTTCTCTGGAGGATACCTGGATTACAAAGGGGCAGGCAGTTGGTCTTCATTTGGTAAAACTAGTGGCGTATGGAATACCAGAGAGCTTTTTCCTAAAGATTTTTATGGTAATACCATGACCATTCATACAGGTTATGCATGGAATGATCCAAGAGGTTATGATTTTACAATAGACTATGAAGGAAAAACAAGTATTGAAAAAACCATCGCAATTTTAAGGGTATTCAATAGTGATAATGCACCTATTGCTGGTGCAACTTTCAGAGGAGGTTATTCAACACCAACTGTGTGGCACGTTGCAGGTTCAACAAATTCTTCGGGCTTACTGGCAGATATCAGAGATGGTAATCAAACTACTTTAAGTTACGAAGCGAAAGTCAATAACACTATTGCTGTTATAGGACCACAGGATCCTAACAGTAACGCTTATTATTTATTTAAAACTATCAAAGTTACTCTGAAACTTCAGACTTGCTCAGGAGCTCCCTTAGCAGGCGGAACCGGCAGGTATGGAATAGGTGCTTCTTACTCTTCTTATTTTTTTCCTAGTCCAAATTCAACTGATGTAAATGGTGAAACATCTGCTGAATTTTTCCCTGGAACCTATTCTTTTGAAATGGGTTATCAGTCAACCACACAAGTTAAATCAAGTGTAACGATACCAAATGCCAATACAACTTTGACATGGACAACTACCAATGTCACCTTAAGCTGGCCTTATGATATTTCTTATGGTGGTTCTGGCGACAGCAGATATTTTAACAAACCTTCAATGGAATTATTACCGGGTAATGTTAATTTCAACTTTAGAGGAGCAGGTAATAATTATGTGACATTGGCTATCAGTGGTTGCAGTATGTCTTATAAATCTGTAGTGGTAAGATTGATTACATCAACAGGTGCTCCAATTGCAGGTGGCTTAGCCAAATATTATGTTTCCGGATGGAACAATATTGGTACTACTGATGCCAATGGAAGGGTAGTGATGTTGTTTAATTCTTCTGTAAACAGCGCTTATTTTAATATGACTTATGCCAACGCTACTCAACAGGTTGGAAGTTTAAATATCAATACAAATCCTGTAGTAACATTCCAAACAGCTAATGTTAAACTGGAATTAAAAAACAGTTCAGGTGCTTATTATGATAATGAAGGTATGAATGTAGGCTATTACTCTAATGGCTGGTATACATTTGGTTCAGGTCAAACTGCTTCAGGTGTATGTACAATGGAACTGCTACCTGTTAGTTATTATTTCAGAATGTCAGTCTTTAATCAGACACAACAGAAAGGAAGTATCAATATTGCATCACTGGGAGCTAATCCAACAATTACATTCCAGACAGTTGAAGTTACTTTGAAATTAAACAATGCTGCAGGTAATGGAACGCATGAAGCCAGTGGTCTGCAATATTATACCAATGGCTGGCACACTTTTGCGGATGGAAATACCAATGGCGATGGTACTGAAAAAATGGAATTATTGCCAGGCAATTATTATTTCAGAATGACTTATGCCAATCAGACACAACAAAAAGGCAGTATGAGTATTTCTTCATCTCAAACAGTCGATTTCCAAACAGTTGAAGTTACATTGCGCTTGTTAGGTTCAAATGGTAATTGTACCAGAGAAGCCACCAATTTGGGTTATTACAGCAATGGCTGGTATACATTTGGTTCTGGTTCAACTACGGGTTCTGGTACAGAGGTGATGGAATTACTACCTGGAAATTACTATTTCAGATTGTCTTATGCCAACCAGTCACAACAGAAGGGCAGCATGAGTATTACTTCTTCTCAGACAATAGATTTCCAGACACTGGATGTCACATTAAAGTTGAACAATGCAGCTGGTAACGGAACTCTTGAAGCCACTGGTTTGAAATACTACAGCAATGGATGGTACACATTTGGAAGCGGTGCAACCAATGGCTCAGGAACTGAAACCATGGAGTTATTACCAGGTAACTATTACTTCAAAATGTGTTACGCCAATCAAAGTCAACAAAAGGGCAGTATGAATATCAATGCTTCTCAAACTATAGATTTCCAAACTATTGTAGTGACTCAGCATATTGATGATGGTTCAAATGGATTGAGTGGAGCAAATGCTCAGTATTATTCAAATGCCTGGTACAGTTTCGGAACTACCGATGCAAACGGCGATGTGAGTAAAGAACTATTACCTGGTAATTACTATTTCAAAATGACTTATAACTCCAGCACCAAACAGAAAGGCAGTTATAATATCACTTCAAATACAACAGTTAATTATACCTACAGCGGTGGAACAGTTTCAAGAATGATAGTGTTTGATCCATTGAAGGATAATATTCTGAAAGCAAGTATGGAAAATGAATCAGTTGATATGGAAAATGCCGAGCTTGAGCAACCTGAAAAGGAAAACGTTGTTAAGGAGAATACCATTTCAACTATCAGTCAGGTGATTCAAAATTTAGGACTTGCTCCTAATCCGGCTATAAGCTCTACTGTATTGACTTATAGTTTAACTCAGGATGCTCAGGTTGTTGTTAAAATTTACAACAGTCTAGGCCAGGAAGTAGCAACTGTTTTAGATGTTAATCAGGGAGCTGGTACCTATAGTACTGATGTGGATTTGACTGAATTTGCGTCAGGTATCTACTATATTAAAGTATACAGTGCAGGTGGTATGATGCAATTGCCAATTATGATTAATAGATAATCGGAAAGCTGCAATAAATTTATAAATAAAAAGGTCGGTATATTTTTGTATGCCGACCTTTTTTAATTTCCGATATTTTTTAATTTTTACATAGAGATTTTGAGTAATCACAACTCCACACCCATCCATTCAAATGTGTAGACCTGGTCTTAAGGTATCATGTCTATGACATCAGTTACACCAAATTTATAGGTCTGTTCATTCTGACAGGTTAAAGTCGTCAGTGTTAATATTGAAACTGATGTTAAGTTTATAATGTAATTTCAATCTCGGTAAAGTGAATTTGATGTAATATGTTGTTTCAGTTAACTTTCGTTTTACAAAAGCATCACTTTAATGATATTTATGCTTAAGGTATGAAGTTCAATTTTGTCGGCAATATTTCTATCCGACATGATACAGATAAATTTACTAAGATTAACAAGCCTGATTCTATTATTGGGGTTGTTGTTGCCTTCTTTGAAAGCTCAAAGTACTTTTGAGTTTAAGAAAAAAATTGTTACCAGTACGGACGATGCTGAAGAGCGTCAAACCGGTGGAACAATTGACATAACCAGTTCAGATGTTGAGTTGGTTTACGATGGTTCGACTGTTGGTAATCAAACAGTGGGACTTAGATTTACAAATATTGACATACCAAAAGATGCCACTATTGTATCTGCTTACATTCAGTTTTGGGTGGATGAAAACAACCATACCGGAGCAACATCCGTTAATATTTTTGGTGAAGCTTCTGATAATTCATCTACATTTAGTAGTGCTGCATTTAATATCAGTGGTCGTACTAAAACATCTTCAACAGTTGCATGGAACAGTATTCCAGTATGGCCAACTGTTAATATTGCAGGAGCTGACCAAAGGACTCCTGATTTGAAATCTGTATTACTCGAAATCACACAGAGAAATGGATGGAGTCAGGGCAATGCAGTTACATTTTTAATAACAGGTAGCGGCCGTCGTAATGCTCATGCATTTGACGGTTCTTCATCAATGGCGCCCGAATTGGTGATTACTTATATACCTAAAAGAGCACCTGTAAGTAATTTCCCACTCACATCTCAAAGTGTATGGATGTACCACGACAGTGGTTTTAATCTTGGAACACAATGGAGAGATGTTAGTTATGTAGATACTGCATGGCCTTTTTATTTCGCTAAATTTGGATACGGCGATAACAATGAAAGAACTAATGTTAAATCTGGTTCAGACCCTTCGAATAAATATATTACAACTTATTTTAGAAAGAAGTTTTTTGTAGTCGATTCCAGCAAAATGGATTCTCTCTTGTTTAAAATATTAGTTGATGATGGCGCTGTGGTGTATTTAAATGGTCAGGAAGTTTTCAGAAGAAATATGCCAAACGGAACAGTAAATTACTTAACAACTGCTTTAAATTCTGTTTATGGCTCTGATGAAAATTTGTTCTTTGAACATAGAATAGGTGCTGTGTTGAGAAATGGTATTAATGTAATAGCTGTTGAAGTACATCAGGCTGATCCTGAAAGTGCCGACATGGGTTTTGATCTGGAATTGACTTCCAAGAAACCTCCTATGAATATCATTCAATTCCCGGTACCAAAGAATTCACAATGGTACTTTAATGATAAAGGGGTTAATTTATATGGCAGTAATTGGACCGATTCGGGTTATGCTGCTGAAACATTATGGGACTATGGGAATGGTCCATTAGGTTATGGAGATCCAATGACCACCACGCTTAGTTATGGGCCAAATGCATCGAATAAATATGTTGCCTATTATTTCAGAAAAAAAATCCTTATAACGGATACTTCTAAAATTAAAGCTGATTTTATTGATTTCAATATAAGAAGAGATGATGCTGCAATTGTATTCGTAAATGGTGTGGAAGTGTTAAGACAAAATATTGATACCGGTAAACTGAATTACAGAAGTATTTCTCAGACAATCGTAGATGGTTCCAATGAAACGTCTTACTTTACCAGCAGTGTGTCTAAATCTTATTTTAAGAATGGCATAAATCAAATCGCGGTTGCAGTTCATCAAAGAGATTCAATCAGTTCTGATTTAGGATTTGATATGGAGATTGTGCCAAAGTTAAGACCCAATCCGGTATCTATGGGTTGTCAGGATGGAGAACAACATATTGCATGTTTTCAATCTATAGCACCAACTGCACAGGTTAATACACTGATTCTGCCAACAGGTTCACACAGGTTCCAACAAGTACTTAAGCAGAATACACCTTATACATTAATATCAGGTAATGTTCCGGGTAATCATGATTTCACAGCCTATGTTGCACGCAATGGCAGCAGCAAGGATGGCGTTGTAGCTATAAATCACGAAAATTCTCCTGGTGCAGTATCTCTCGCTTATGTCAGATACAACGATTCAACAATGACATGGGTTGTAGATTCAACTAAGCGTGTAGATTTCTATAACAATGATATAGTATCAACTGCAAGAAATTGTTCAGGTGGTATTACACCATGGGGAACGGTAATTACAAGTGAAGAGACTACCAGCACTGCTGACGCCAATAGCGATGGTTATATGGATTTAGGCTGGAATGTTGAGTTCAATCCATGGACAGGTCAGGTGATGGAATATGGTAATGGTAAAAAAGAAAAGCTGTGGGCACTTGGTCGAATGAATCATGAAAATGTTGTTATTGCTAATGATAGCGTAACAGTTTATCAAGGTGAAGATGGCGGCACGCATTTAGTTTACAAGTTTGTAGCAGACCAGAAAATGAATCTGTCATCAGGAAAGCTGTATGTTCTAAAACTTGACAACGCTCTTGTAAGTGGCGAACCAACCGGTACTACAGGAAGATGGATTAGAGTACCAAATACAACACAATCTGATAGAAATAATTGTAGCTCGCTTGCATTGGCTGTGGGCGGAACACAGTTCAATGGTGTCGAAGATGTTGAAATAAACCCGGTTAATGGGATGATATATTTTACAGCAAAAGGTTTGAACAGAGTTTATAGATTTAAAGACGGAGATTCAACCTTTACAAACTTCGAAACTTTTGTCGGGGGTAAATCATACAATATCAATACTGGTAGCAATATTATTTCAGAAGCCTGGGGAAGTGGTAACGATAACCTGACATTTGATGATAAAGGAAATCTGTGGGTTTTGCAAGATGGTTCAAGAAATTACATTTGGATGGTGCGCCCTGATCATACTCAGGCAGAACCAAAAGTGGAATTGTTTTTATCTCCTTCTTTGAGTGCAGAACCAACCGGTATGACATTCACTCCTGATTTCAAATTTATGTTCTTATCAATTCAGCATCCTTCTTCAAGCAATGTTGCTCAAACAGATGCCACTGGTAATTCTGTAGATTTTAAAGCTGCCGCAACTATTGTAATTGGAAGAAAAGAATTTTTGGGATTATCTCTTCCTGATGTTGATTTTATTGCCGACACCACTACTGTCAGAGTTGGTGGGACTGTTAACTTTGAAGATATCAGTTATCCTATGATTACTTCAAGAACCTGGGCTTTTGAAGGAGCTAATCTGCAAACGTCTGTTAATATAAAACCTGCAGTTCAATACAATACAGCAGGGATGTATAAGGTTAAGTTAAAAGCAACTAATAAACTTGGAAGTGATTCAATTGAAAAAACAAGTTTCATCAAAGTATTACCGGCATTGCCTGTGAATAATTTTGTAGCTGATAAAACAGTTTTATATGAAGGCGATTCAGTGAAGTTTTCAGATTTGTCTACAGGACTTGTTCAAAGCAGAGAATGGTCATTTGAAGGAGGTAATATTGTAGGTTCAACTGATAGTACATTATTCGTAAGTTATAAGAAAATGGGAACCTACAGTGTTACACTTCAAGTTGGCAACTATGGAGAATCAGTAAGTAATAAGAAAACAGCCTACATTGTTGTAATGAGAAAAGCGCCAGTTGCAGCCTTTAATGCCGATAAAACAGTTGTTAAAGTTGGAGAAACTGTTACATTGACTGATTTGTCATCCAATAAAGTTGAATCCAGAAAATGGACAATCAATGGTGCTACTTTCAATGGAAATTCTAATGATAGCATTGTTAGTGTCTCTTTTGCAAAAAGAGGTGTATATTCAGTTAAATTAAAAGTTGAGAATGCTGGCGGTAAGGACTCGGTTGTTAAATCATCCTATGTTACTGTTTATCCTTTGAAACCAGTAGCTAATTTTTCAGTTAGTTCAACCAATGTGATTAGAAGAGATACCATTACTTTGGTGGATTTAACACAGCATGCAGTTGATGCCAGAAAATGGACTGTTACAGGTGCCACACTGATTGGTAACAGCAGTGATAGTATTGTTAAAATTAAGTATGAAAACAAAGGTGTTTATACGATCAAACTTTGGGTTGAAAATACAAGCGGAGCAGATTCCTTGATTAAACCAGCTCTTGTTCAAGTTGGTCCCTTGAAACCTGTTGTTAATTTCACAGCAAATAAAACTGAAATTTACAGAAATGGAAGTGTGGTATTTACTGACAACAGTACCGAGGATATCAGTGCCAGGACATGGACATTCACTGGTGGAACACCTTCTACAGGTAGTGACCAGACTGAAGTGGTTACTTATTCGGTTACCGGTACTTATAATGTTAAACTGGAAGTTAGTAATGCCAGCGGAACTGCGACACAATTAAAAACCGCTTATGTAACAGTAGTGCCATCAACCAGTATTCAATCTTTAACAGATATAGCAAATTTGAACGTATATCCAAATCCTATCAAAGATGTCTTTAATATACAATTAGAATTGTTCTCAAGTTCAATGGTGACTGTCGAATTGACAGATTTGACTGGTCGTGTGATTCATGTGTTTTATAACAGCGAGCTCCACTCAGGAAAGCATCAGTTGGATTTTAATTTAAATAATCTGGAAATGGCTGCTGGAACATACTTGCTTAATATTAAAATCGGAGAGCAAACAGTGACCAAAAAAATTGTTAAATCGTAAATTTTCATCCTTTATCTTTTATAAAAAGCCGGAGTCTGACTTCGGCTTTTTTGTTTTGATAAACTCAATTACAATTTATTGATTTTGATTTAGCATTGATATAATCATTCATGTTGAATTTTGTGTGATGATGACCATAAGAAAAATAAGCGGATCTGTTTTATTGATTTTATTTGCTGTTTCATGTTCTAATAAATTTAGTCTGTATGTCTCTCCAAATCCGGAAAGCCATACAATATACACAGACCTCGAAACAGCTTTGGAGGCAGGAAGAAAAGCAGAGTTTCTGAATTTGAGAAATAAGGAAATAGTGACTTTAGATTCCAGAATTTATCAACTGAAAAAACTCAAATTTCTGAATCTGATGAAGAATAAAATGGAGGTATTTCCTACTGAGATTTTATATTTAAAACATCTTGAAGAACTTAATATCCGCGACAATAAATTAAGTGCTATACCAGATGATTTCGGAAAATTAAATCAGTTAAAGCAGTTAGACATGGCGAAAAACAAAATAGATACTATCAATGCAGGATTTGGTAGGCTGAACCAATTACAAAATTTATTTGCATCGTTTAATGTAATTCGTGTATTGCCATTACAACTGAATAAGATGGTGAACCTTCGCTATGCAGAGCTAAATGATAATAGAATCAATAAAATTGAGTGTTCTCTTAGCTCAATGAACAATCTATTAAATTTGAATCTATCCAATAATCAGATTAAGGATTTAAATAATTTGTTGCCGATTAAAGATCATGGACTGAAAGTGTTGAATCTCGAAAAAAATAAATTAAAGTCATTGCCATCCGAAATTGGCAACCTGAAACAATTGACAACACTCATTCTCTCTTTTAATGAAATTGAGCAATTGCCAGAAAGTCTTTGTCAATTGGAAAATCTTGAGATGTTGTTATTGAGTGGCAATCCATTAAAGACTATGCCTCAAAATCTGGAAGGCTTAAAAAACTTAAAGACGCTCATCATTGTAGGCAATCTGTTTGATGCTGCAGAGAAAGCCCGTATAAAAAAGGCATTGCCGAATTGTCACATTGTACTTGAATAAATTTCATCTGGTCAATATCGTAAATATGTGAGTTGAGTGAAAATATCAATATTTAGATTTGTCATTCAAGATATCACAATTCCAAACCCATTTCTTCAAATGTGTTGCCCTTGCTGATGTCTCCGCTGGTATAACCCAGCTTGAACCAGTACATCCTTTGTTTGGAAGTGCCATGTGTAAAGGCGTCAGGAACTACCTGTCCGCTCGAACGCATTTGCAATCTGTCGTCGCCTACAGCATTTGCTGCCATTAAAGCTTCATCTATATCTCCTTCTTCTAATATGTCTTTCATTTTTTGATTGTAATGTGCCCAGATACCTGCATAAAAGTCAGCTTGCAATTCGAGCGCTACCGAATATTTGTTGTATTCCTTTTCGCTCAGGCGCCCGTTTAAGGCATGTACTTTATCGGATGCGCCCAATAAGTTTTGTATATGGTGACCGACTTCATGGGCAATGACATAAGCACAGGCAAAATCACCCGGTGCGCCCAGTTTGTTTTTCAAATCCTCAAAGAAACTTAGGTCAATATATACACGCTTATCTGCAGGACAATAGAATGGTCCGACTGAACTACCTGCCTGACCGCAACCTGACTCAACCTGATCTCTGAACAAAACCAACTTGGGCTCCTCGTATTGTTGGTTGGCATTTCTAAAAAGACTGTTCCACACGTCTTCATTGTCCGCTAAAACAACAGATACAAATGCAGCTAAACTGTCATCAGCCGGATTGACAGGAGAGGTGTTTTGTTGGGTTTGATTCATTTGCTGTTGCAGCACCTGATTGAGCACATCAGCCCCATCGCCGTTTCCGGACAGTAATTTTATCACAAGAATGATAACTCCAATCAATCCACCACCTATGATGGCCTTACTTCCCCCTGAAGCTCTCTTGTCTTCAACGTTGTCACTTTGGCGTCTTCCAATCCATTTCATGATTTTTTTTCCTCAAAAATAAAGATTTCACCTACTTTTTCAATATGCCTTCGGAAATGTAACTTATTTATAAGGACTTAGAATTTTGATGTGAATACAAATTGGTACTATATAAACTTTATGCGATTTTTTTTGAAAACTACTTTAACAGTCAATTTACTCGCATTTCTTGTTGTTTTTTTATTTCAGAAAAAAGGCTTTAAATTTGGATTGCTATGAAATGGGTTTTATTGCTTTTAATAGGGATTTCGATTCATGCTTGTACGAAAGACGATTATGCCTCTGTTCCGGATGAAGTGAGTGGATATGGACTATTAAGTATTGATACTGGTTTGTCTCTTAAATCAATATTTTCATTTGATACATTTAACAGGATAGACTCTTTTGAAACTTGTGCTGTTCCGGAAAGAATTATGATGAAGGGGTTTGATTCAATGCTGGTTATCACTTATAGGGGGGTACAGTTATTTAAAAACAATAAAGTGATGTTTTTACATATCAAGGGTGCTGTTTCAGCTAGTCGTGAAGATTCCGTTACATTGATTGTTTTATCTACAATAGGAAAAGCAAAGATGCGATTGAAATCAGATTTAAGCCCCGAATTACAGGTTTTTGATTTTTCAAAAAGAACGGTCTTTCCTGAATATGGATGTTGGCTCCAAATAGAAAAAGGATTGTTTAATATTGGCAGAAAGATATACATCGAATGTCCAAACGAAATTGGTAAATTGTTTTATGGTTGGGAAAAAAGAAAATTAAGGAAACCGAAATGTTATATAAGTTGAAATTACCCGTTTTTATATACTTTTTGATTTACTCGACGTTTCTTAACAGTCAAGATATAAATAAGGCAACTATTGGTTTAAGATTGCCATTGGGGAGTTTTCAAGCCAGAGATTTTTTGGTTCCCCGTATAGGTGTTGAGATTGGAGTTAAGTCGGCTATTCCGTTAATGTTTTCTGTAGAATTTGGAGTACCTTTAAGATCAACAGTGGAGAATACCCGTGCTAAAGGGTTTTTTATAGCTGCACAAAGCATGGTATTAATAGGAAAGAAGTTGCATTCTTATATTGGATTGAGAGCATCTTATATTAAAGCTGAGATAAAAGACTATATGCGTTATGATGAGTCTATGTCCTTGTTTGAATTTAGCCAGTACAAACAGACAGATATTGGAAAAAGCAAATTTAAAATTGGATTTTTGACAGTTCAACGAGAAAGAGTTTACAATCGCTTATATGCTGAGTTACAGGTTGAGATTGGTTATACCAATAATCAGATTATTGTTAATGATGATGTTGATCAGGTGTATTTTAACAATGGGTGGTTTGCAAATTCAAAAAAACACGAAGGTCCATACTTGAATTTAGGCATAAATTTATTGTATAGTTTGTTGTAAAAATTTAAACTCCCTTTCATCTTGTTTTGATTGCATTTTCGCTCTTAAGTTGTTAAGCTTATCTTTGCAAACATGAAAGTCTCTTTTGGTCTGATACGCGAAGAAAAGCAACCAGCTGATCGTCGTGTGGCTTTTACTCCTGCTCAATGTGCTGAATTGAAAGCGCAATATCCCCAAATGTCTATTTATATTCAATCTTCAGCAGATCGTTGTTTTCCTGATGAACTATACCAAAAAGTAGGTGTAGAAGTATGTGAAGACTTGTCGCATTGTGATTATTTGTTTGGAATTAAAGAAGTCCCACCTGCCAATTTATTGCCTGGCAAAACTTATCTCTTCTTTTCTCATACCATTAAAAAACAAGCCCATAACAAGTTGCTGATGCAAACAATGATCAAGCAAAATGTCACCCTGGTTGACTATGAAACTCTGAGATGGAAGAATGGTGACAGAATACTTGGTTTTGGCCGCTTTGCTGGTGTTGTGGGTGCTTATAACGGCTTAATTACCTGGGGCAAAAAATTTAAGTCATTTGAGATGAAACCCGCTCATCAATGTCTTGATTATGCTGAGTTGAAAAAGGAACTTAAAAAGCTCAATCTGCCTAATATTAAAATAGTATTAACTGGTAATGGAAGGGTATCATTGGGTGCTCTTGAACTGTTAAAAGAGGCAGGTATTAAGGAAGTGACAGCTTCTGATATTTTAACGAAGGTTTTTTCAGAACCTGTATTTGCTCAGCTTCTTACTGAAAATCTATACGAGAGAATTGATGGAAAGGCGTATGACAGAAGCGATTTTCACCACGACCCTACACGTTACAGATGTGTTTTCAGATATTATCTGCCGCAATGCGATATGCTCATCAATGGCATTTACTGGGATGAACGCATGGACAGATTGTTTTCTGAAAACGATACAAGAATGTCTACGTTTCGCACTAAAGTAATTGCCGATATCAGTTGCGATATCAATGGGAGTGTGCCAATCACCATAAGAGATACCAAAATTTCAAATCCAGTTTTTGGTTATGATCCAATGACTATGAAAGAATGTGAGCCCTTTCAGGAAAGCAGTATCGATATTATGGCTGTCAGCAATCTTCCGGCTGAATTGCCACGTGATGCCAGCGAAGGTTTTGGTGCCATGCTTATTGAATATGTTGTGCCCGAATTACTCAAGCCTGAAAGTGTCGTTATTCAGAATGCCACTATCTGCAAATCCGGTAAATTGACGCATGAGTTTGAATACCTGGCCGACTATGCCTATTAAAAGGGATTGCTCCACTTTTCATCTATATAGACATTTGTTCCTGTTAAAGTTTTAAGAAAGGCTATTACTGCATCCACTTCTGTTTGATTGAGCTGCAGTTGCTGTCCAAATCCGTTTGGTGTTAATCTAGGGTCTAAGTTGTTATTGTTTGGCCCTACGACAATATTGCCATAATGTCCAATCAGGGTTTTTAAATCTTTGAATTGACCAGTATGCATCATCGGTCCGTTGGGATTTCCATCTTTGCCTACAAGGTCCCTTAACCCCGGTGATTTGGTGTTGAACAAATCGAATCCACCGGCAAGACTGTTGATGATGCCATTGTTCTTTGTATTGGGGTCGATACCAAATTCAGGTGCTCTGTGACAACCCTGACATCCAAGTCCTCCGCCTGTTCTTTTACCCTGATTGTCGAAAACCGGAGCTGCCAGAAATAAATTTTTACCCATGTTTTCCTGTTGTGTGAAATTCGGAAAAGGAGGTCCGTCTGCACCAACACTGCTTCTTCCTAAATCATATTTTGAATCAAAAGATTGTATACTGCGCACGAAATGGGATAGTGCATTTTGCATTTTAACTTCAGTAATTTCTTCACTGCCGTATACAAATTTGAATAGCTCTTTGTAGTAATCAATCTGACTGAGTTTTGCAATCAGGTCGTTGATATCAGGATCTCCATTCTCACCGGAGTATCCCATTTCATTGTGGTCCTGAATGGGCATAGTGGTTTGCTCTTCAAGAGAATTGGCCCGCTCGTTCCAGAAATATTTCATTTCCTGTGAGAATCTGTTGTTGACCAAACGCATGCTGTGTCTTCCTGTTGTGCCATTGACACCTTTGCTTACAACTGATGTATCACTAAATGCATATTGCTGCAAATGACAAGAGGCGCATGAAATATTGTTGTTGACGGAAAGTTGCTTGTCGTAGAATAAAACTCTTCCCAATGTGGCACCTTTGTCTGAGATAGGATTGGCACCTGAGTTGTCTAATGTAATGTAAGCGGGTCGTGATTGACCGGCATAGCTGTGAAGTCTGTCTAAATCTATTCTGCCGGAAAATGTCCTCTGAACAGCTGTTATTTCAGTGCTATCCTCCTTTTTCTTACAGGCGTTTATCAATACAACGGTAAGGATACCAAAAGTTAAAGCGAATTTATTCATGCTGATTGGACATTGCTATTTTGAAAAGGTTTAAAACAAAGGCTGAAAATTTTCAGGCCTGAGACTTTTGTGGTAATGGTGTATGAAATTTGGTTCATTACTTCGAATACAGGCCTTTCCGATTTTATAAAAGGAGAAGAACAGGAGCCAGTCTTCTTTTCCCCATTCTTTAATTGTTTCATCCATTCCCCCGGTTTTGATGTAGTCTGATTTATAACAGGCCATCATTCCGGTGCTTTCGGTGTAATAACGACCACTGCCATCTTCATTGGTATACCAAACATGAGGGAACCAGGCAGAATTTGTGCTGACATATTTATTGACTTTCAAAACGATGTCTTTGGGTAAACTCATGTCGGCATCACAAACTAAAATTAACCCATCTTTTGCTGCATTGACAGCACGGTTAAATGCTATACTTCTTGCAAAAGCAATGTCTTCTTTGTTAAATATAAGGTCGCCTTGCCACAATTCTCTGATTGATTTTTCAAGATTTTCTATATCATTACTTCCACAATCGTAAATTGAAAATGCTATTAGTTCTTTGTGTTCGCAATTGTTTGCAGATTGTATGACAAAGTCAATAAGGTTGACTGACCTGTTTTTTATTCCAATACAGATAGTGATTTTGTTGAGTTGCTGAGGTGTTCTCCGGGTGCTTAGCCAGCCTCTGAAATCGGTGAGTAGTGTTGAATAACCCAGCTCTGGCCATAGTCTTTGAGGTGATTTAAAAACAAACCATAAGAATTGCTTGAACTGCTTTGGTAAAATATTTTTAATGAATTTAATCATAATTGTATAGTGGAACCACAGTGGTCACTATGCACATATTGACTTAAAATCTCGGCACCTTTGAGATGTTTTTTTAAATCTTCGCTTACTGAAATATAATCGATTCTCCAGCCTTTGTTTCTTGAGCGGGCAGCGGCTCTGAAGCTCCACCAGGTGTAATGATGCGGTTCCTGATTGATGTGTCTGAAAGAGTCGAGCATGCCATTGTCAAACCATTTATCCATCCAGGCGCGTTCTTCAGGCAGGAAACCACTTGAGTTTTTATTGCCTACCGGGTCGTGTATATCAATGGGTCTGTGGCAAATATTGTAATCGCCACATACTATCAATTGTTTAAGTTCATCTTTATAAATGAAATTGTAAAAAGCATCCAAAAATTCGTATTTAACTTGTTGGCGGACATCACCGGTTGTGCCGGAAGGGAAGTAACAACTCATGATTCTATGACCGTTGATTTCAGCTGTCAGCACTCTTCCTTCGCTGTCAAACAAATCGTGTCCCATCCCTTTAGTGATTTTGTCGGGTTTAATTTTACTCAGAATGCCAACACCGCTATAGCCTTTTTTAATAGCCGGGAACCAATGGCAGTGATAGCCTAATTTCTCAAAAGGTTCGTGGTCGATATCCGAGGCAAGGGCTTTAATTTCCTGAAGGCACACCACATCTGGTTGTTCTTTTTCAAGAAAATCAGTAAAACCTTTACTCATTGCGGAGCGTATCCCATTGACATTATAAGTCAGTATTTTCATAGTAGCGAAAATAGGGGAAAATGAGTTAAGTTGTTAAGTCGTTAAGGCGTTAAGTCGTAGGGAATGGTTGAATGCTTCGCGCTGAAAGGCTGAAAGGCTGAATTGTGTCGCGGTGGAATTGATTGCGTTGTGGTATGTGAATGATGAGGACATTTTTGACGCAGATTGCACAGAACTTTATTTTGTTAACTTTTTGTTTTAATGGATTTGTTCCGGTATACCTGCTTTGCAGGAAACCGGCAGATGTCGCGAAAAGTTATGAGGAAATCAACAGTTTATCTTCCATTAATGTTGAGGACTTTTTTGATGCAGATTGCACAGAACTTCTTTATCCCAATTCTATCTGTACTATCCCTCAATTAATTTAAGAAACCCAAAATCATCTGCGAATCTTTCAGCGCCATCCTTCCGCTTATGGCAGATAGTTCGATAAAGAAATCTTTAATATTACACCTGTTAATAGGATAATCGAATAAAAAATATCTGCGCAATCTGCGTTAAAAAACGGAGTTGTTATGTCGTATGGAATGGCTGAATAGCTGAAGGGCTGAAAGGCTGAATTGTGTCGCGGTAGATAAGACATGTTGAACGCAGAACTGGAAAAGAACACGCAAAACACACAGAAAAGATATTTTCCCTTGACACGGCCAATAGTTTGCTTGCGCAAACTGGAATCCACTGAAGGGAGAACTGCTGAATGGCTGAATTGTGGCGCGGTAGAGAGGTTAAGTCGTTAAGTCGTGGGGAATGGTTGAATGCTTCGCGCTGAAAGGCTGAAAGGCTGAATTGTGTCGCGGTGGAATTGATTGCGTTGTGGTATGTGAATGATGAGGACATTTTTGACGCAGATTGCACAGAACTTTATTTTGTTAACTT